>MGTY01000001.1:0-10916 GCA_001799695.1 Elusimicrobia bacterium GWA2_69_24
TTGGCGGCTTGGAGGAGAAAATACGCGGAATTGCAGCCGAAGGGGGACGTTTTTCGAGCATTAGCTAAGAAGTGGGAAGATGAGCAGATCATGCCCTTTGCCCGAAAGGCGGAAACAGCTCTAGCAGAAGGCGGCATGACGAGCGTTGTGGTCCAGGCCCAAGGTGGAGGGCTTCAGAAATCCGTCAAGAAGAATGTGTTTAGGCCGGTCACCGTCGGCGAGGGGTTTGAAATGATGGATGCCCTTTGGCAGCAATTGACGGATACGGAACGCAAAACGCGTGACAAGGCCATAGCTCAAGCACGCGATTTCGTGCTGGAAACCAGCGTGGTCGGCGGTGTTGTGGCTCCCCCAAAAGTCGAACGGAATTTTCATAATCCGGACGTTAACCCCAGCGACGCGCGGATCGATGTCGTCATTTGGCGTGGCCGAGCTTTCGTATCCACTCCCGCATTGAGATGAATGGTGCCCTGCGAAGGCTCATCACAGACATCTCCTCTGGCACAGAGGCTAAGGCTCGGCGGGCCGAAGCCAAACTGAAGAAATTGAAATCCCCGGAGTGTATCGAGCCGTTGCTCCCTTGCCTTCTGGGGTGGTCTGGTTTCCCAAGCATTTCGGCGGATTCCGCGATCAATGTGATTTCCTCTATGGGCGAAAATAATTTGGTGTGCAATTTCCTCTTAAAGCAACTTCGGGTTGGCAACGAGACGGTGCGAGCTAACGCTGCATGGGCCTTGAAAATGGCCCCGCAATCCAAGGCTATCCCAAACTTGAAGCGCTATGCGAGGAATGATCGAAACGAAGAAGTGCGCATTTGGTGCCTGCATGCCTTGAAAGTGATGGCATGGCGGATTCCAGGTCTGGGAAAGGGGATATTCGGGATACTTATCAAGGCGGTGAAAGATCGTTCTGCGGGCATCCGTTGTGCAGCGTTTGAGTGCATCTCTCATTTGCATGACCCTCGCTGCGTTCCTCTCCTTGAACGTGCTCTGGAGGATGAGGATGACTCGATAAGCAAAGTTCATGGGCCCTCATGGATCAGGCATGCCAAGAAGGCGCACGGTGGGATTGTGAAACCGCGGAAAGGGTGCGACAAGCCGATTTGAGGGAGTCTCTTATTACGGAAGATGGCCGATGGAGATCTGACGGGAGTCCGCCAAGTCTATTTCCATCAGCCGTTAGTGCGCGAGGGGGAAGGCTTTCAGCTGCGAGGTCGCGTCCAGCGGCACGGAATACCAGCCGGACTTGAGTTTGACCGTGCGGGGCTTGCCCTTGTCCGAGATTATCGAGAAGGCGCCGCCGGCCTGGGCGGCGGCGGCCAGGAGCTTCTTGAGGGCGGAGTCCGGCAGGCCTTCCGCCGGCTCGTCGCCGATCCGGAGGAGGCTGTCGCCCTCCCGCAGGCCGGCTGCGTGCGCGGGCGAGCCCGCCTCCACCTGGGTCAGGCGGGTCGCCCCGTCGCCCTTGGAGCCCACCGAGATCCCGAGTCCGTTGCGGAAGACGACGCCCCGCTGCAAAGACGCCCGCTCCGGGTCGGAGCGCCCCTGGCGCAGGACCTGCAGTTCGACGGCTGAGCCCGCTTCCCCGTAGAGCCGGCCGATGGCCTCGGAGAACCCGAGCTTCGTCACCGGGATGCGCGCGATCTGGAGCACGCGGTCGCCTTTGCGTATCCCGGCGCGTTCCGCGGCGCGGCCTGCGATGACGTGCGTCACCTCGAGGCCTTCGCCGCCGCCGGCGGTCCGGAACCAGATCCCCGGCCCGGCCTGGAAGAAGGACCTGGGCTCATAGAGGGTGAAGGCCTCCAGGAACTCGATCTGCACGTTCTGGTCCGGGTCGAGCAGATAGGGGTCGTCCTCTTCCGGAGCGGAAATAAGGACTCCGCCGGGAGCGACGCGAGCCAGGGACTTCTCCCCCATGATGTTCCAGACGATCGCGGAGCAGGGGTAGGTCTTCCCACCCGCGAGACCGATTTTGTAGACGTGGAGGCGCACGCTCCGGACCGGGCCGTCCTCGGTCACGGAGACGGCTTGCGCCCACACGCGGCTGCCGCGAGGTATCGCCAGGAAGTCCAGCTTGGGGCTGGTGGCCATGGAGGTGCTGGTCTCCCCCTCGATCACGTCGCCCGTCTGCAGGGCGGCGGGAAGGCCTTTCGGGAACCGGACCCAGATCCGCTCGGCCGGGTTGATGCGGAACCCCAGGGCCTTCATGTCGGCCGCGGAGGCCGGGGCGGCCTTGCGGGTGTCGGAGAGACGCTTGTCGCGGAGGCTCGATTCCATCGGGGTCAGCGCCGCCGCGGTGCGCGTTTCCGGGAGGCGCGGCTTGACCGGATCGGTCTGCAGGGCCGTGATCCCTCCGTTGCGGCTGACCACCGCGGAGAGGCGGGTCCCCGGCTGCCAGACCTGGAGCGCCCGGGCCGCATCGGCGGGGGTCTTCATCCGCCTGCCGTTGAGGTACAGGAGAAGGTCTCCGGCGAGCAGCCCCACTCCCGCGGCTTCGGAGTCCGGAAGGCGTTCCAGGACGCGGAGTCCGGGCTGGGAAGGCTCGAGGACGAGACCCGCCGTGGTCAGCACGTCGCGGGGGGAAGCGGAGGCGGCGACCGCCGGGGGCGGCGCGGCGGGCTCCGCCGAGGGGGCTTTCCGGCGGGGTCGGGGGGCCGCCGGCGCGGCCAGGGGCGCCCGCGCCTCGGGCTCGGGTGCCGGCGTCCCGGGGAGGGATTCGCTGCCGCTTTCGGGAGCGGGCTTGCGGGCCGGTTTCACCGCGGCGGTCCGGCCGCGGCTTCGGGAAGCGGACGGGGCCGGAGCGGCTTTGGGGGCATTTGCGGCGGCCGTCTTCGGGGCCTCGGATGCCGCGGGCGCCGGGGACTCGGCGGCTGCCGGGCTGGAGATCGTGAACAGCAGGGTGAGGAGAAGGGCGTTCATCGCGGCTCCCCCGCCGGCTTGTCGGCCGGCGTTTCGGACTCTTCCAGCGGGGCGACGGGCGACTCCTGGAGGCGGGCCCGTTCCCGCGCCGCGCGAGCCTTCCGGCGCCGCTCTTCCCACTCGGCGCGGATGGATTCGACGTATTTGGCGGGGTTCGCCGCGGGCAGGACCGCGGCGGCGCGCTTGGGGTCGAGCGGGCCCAGCGCCACGCCGGCGGCCTCCGCCGTCTTGGCGGCCGCCGCGCGCTGCCGTTCGTGGCAGCGGCTGGGCAGGGCGTCCAGGATCGAGAGCAGCGGGGCGGTGATCTCGATGGCGCCCCGATAATCCCCCACGGAGAAATATCGCGAGGCCCGCTCCACGAGGGAGTCGTAGATCCTGCCGAGTTCCGTCATCGAGCCGGTCCTGGGCAGGTCCAGCAGCCGGATGGTCGTGAACTGCTGCTCCAGTTCGCCGCAGCGGGATTCGGGGTCGGCTTCGAGGAGGGCCATGGCCGCCGCGTAGGTCTGGGCCGCGTCGTCGGGGCGGCAGGCGGCTTCCAGGCTCCGGGCCTCGGCGACCGTCTTGCGGAAAGCATCCTGCCGGAGCCGGCGCTCCTCGGCGACGCGGTGCAGGCGGAGCAGCTCCCGGCTGAGGTTGGAGGCGCCTTCCGGCCGCGCGTCGCAGCCGGCGGGAAGCCCGGCCAGGGCCGTCAAGCCGTGCTCCGCCCGATCGGAGCGGAAGGTGCATTGCTCGCCCGAGGCGTACAGGCGGCTGGGTTCCAGGGCGCCCTGGACCTTCTCCAGCGCCGCCGGCAGCAGGGCGACGTCGGCCGCGTTCTTGCGGACGGAAGCGGCGAGGCGCTTGAACTGGGGCTGGGCGGAGAGGGGCTCGAGTTCCTTCTCGACGGCCTCGCTGAGGGCCTCCGAGTCCTCGAACTGGCACGACACGGTCTCCTGCTGGGCGCCGGCCGCGGCGAGCAGCTGCTGGGGCAAGGACGGTGAGACCGGGATATCCGTCTCTCGCGAGATGGGGGCCAGCGCGCCGGCCTGAAGGTGGAAGCGATAGCGGAGCGGTCCGGTCCTGTCGACGGGGACCTGGGCGGAGAAGAGGTAGGGGCCGCCGTTCATCCGTTCGGTCTCCTGAAGGGTCCGGTGCGCGATGCCGCTTTCACCCAGGTCCAGGAATCCCGCTTCCGTGACGCGGGCGCTCTCCGTGGGAGCCAGCCCGTCGACCCAGTAGGCGATGCTGACGACCGCGGTATCCTCCAGGTCGAGGGTCCCGTCCCGGTCCGCGGAATGGACGTGCAGCTCGGAGACGGTGAAGCGACCGCGGGGGCGAGGCCCGGAGGCCTTCAAGGCGGCGTCGAACTCTTCCCGGAGTCCCGGCTTCGCGGCTAGAGGGGTGAGGACCGTCCGGAGCTCCGCCAGTTCCTTGCGCAGGGAGGTCGAGCGTTCGACGGATTCCAGACGCTTCGCGGCGCCGAGGACGTTCCAGAGCGCGAGCTGCTCCCGGAGATAGCGGGTCACCCAGGAGAGGGTCTCCGCCGAGGGCTTCCCGGAGACCAGGTCGCCCGCGAGCGGGGCCGCGAGGTCTTTCTGGTGCACGGATCGGACGTGGGACAGGAAGTGGCTGCGCGACGGGGAGGGGTCGGGACCGGACAGATGCCGGAGGAAGAAATCCTCGGCCACGGTCGCGGGGTCGCCGAGTACCGGCAGATGGGTCTCGGCCGAGAAAGCGGCCCCCCAGGCGGTCTCCAAAAGGGGGGGCTGGCCGGAGGCTGGCCCAAGCTTGGGCCCGAGGGCGCCCAAGTGGAAGGCGCGGTTGGCCAGGATATCCACCGCGGCGCGCACGGGGACCGTCATGAAGCCCGCCAGGGGCAAGGCCTGCAGGGAGCGGAGGGAACGGAGATCGGCGGCGGGCTCGGAGCCGCTGCGGCTCTGTTCGGCCGCGGCCAGGAAGAGCTGCCAGGCGTCGGCGTGCCGCGCCAGGCTCTCGAACAGCGGCCGCTGGACATGGAGGACCTGGCGGCCGCGTTTGGCGTCTCCCGAGAACAGGATGATCCCCCGATCCTGGAGGATGGGGACGGCTTCCGGGCCGAGGCCCGTGACCAGGACCGAAGCGGCGCGGTAGGCCGGGGTCTCGGAGACCTGCGTGGAAGCGGCTTCCGCGGGTCCGGGATCCGCGGCGGGGGCGGCGGCGATGGATGCGGCCAGAAAAGGGACGGCAACCAGAAGGAGTGCGTGGTTCAAAATGATGCCCCCGTGGCCTGATTTCGGCGGCGCCATTATACCTTAATGGCAATGTTGTCGATAAGACGGGTCCGTCCGATCCGGAGCGCGGTCAGGAGCCGCATCTTCCCGCGCAGCCGGCGCACGGGCTGGAGCGTTTCCGGGTCCACCAGCTCGAGATACTCCAGCCGGACTCCCGGGATGGCGCGCAGGGCGCGGCGTCCCGCGCCGAGGGCCGCGGCCGGAGCCGAGCCGCGCCGCGCCGCGGCGGCGCACAGTCCCAGGGCCGCCCGCAGGCGCGGCGCCAGCGCCCGTTCCTGCGGGGTCAGATAGGCGTTCCTGCTGGACATCGCCAGGCCGTCCCGCTCCCGGTGGATCCGGCATCCGCGGACGGCGACCGGGAGATCGAGATCGCGCACCATCCGGCGCAGGACCGTGAGCTGCTGGAAATCTTTCTCGCCCAGGTAGAGCCGGTCCGGGGAGACCTGGTTCAGCAGTTTTAGGACCACCGTCGCGACCCCGCGGAAATGGCCCGGCCGGGACCGCCCGCAGAGCGGAGCCGAGAGGTCCGGGATCTCGACGAAGGTGGAGAACCCCGGGGGATACATCACGCCCGGGGCGGGATGGTAGAGCGCGTCCGCGCCGGCCTTCCGGCAGAGCGACGCGTCCCGCCGGAAGGGGCGGGGATAGCGGGAGAAATCCTCCTGCGGCCCGAACTGGGTCGGGTTGACGAAGACCGAGACCACGACCCTATCGTTCTCCGCGCGGGCCCGCTCCACCAGGGACAGGTGGCCGCGGTGGAGTGCGCCCATGGTCGGGACGAACCCCACGCTGAGCCCGCGCGCGCGCCACCGGGCGCTCAGCCTGCGCATGGCGGCGGGGCTGGAGACGGTCCGCATGCGGGCCTCAGAGGTGCGCATCGAAGAACTCCCGGATGCGCCGCGCGTACTCGTCCCCCGCAGTCTCCTGGCAGGCGCCGTGGCCCGCGCCGGGAACGACCCAGAGGCTCTTGGGGTCGCGCGCGGCGGCGTGTAGAGCCTGGACCTCGGACAGCGGCATCAGGGCGTCCAACTCCCCGGCGATGAAAAGCAGGGGGCGGCCGGACGCGCCTGCGATGTGATAGATGGGACTGGTGGGCTCCGGATCGGCGCCGAGGCGCAGGCGCAGGATGCGCAGGGTCAGCCAGGTGAATGGGAAGTACGGCAGGTGGTAGTGGGTCGCCGAGAACTGGTGGACGACCCGTTCGACGGAGCGGAAGGGGGATTCCAGCACCGCGCAGCGGAACTCCGGGTGGCGCGCCATCCCGTGGATCCCCATGGCGGCGCCCATGGACAGGCCGATGAGTCCCAGCCGCTCCACCCAGGCCGGACGGGCCTCCTTCAGGAAGCGCAGGGCGGCCTCGAAATCGACGGCCTCCAGATGCCCGATGGTGGTGAAGGTCCCGTCGCTCTCTCCGTGTCCCCGGCTGTCGAAGCAGAACAGGTTGTAGCGGTCGGCCAGGAAATGGAAGCGGCGCAGTATGTCCCCCTTGTTGTCGCCCCAGCCGTGGCACAGGAAGAGGGAGCGCGGGGTGGGGAAGGACGCCGGGATGATCCAGCCCCGGAGGGTGAGGCCGTCGTCGGTGCGGAAGGAGATCTTCTCATGCGGCAGCCCGAACTGCTCCGGAAAGACCACGTTGGGCAGCATCTTGGGCGGGTGCAGGATGATGTCGGAGCCCCACCAGCAGGCGGCGAGCAGGAGGAGGGCCAGGGCGGGGAGCAGGAGGAGGAGGGCCGTCACCGGTTCAGCGGGCCGCCCGGGCCTTGGGCCGGGCCGCTCCGTAGGAATGCGCCTTCCCCGGGAAGGCGCGGGAGCGCACGTCCGCGGCGTAGCGGCGGACGGCATCCTCCATCACCGGCCTCAGGTCGGCGTAGCGGCGCACGAAACTCGGGGCCGGGGACGCGCCCAGCCCGAGCAGGTCGTCGACCACGAGGATCTGCCCGTCGCAGCCGGGCCCGGCGCCGATGCCGATGGTCGGGACGGAGACCTTGCTCGTGACGGCCGCGGCCAGGTCCGCGGGCACGCACTCCAGCACCAGGGCGAAGATCCCCGCGCCCTCCAGGATGCGGGCGTCGGTGACCAGCCTCTCCGCGTCGCGGGGATCGCGTCCCTGCACCTTGTAGCCTCCCAGGCGGTTGACGGCCTGGGGGGTGAGGCCGAGATGCCCCATGACCGGGATGTTGACCCGGAGGAGCTCCTTGATGACCGGGGCCACCGCGAGGCCGCCTTCCAGCTTCACGGCCTCCGCGCCGCCGTCCTTGATGAGTCGTCCGGCGTTGCGCAGGGCGTCCGCGGGGTCCAGTTCGTAGGAAAGATACGGCATGTCCGCCACCAGCAGCGCCCGGGAGTTCCCCCGACGCACCGCGCGGACATGGTGCAGCATCTCCTCCACCGTAACGGGCAGGGTGTTCCCGTAGCCCAGCTTGACGTTGCCGACCGAGTCCCCGACCAGGAGCACGTCCACCCCGGCGCCGTCGAGCAGGGCGGCCGTGGGCGCGTCATAAGCGGTCAAGGCGACGATGGGTTCGCCGCGGCGCTTCATCTCCGCCAGCCGCGTCGTCGTGGTCTTCATGGGCGTCATGGCCGGGCCTCCCGGCGGATGCGGTAGAGCGCGGCCAGCACGACCCCGCAGAGGACGAGCGCGACGAGGTTCCCGACCCAGCCCTCGAACACCCCCATCTCGTAGGGGCTCCCCACGTAGCCGAAATCCCGCAGGGTCTTGGAGGTGAAGAGGACCTGGGCCGCGGCGCTCAGCTTCACGAACAGCCCGCCTTCGAACACCAGAAGGGTCCACAGCAGCCAATAGAGGCCTCCGATGCCCGCCATGCTGATGATGACCACGCCGCCGACATGCACGGGGTCGTAGGCGGGCTCGTTCGGGTCTTCCTCGTCGCTGAAGAGGTCCGTGAGCCAGGCCTTGACGGTCTTGGCGTCCATCATAATCCCAGCAGGTCCCGCATGCCGTAAAGGCCGGGCTGGCGGCCCCGGAGCCAGCGCGCGGCCTCGAGCGCGCCCCGCGCGAAGACGGAGCGGGACCCGGCCCGGTGGGTCAGCTCGATCCGTTCGTCGGGGCCCGCCAGGAGCAGGGTATGGTCTCCCACGATGTCCCCGGCCCGGATGCTGACCGTAGGGACCGCGGGCCCGCCGCACCGGCCTTCCCGCACGGCTTCGGCCAGGCGCAGGGCGGTCCCGGAGGGGGCGTCCTTCTTGCGGGTGTGATGGGATTCGGAGATCGCGGCATCGTAGCGGGGCAGGACCCCGGCGGCCAGCCGGGCCAGCGCGAACACGAGATTCATCCCGGGGCTCATATTCGGCGAGAAGAAGACCGGGATCTTCCGGGAGGCTCCGCGGAGCAGGGCTTTCTGGCGGTCCGTGAACCCCGTCGTGCCGATGACCGCCGGGACCCCGGCCCTCCGGGCCGCCTGCAGGAAGGCGATGGAGGCGTCCGGAGCGCTGAAATCCACCAGCACATCGGCGTGCTCCAGCAGTCCGGGGAGCATCGCGGTAGTGCCGAGTCCGACTCCGCCCACGATGGAGAAACGGGGGTCCGACGACGCCACGGCCGCCACCTGCCGGCCCATGCGTCCGCTGGCTCCCCCGAGCACGATTCGAAGCGGTTTTTTCATTCCCGAGAAAACGGTTTGCCTCCAAGGGGAATCGAACCCCTGTTTTGGCCTTGAAAGGGCCACGTCCTAACCGTTAGACGATGGAGGCGGCGATCTTGAGCCCGGTGGGATTCGAACCCACGGCCTCTCGCTTAAAAGGCGAATGCTCTACCCCTGAGCTACGGGCTCGAAAACGAAGAGGAATTATACAACTATTTGCGATTCCTGGCCCGGTCGCGGTCGAGCTGCTTGCGCATCGCCTTCTCCTGAGAATCGAGCTCTCGGGCGGTTTCCTTGGCTGGTTTCTCCGGCTCGGGCTCCGGAGGCGCGGCCTTGGGAGTCGTCGCCGCGTCGGCCAGGCGTTCGTACAAGGAGCCCATCTGATGTCGGAGCTCCGCGGTCTGGTCCGCGCTGAGTTCCGCGCTCGCCAGCCGGCCTTCCAGGCCGTCCAGCGACTCATACAGGCCGGAGACCCGGGCGGACACCGGGATTTCCACGATATAGGTGCCGCCTTTCCTTTGCGGCGGCGGCGGGGTGATGACGATGGGGATGCACCGTCCCCGCGTGCGCTCACGCGCCGCTTTGTGGCGGGCGGCGCAGAGCTCGGTGGCTTCCCTGGGACCGCAGCTCGGCATCATCCGCGGCATCCAGGGAGCCTCGCCCCAGGTCTGTCCGGTCGGACAGCGCGGCGTCGGTTCGGGTTTCGGCAGGGGCCCGGGCAAGGGTACCGGCCTGGTGTCGGGCGCGGTATCCGGTATGGGATCGGGAGGGGGGGGCGGAGGCTGGGGCGGGACGCGCGTCTCTTCTCTGCGTTGACGGACGATCCCCAGCTCTTCGCGGTTCTTGTAAACGGCGTAGCCGATCCCGCCGAGCGCCGCGACGCCCAACAGCTTCGTGGCCCAGCCGGTTTCCTGAAGGGTTACGGGGTTGATGGCCAGGTTCTTCGCTTCCTCGCGGCTCAGGCGGTTCAGGTCTCCCGTATAGCGGGCGCTCGCCTCCTGCGGGGCGCTCCGGGCCGCGTCGCGGTACTCCAGGGCGGCCAAGGTCACGTAGGCCGACTTCAGGATGGCGCCTCGCGAGGCCAGTTCCGGACGGTCCGCCGTCTGGTCCGGGACCTGCGCTAAGGCCTCCTGGTAGTCTTCATCCGACAGGGTTTCCAGTATGCCCGCCAGTTCGCGCAGGCGGTCCTTCTTCTTGGCCGTCCGCTCCGCTTCCGACTCGGTCTTGGCCGCGGCAGCGGCCAGGCCCTCATAGATGGAGCCCATCTTGTATTGCACGGCCGCTTTCCGTTCCGGGCTGATCTCCGCTCCGGCCAGTTCCGTTTCCAGCCCATCCAGCGATTGGTCCAGCCCCGCGGCATCCGGCTGCGTCGGGCGGCTGACCGCCATGAGGGCTCCATAGACCGCGTACTTGATGCCGGTGGTGGCGAGCCATTTGAGGACGTCCTTGCCCCAGCCGGTCTCCTGCAGGGTCACTGGATCGATGGCCACGGCCTTGGCGTCCAGGCGCCGGTAGGCGTCGGAGTACGAGCCGGCGGCCTCGGCCGGGGCCGCATGGGAAGCCTCGTTGTATTTGAACGCGGCCAGGTTCGTGTACACCGATCGCAGCGCCGCGGAGCGGGAGGCCAGAGCCGGGCTTTCCGCCGCCTCCTTGGGCATCTCCCCCAGGGCCTGGCGATATTCCTCGTCCGAGAAGGACTGCAGGAGCTGGGCCAGCTGCTTGAGGCGGACTTCGGCGTCCTGGGGGGCCGGGGTCCCCTCCGGCTCGGCGCGGGCGTCCCGGCACGCCGGCAGGAGGCAGAGCACGACGCACAGCGCGATGTGGAGCATGCGGTTCCTCCGTCTCAGACGTCTATTTCTTCCGCGGCGGCGGTCTGCGCCGGTCCAGTTCCCGCCGCATCTCGCTTTCCAGGTCGTTCAGTTCCCGCTCGATGAGCTCGCTGGCCCTGAAGGGCTTCTTTTCGGTGAGGATCACGGCGGTTGCGGGACCGCCGTCCCCGGGGCGGATCCGTTCACCTTGCGCGGAGGGGACCGCGGTCGCGGGGGCTTCGGGGGGGGCGGTGGGCGCCGCGGCGGGCGGCTCCTCGGCCGCCGGAGCGGCCGCGGCGGCCGCCGGGCTGGGCGCGGGCTCGGCCGGAGCCCCGGCCGTGA
>MGTY01000001.1:10929-20361 GCA_001799695.1 Elusimicrobia bacterium GWA2_69_24
CTCCCGAATTGCCCCGATTGATGCTGGCGTCGGTCTGGAACGCATCCTTGCCTTCCACGCCCCCCAGGTTGGAGACGACCGTGCTGACGATGCCCTGGGTGAGGGTCCAGAGGCCGCCCTGCTCGGGATGTCCGATAGCGAGCACGGGCTCTCCGGTCTGCACGAGCTCCGAGTCTCCCACCGGAAGCACCTTCAGCCCCTCTGGCTTCGACTCGAGTTCGACCAGCGCCAGGTCGAGGCCGCGGTCGAAGCGCAGGACGCGCCCCGTGAGCGCGTCGGCGAGGTCCCGCTTGGGATCGCCGGTGATGCGGGCGGGCTTCAGATACACGCGGATCGTCTCGTACGGTCTTCCCGTGGAAGCCTGGATGACGACATGGGCGTTGGTCAGGATCTGGCCGTCCTCGTTGATGATGCTTCCGGTGCCCAGCTCTCCGTTGCCGGTCTCGTCGGCGCAAATCAGCAGGACGACCGCGGGAGCGGCTTTCTGGTAGATGTTCCGCGGCGAGAATCCGGCCGGGGCCGGGGACGAGAGGACCTCTTCGGCCAGCTTCTCATAGGTGGAGCCGATCCGGTAGTGGATGTTCGCGCGCTCTTCCGGGGAGAGTTCGGGCTTGGCCAGTTCCGCCTCGGCGCCCGCCACGGCCGGGCCGCCGCCGGCATCACCGCCGCCGGTCTGCCGTCCGACCAAGGTCTGTCCTCCGTAGATCCAATAGTTCAGCGCGGCGTTGCCCAGCCACTTGCTGAGGTCGAGGCCCCAGCCGGTCTCCTGCAGGGTCTCGGGGTCGACCGCGACCTTCTTCGGGTTCTCGCCCAGGACGCGCTGGTAGGCCTTGGAGTAGCGGGCGCTGGTCTCGGCCGGCGCCTCTTGGGCGGCTGCGCGGTATTCGAGCGCGGCGAGGCTGACGTAGGCCGTTTTCAGGGCTCCGCTACGGGTGTTCAGATGGGGGGGGCGGGGAGTCTTCCCGTACATCCCGTCCAGTTCCGCGTTGTACCGGTCTTCGGGGATGTTCAAGAGGAGTTTTACCAGCTCCTTCAACTGGGCCTTCTTGTCCGCGGGAGCGGAGGAAACGGGGCTGGAAGCGTTCTCCAAGGGATTCTTGTCCCCGCGCACCGCCGCGGTCGCGGGGGGGACGCAGAGAAGAGCCGATAGCACGAGATGAAGCATGGGAGACCTCCGTTGGAGCCGAATCTACAGTAAGGAACAGTATATTAATCGCCGTCCCGGTTCAAGGATGCAGGGTCAAGATAAATTCCAGGGAGGTCCAGGGGGTATGGAAAGCATATATTTTAAAAGGCTAATGCGGATTCAAGGAATCTTTCCTGGTCCCCGACGCTCCTTCCGGTCAAACTAGTCCTATGATCAGAGGGATGCTTTCCACGGGGTTGACCTTGTGCCTGGCGGCGGTGTTCCCCACCCGTGTCCAGACGCTCCAGGCCCACAGCCGAGGGCGATCCGTGCCGCGGCCCGCGGTCATCGCCGCCCCGGCGGCGCCCGTCGCCGAAGCCGGGGAGCCCGTCAGCCCTTTCCGACTTCCTTTCGCGGCGGGGAAAAGGGTCCGCATCCCGGCCACGGGGCACTTCGGAGCGGAGCGCTCCTACGGTCCGCACAGCGGCCTGGATTTTTCCCTTCCCATGGGGACCCCGATCCATCCGACCCGGCCCGGCCGGGTCATACTCGCCCGGCCGTTCGAGCTCCTCCGCGACTGGCGTCAGGGGTACGGCGGCCTGGTGATCGTCCGGCACATCGACGGCACCCGGACCTGGTACGCGCACCTGGACCGCGTCGACGTCCGCGCCGGGCAGGTCGTGGGCCGGGGGACGGTGCTCGGCCTGAGCGGAGGGGAGGACAACGGCAGCTCCGCCGGGCCGCATCTCCATTTCATGGTGTTCGATCGCCGCGGCGAACCCCGCGATCCGGAGCAGGCCCTCTCCGCGGCGCTCCGCAAGGGGCGGCCCGCCCGCCTCTGAGCCGGCCGACGGTCACGCCGGACGCAGCACGATGGCGACCACTTCGGCGGGAGAGAAGAGCCGCAGCGGGGGGCCCCAGTAGCCGGAGCCGGAGGTCACGTACAGGGTCATGCCGCCCACCCGATAGACTCCGTAGAAATACCTATAGGCCAGCCGGACGAAGAGGTGGAAGGGGAATATCTGCCCCCGGTGCGTATGCCCCGACAGCATAAGACCGACGCCTTTCTCGGCGGCCAGTTCCGCCATCCACGGCTGATGGGACAGGAAGATGGAGGGGCGCTTCGGGTCGAGCTTCGCCAGGAGCTCCGCGACCTCCGCCGGACGGGTCCCCGCGGTGCGCAGGTCATCGACGCCCGCGACCTGGAGCCCGTTGGGCAGTTCCAGGATCTCGCCGCGCAGGAGGCGGGCGCCGCAGCCGCGGTAGAAGACTTCCGCCTCGGCGACGCCCAGGTAGAACTCGTGGTTGCCCAGCACCGCGAGTTTCCCTTGCGGGGCCTCCAGGCCCGTCGCCAGGGCGGCGCACCGGGACCTTTCTCCGAAGCCGTGATCCAGCATGTCCCCCGTGAAGACGATGAGGTCGGGGCGGATCTCGCGCACGCGTTCGGCGATCTGTTCGAGTTTCCGCAGGGGGGTGGTGAGGCCTAGGTGGACGTCCGAGATCTGCGCGATGGAGAAGCCGTCCAGGGCCGAGGGCAGGCCGCGTAGGCGCACTTCCACCGTGCGGACACCGGGGGGCTGGGCGGCGCACCAGCGCCCGTAGACGCTCAGCAGGAGGGCGGCCGCGACCGCGGCCCAGGCCAGGGCCGGCCGGACGCCGCCCGGGGCGCCCGCGAGCCGCGCCGCGCCCCAGGCGAGGTCGGCCATGAGGAAGCAGAAGAGCGCGATGAGCGAGACGCCGGCGTATAAGAGGGAGGCGTAGGCCAGCCATTCGGCGGCGGGCCCGTCGTGCGCGCGGGTCAGCCACAGGCTCAGGGGGAACGACAGGGCCAGGAGCAGGACCCCGCAGCGGACCCAGTTCGGGGAGACCGGGAGGAGAGGGAAGAAGCGCAGCACCCAGAAAGCCAGGTAGTACTGCAGCCCCAGGTAGACCAAGACCACCGCCGCGAGGAATCCGAGGATGTGGGGCAGGGCGTTCATGGCGCGCGCAGGACCTTCACGTCCAGCCGCCGCCGCCCCAGAGCTTCCGCCAGCCTGCCGCGGCAGGAGGCCGCGACGTGGGCCGGGTTTCCCGCCGCGTCGTCTTGGACCGCGCCGCGGAAAGCCGCCTTGACGCTTCCGACGCAATCCCAATAGCCCTCGGAGGGGAGCACGGCGCTCAACTCCCCGAGGACGAGCAGCCCCATCCCGCCGGCGGTCTCCAGGTAATCCGTCCCCGTACGCCGGATTTCGACCCGGAGGCGGAGGGTGCGCTTTCCCGCGCCGAGCCGCAGTTCGCTCCCCTGGAGGATTTCGGCCATGCCGGCGAGGTCGATGAAGCGCAGGGCGCTCAGCAGACGCTCCCGGGGGCCGGCGCCGGTGACCCGGGCGGAACCGGCCTTCGCGAACGCTTTCCGCACGCCGCAGCCGAAGAGCTCCCGGAACCGGGAGTCGGAAGGCGGCTGTCCGCGCACCCCCCGCATGACGAGATACTTGAGCATCTCATCGGTCTCGCTGAGATCGGCTCCGCGGAACACCTCCTCTTCGGGGTCGAAGCGGCGGCAGGGATGGATCGTCTCCTGATAGCTCCAGCGTCCCGCGATGCGCCCGCGGGCGGAGGGGCCCACCGCGAAGATGGAAATCGGCTCCTCGTCGAAATCGTCGTACTCCGCCGTGAAGCGCGGCTGGGAGAGCCCGGGTCCGGCCGCGTAGAAACGCCAGGCCAGGTCGCCCAGCCGGGGGACCCATTCGCAGCGGTATCCCGCCGCCCGCGCCGCGGCGTGGGCGGCCTCGGGGACTCCGGGATAGGCGCGCCGCAGGTGCGCCGTGAAACGCTCCTCCCGCCCGGCGTGATTCTCGGCCAGGAAGCTCCCGGTCGGACGCACGGGATACACGATCACCTGATGCGGCCGCAGGTCCAGGACTCCCCGGAAGGACCGGAGGAAGGAGCCCGCATCGTCTCCCGGCAGGCCCAGGAGCAGGTCGAGGTTCAAAGACAGTTCCGGGAAGCGCCGCACCGCGGCCACGGCCTCGGCGACCGCGGCGCGGCTCTGATAGCCGCGGCGGGAGCGCTCCAGCACCGCCGTATGCCAGGACTGCACCCCCATGCTGACCCGGTTGAAGCCGTGCTCCGCCAGCACCGCCAGTTTGGCGGCAGATACGCTGACCGGGTGCATCTCGCAGGTGCGCTCCCCGGCGGGGTCGAAGGCGAACCGGTCCTGCAGCGTCCGCAGGAGCCGGCGCAGCTGCCGGGGCGACAGCAAGGACGGCGTCCCGCCGCCGATGTAGAGCGTCTGGAACGGGCGCCCGGAGAACGCGCCCGAGAAGAATCCCAGCCGCGCCTCCACGCAGGAAAGGTACTCGGCCAGGGCGCGCGGGTTCCGCAGCGGCTCGGAATGGTAGCAGCAGTACGCGCACTTCTGCCGGCAGAACGGGATGTGCAGGAACAGGTGGAGGTCGGGGCGCGGCCGCGCCGACGACCTTTCCGCGGAATTCCGCTCCTTCCACAGGGCCCGGAGCCCGCGGCAGTCGAGCCGGCGCTCCCGTCGGGACTCCTCCCATAGGCGCGACGCGTCCTCGGGGCGGCCCAGCGCCTGGGCGACCGCAAGCGCCACCTGCCGCGGTTCCAGGAGGTCCGTGAGATAGTAGCCCGGGGCGAAGCGGTCGGCGACGCGGTTGCGGAGCTCAGCGGGCGGGGCGGACCGCGTTTTCATGCCAAGGACCCCAATGATACATCATTGCGTCCAGTCCCCGCCCCAGCGCCAGCCCAGGCCCATCTGATGCGAGAAGCCGAGCGGGCCGTAGGGCACGATGGCGTAGTCCGCCGAGAGCGAGCCCAGGGCCAGCCCGAATCCCGCGGTGAGGCCGAGCCCGGCGTCGTTGCGGCCGTTGTAGCCCACCCGCAGGGCGAGGTGCTCCAGCGCCAGGACCGTGACGCCGGTGTTGATGACCGCGCCGCCGTCCGGCTCCTGCACGACGTCGAAGAGCCAGCCGACCCGGCGCCCGAGCAGCTCGGCGTAGGCGGCCGAACCCCAGCGCACGACCAGGGGCAAAGGTTCCCGGGCGGACTCGAAGCGCACGCGGGGTCCCAGGTTCTGCACGGCGACGCCCAGGCGCCAGCGCGGGTCGGCGAGCACCTCGAGTTGGAGCCCGGCATCCGCGGCCCAGGCCGAGGCGCGCGCGTCGTCGATCTCCTCCCGGATGAACTTGCCCGCCGCTCCGGCGCTCAGGGACTCGCTCAGCCCGATCCCGAGCCCCGCGGCCGCGGTCCAGGCCTTGGGGGTGAATCCCCCGAGGCCGCCGCCGTCCGGGGCGGAGAGCGTCGTGCGCTGGAGTTCCCCGTAGCTCAGGTAGTCGACCGCGAAGCCCAGCCCCGATCGTCCGGCGGCCGCGAAGCGCTCGCGCGTCACGTCCTGGAAATGCTGCTGGTGGGTGAAGACCGCGTGGCGGCTCCCCATGGAGGCCAGGCCGGCGGGGTTGTAGGCGATCACGTCGGCGCTGCCGCTGCCGGCCGTGAAGGCGCCCCCCAGGGCGCCCTGCTCCGCACCCGCCTCCAGGAAGAGGAAGTCGAACGGCTGGGCGCCGCCCCAGCGCCCCGCCCAGGCCGGGGCGGCCCAGGATCCCAGTACCGCGCCCAGGATCCAGGCCGTCAGCGCCGACCTTCGCTCCCTGGTATTCATCGTTTTTCCGTTCCTGAAGCGGATTTTGCGAGAAATTGGCCGTCGGATTTCTCGCAAGATCCAAGATCGTCGCAAGTATTCATCGGATGATCGCCAGCTTCCGGATTACCGACGGCCCGCTCTGCCGGGAGATCACCGCGAAGTAGACCCCCGAGGCCGCGTCCTGCCCGCCGCCGTTGCGCGCGTCCCAGCGGCACAGCCCGCCCCCCACGTCGCGGGGGCTCTCCCATACCAGCGAGCCGGTGACGGTGAAGATGCGTATGCGCGCGTTGGGCGGGAGATCGTCGAAGATGATGCCCGAGGTCGGATCGCCGGAGCGGTAAGGCTTGCCGTCGTCGTCGGCGGCGTTGTTCGGCTTGAAGGGCACCGGGTAGGCCCGCACGGAGGACAGGTCCGCCGCCGCGGGCGAGACGGCCGCGAACAGCGTCAGGTGCGCGGCCGCGCAGCGGAGGGTGGTCCCGTCATCGGCGGCCACGGCGCAGTCGAGGTCGCGCCGCCAATTCCCGGCGACGGGGTCGTACGAGACGAGGACGAGGTTGTCGGAGCGGACGGCGGTGCCGTCTATGCGCCGGTCCCCGTCCCGGTCCAGCCGGGAGAGGGAGAGCACCGCCCGGCGGCCCCCGAGCAGGGCGGATTGCCCCGATTCGAGGGAGATGTCGCGGATGATCCCCGGCGAAGCGAAGGAGGAGGTGAACACGGGCACCCCGGGTGGGTCGTCGTCTATGCGGAGGAAGGCGGAGTCCTCCGCGAGGGCCCCGGAGGAGAGGTCTACCCGCAGCAGGAGGTCTCCGTCGGCGTCCACCATCTCGACGGCGGCGGGGGCCCCGTTGTAGACGCGGACCCGTTTGACGACCCGGGAGCCGCCTCCGGCGGCGCGGCTTTCCTCCAGTTGGAGGACCGCCGGGTCGGCGTTCAGCGCCACGAAGACCGTGGCGGGGGAGGAGTCGTCCTGGTCCGAGAGGTCCCGGGCGACGGCGCGGAGCTCGTAAAAATCGGGGGGCAGGGCCGCCGCGTCCCAATGGGTCGCGAAGGGATCCCGGGTCGCGGGGTTGGGATGGCCGGACTCGACGGCGCTTACGTCCAGCCAGGGCAGAGACCCTTTCCGGCGGTACTGGAAGCGGATGGCGCGGACCTGCGTGTGCGACCCGCGCGCGAGCCCGGCGATCAGGGTGACGTGGTCCCCCGTGAGGATCGTCCCCCCGGGAGGCGAGCGGAGCTCGGCGCTGACGGCGGCGGGGGCGTCGACCGCCATGGCCGACGCCGCCACGTGGTCGTTGTTCTCCTCCTCCTGCCGGACGTTCTCGGCGCGGAGCCCGAAGTGGTAGGTGGTCCAGGCGGTGAGCGGGGCCGTGATGAAGAAGGTGGCCGGGACCGGGAGGCTCGCCAGCCGGGTGTCGTAGTCGATCACGCCGGTACCGTTGTCGTAGTACAGGTTGTGGAACACGACGCCGGAGCTCGGCGAGATCGTCCAGGCCAGGTGGATCCGCCGCCCCTCGAGGGCCGTCGCGGCCAGACCGTTCGGGGGGGTCGGGAGGGCCCCGCGCAGGTAAGTGCTCAAAGTGACGTCATAGCCGGTGGAAACGCCGGCTCCGTTGACCGCCTGCACTCGGAGATAATGGGTCGCATCACCCCGCAGGGCGGTGAGGGTGACGGAGGGCCCGGTGGTGGACGCCGCGAGGGCGAAATTCGTCCCATCGGTCGAGGTCTCGGTGTGGAACAGGGTCCAGGACGGGTTGGCCCCGACGCTCCAGACCACGGTGATGCTGTCCACGAAGATCGCGGCCAAAGCGGACCCGGTCGGGGCGAACGCCAGGGTGTACGCGGTCGCCGCGGGTGACAGCGCGCCCGCGCCGGAGCCGTCATGGGCGAGCACCCGGACCCCGTAGCGCGTGTCGGGGTCCAGGCCCGACTGCGTGAAGGCGGGGGGTCCCACGTCGCCGAGCGCCGCGCCGTCCGTGTCGCGGAACACGCGGAAGAAGGATGTCGCCGGGCCCGCCGCGTTCGCCCAGGTCCAGGAGATGGAGGAAGTCCCCAGCACCGTCCCGGCGGGCAGGCCCACGCTGCCCGGAAGGGTCTGGGTGGAGGCCTGGGCGGCCGAGTCGGAGGGCACGAGGTCCTCGTTCTGCGCGAGCACCGAGAACTGGTAGCTGGTCCCGGCTTGGAGGCTGGAGAAGGTCGTGGTGATCGCGATGAGCCCGCTCGCGAACGGGACCGGCGTCTGCAGGGTGGCCCCGTCGGTCGTGTAGGAGACCTCGAACCGGGTCAGAGCGGGGTTCCCGCTGTTGGACCAGGTCAGCGTGATGGAGCTCACGCCGACCGCGGAAAGGGCCAGGGCCGAAGGGGTCGCGGCCTTGCTGTAGCGGTAGGCGGGGGGGCTCCTTTCCGCCGGAGCGGTGAGGTTGAAGGGCTCCACCTCGATGCCTTGGCGGCTGTTGGGCGGGAGGCCGGTCTGGACCCAGGCCGGACTCGTCGTGATGGCCAGCAAAGTGACCGAGGGCAGCCAGTAGACCCGATAGTAGGCCGAGGGTCCGGCCGAGTCCCAGCTCCACGCGATGGAGGAGGTCCCCAGCGCGGTCCCGACGACTCCGGACCCCGCGATCGGGCGGGTCGGGGTGGAGACCGTGGCGCTGAACCCGGAGAGCAGGGCGTTGCCGTTGAGGGCCTGGGCGCGGATGTAGTAGGTGGTGCCCGCCGCGAGGTCGAAGAGGGTGGTGGCGGTGGCGAAGAGATTCTCCGTGAACGGCACCGGGGTCGAGAAGCTCGTGACGAAGCCGTCGGTGGAGAGCGATATCTCATAGGGGGTCCCGGAGGTGTTGCCGTTCGCGTTCCACGAGATCGCGATGCTCGATAAGTGCACGGCGTTGACGCTGAGCGCGCTCGGAGGGTTGGCCAGGGCGAAGATGTTGGCTTCGTTCGAGTAGTCGGAATAGAGGCCGTCGGGCGCGTTCTGCGCCCGCAGCCGGACGAAGTAGGCCACGTTGGGGGAGAGGGCCGTGATCGTCGCCACCTGGACGCCGCCGGTGCCCGGGCCGTCCGCGGTCGCCACGGCGGCCCCGGTGTTCACGGGGTCGGGCAGGGTGCCGGAGGAGATGCGGAACTGGGTCTCGTTGACGGAGTTGTCCACCCACTCCAGGCGGATCGAGGTGGTGCTGAGGGCCCGCAGGTCGGTGACGGCGGGGGCCTCCGGAAGGAAGTTGCAGCTCAGGGTCACGGTGGAGAGCGTGGGCGCGGAGAGGGTGTCGGTCGAATAGAGCACCGCGCGGAACTGGAAGAAGCGGTCGCCCGTCCCGTCCCGATGGCTGGGTTGGATCGCCCCGCCGCCGCCCGCGTCGGTGTAGAAGTCCCCCGCGCCCGTGGGGCCGAGCCAGGCGGTCCAGGCTCCGGGGAAGCCGCCCCCGTCGTCCGGGGCCGTGCGGAGCTGGAATTGGGCGGTAGTCCCCGCGGGGAAGGTCCCCTGCCAGCTCAGGCGCCGCAGGAGGTTGCGGTCGCGCCCCGAGTCGAAAGCGCTCGACACCAGCGCGGCGCTGGGTGCCGTCAGCGTGTAGGAGAGGGAGACGTCGTCGACGACGGCGCTGGTGGAGATGTCGGTGGTCGTGAAGGTGGCGCGGTACTGGACGTAGCGGCTGGCGGCGAAGGCCGCCAGGTTCCC
>MGTY01000001.1:20369-30664 GCA_001799695.1 Elusimicrobia bacterium GWA2_69_24
GGACCTGGGCGAGGGGGGTCCAGGCCAGGCTGGTCATGGAGGAGCGGTTGCCCGTGTCGAGGATGGAGGAGGTGTAGGTCCCGGAAGTCGCGAAGAAATCCTCCAGGATCTCGTCGAGGCCGGCGGCCGCCGTCGTGCCGCCGAAGACGAAGAACCGGGACGCGCTGTCCGCGAAGGCCGCCGAGGCGGCGGTCCGCGAGCTGGGCAGGACCACGGGGCGCACCGTCAACGTGTCGGCGGGGGCGTCGAACCCCAGGACCTGGGAGGAGAGCCCCGAGTCCAGCGTCCCGCCGAACAGGTAGATCTTCCGGTCGTTGGGGTTGTAGGCTCCGGACAGCCCCGAACAGCTCGAGGGGAGGACGGACGCCTTGGCCGCGGAGGAATCCGATACGGGGTCGTAGGCGGTGATCTCGGCCAGATTCGCCCCCGCGGCGTTGCCGCCGAAGACCAGGATCCGCGACGTGTTGGGGTCGTAGGCGGCGGCGGGATCCTGGCGCGCCGGGGACAGGGCGGTGGCCATGGTCACGCGCGAGTTCCCCAGGCCTTCGTACTCCACGATCTCGGCCAGGTCGAAGCCTCCCGTGTCGAGCCCGCCGAATAGGTAGACCTTCCCCTGCACCGGATGGAAGGCCGCCGCCATCCGCGAACGGGGGGTGGGCAGGTCGGTCGGCTCCACCGACAGGGAATTGAAGGTCGGGTTGTACTCGTAGATCTCGTTGGTCGCGCCCAGGGCCGTGACCCCGCCGAAGATGTAGATGCGGTTGGCGCTCGCGTTGTAGGCGGCGGCCGTCCAGGCCCGTCCGGTGGGGAAGGCGCTGGATTTAAGGAACATGGTGTCGGCCACGGGGTCGTATTCCAGGATCTGGTCGGAGTAGCTGCCGTCGGCGTCCCGGCCGCCGAAGATGTAGACCTTGCGGGTGGCCGGGTGATAGGCCGCTGAGGTCCCCTCGCGGCGTCCCAGGAGCGCCGTCGCGCGCAGGGCGACCCGCTCCTGGAGGGCCAGTTGGAGCTGGGCGCCCGTCCCGTTCCCGACGACCGTCGCGGTGCTGAGCAGGGAGCCGGACCGCGCGAAGCCGGTCTCCCCGGTCCCGTCGTCGGTCTGGAGCCAGAGCCGCGGCACGTCCTGCTTGTTCCGGACCCCCGTGCTGAGGAAGAGGGAGTTCCCATCCTCCCAATCGACGGCGGCCCAGCCCCCCTGCGCGCCGGTCGTGGACCCGGAGACCGCTCCTCCGTTCCAGAGATCCTGCACATAGGGGATGTCCGCGGCGCTCGCGGAGAGCGTCGCGGTCAGGAGCAGGGTCAGGCAAAGAGACGTCGTCCCCATGGTATCCGGGCAAAAAACACCCTGACCCCCGCCGCGCGGGGGTCCTCTATGCTGAAGTGTATAGGGAAAACGTTACAGACTCAATACGGGTTAAGTCCCTGCTCAAAATTCCCTTTGCGCGGGCGTCGGATTTCGGGTCATTGGACCCATGGCCGAAATTCAGGGGGTGTGATACAATCATGACTGAAAGGACCTCATGGCACTAGTTCTTAAAGACGTCGATCTACGCGTCAAGAAAGCCATCGCTCACTATTGGCGGACACAAGCCCATCAATCGAAGAAGAACAAGACCACCGGGAAGAAAGACCAGGGCGACCGGGGCAACAAGACGGGCGGAAAGCACATGGATGGCTTCATCCATCTCTTTAAGTCAGTCTTGGTCGAGAATGGCATGCCTGGGGCCGACATCTACTCCGATAACAAACTCGAAATCCCGGGATTCTTCCGCCCCACGAAGAAGTGGGACATCGTTGTCGTCCACAAATGCCAGCTCATCGCTGCGCTCGAATTGAAATCACAGTCGGGTTCCGTCGGAAACAATTTCAACAACCGGACCGAGGAAGCTATCGGCAATGCGCAGGATCTCCTGACGGCCTTCCGCGAGAAAGCGTTCAAGACCAGTCAGAAGCCGTGGATGGGCACCCTGATCCTGCTTGAGGACAGCGAAGACGCCACCCGTCCCGTGGGCGTGCGTGAACCGCATTTTCCGGCATTTAAAGAGTTCCTTGGGACTTCCTACGCCAAGCGGTACGAACTCATGCTTCGAAAGCTGGTCCTGGAGCGGCTATACGACAACGCGGTCTTGCTCCTTTCCAGGGCCGATGCTGGCAAACGGGGGCTTTATGCCGAGCCTGCCGCGGACCTCGGCATGAAGCACTGTCTCGCCGCTCTGGCCGGTCGCGTGGGAACTTTTTTCGCTGCTCAATCGTAATATACTGATGTCTACAATCCTCGGCCTTCCCATCAAATTCAAACCGGAAGCGTACAGCTACGGCAAACGCTCGTCCGGGGAAACGCACGGGGTCGTTCTTACCAAGCCCCACATCGTCCAGATGATCCTCGACCTTGCCGGCTACACCGAGAATCGCGATCTGGCATCCATGCGCTTGCTTGAACCCTCCTGCGGCGAAGGGGCGTTCCTTGTCCCTGCCGTCCATCGCCTCGTCCGCTCCGCGCGCGCCCACCGTCGCAAGTCGGCTCAGCTCTGCGACAGCATCGTTGCCTTCGATATCGACGCCGCGCATGTCGCGGCGACAAAGCGGGCCGTTGAAAAGGCGCTCAATGAAGAAGGCATCGGCAACGGCGCCGCGAAGAGCCTGGTCGAAAGGTGGGTTCGCCAGGACGACTTCCTGCTTGCCGCTCACCCCGGGGATTTCGACGCCGTCGTCGGCAATCCGCCCTATATCCGCATCGAGCATTTGGCTCCGGAGATCCAGGCCGCCTATCGGCAGCTCTACGCCTCCCTTTTTGATCGCGCAGATATCTATGTGGCTTTCATCGAGCGCAGCCTGGATCTGCTGAATGCGAAAGGCAACCTGACCTTCATCTGCGCGGATCGATGGACTCTTAACCATTACGGCGCCCCTCTGCGCCGTATCATCACCGAGCGCTTCAAGGTCAACGCCTATATCGACCTTCACCAGGCATCGCCTTTCGAGTCCGAAGTGATCGCCTACCCATCGATCTTCTCACTATCGCCAGGGACCGCCGGGGCTGTCCCCGTTGCGCACCTGTCGACCGCGACTCCAGATGAGTGTGAGGCTCTCGCCAAGAGTCTCAAGAACCCGAAAGAAGCGTCCCACGCCATTGATCTCTATTCGGCGTGGTTTGAGGGGGACGAGCCGTGGGTGTTGAGCCCGCCCGAGCACCTGAAGGCGTTGCGCCAACTGGAATCCCGCTTCAAATCGCTTGAGGCCGACGGCAAGACCAAAGTCCGCATCGGTGTGGCGACGGGGTATGACGCCGCCTATATCGTCGGCGAGGATACCGCCATCGAAAAGGATCGTCTCGTGCCGCTCGTCATGCGAGCGGATATCGAGAACGGGAAACTCAAGGATGGACGGCGGTTCGTCATCAACACCTTCGAAAGGGATGGACGCGTCATCAAGCTCTCGGACTACCCCCATCTGCGAAAACACTTGGAAGCCAACGGCCTCGACATCAGACGTCGTCATGTGGCGCAGAAGAATCCCGATTCCTGGTTCCGCACGATCGATCGCGTCTATCCCGAACTCGTATCTGTGCCCAAGCTCCTCATTCCCGACATCGCGGGCTCTAACGAGGTCGCGCTCGACAAGGGCAGCTATCACCCCCATCACAATCTCTACTATGTCATCTCGGACGCCTGGGATCTGGAGGTGCTGGGGGGCCTGCTCAGTTCGAAGGCGGTGCTGTTCTTCATCTGGTCTTACGCGACCAAGATGCGGGGAAGCTACCTGCGCTTTCAGGCACAGTACTTGCGCCGCATCCGCGTGCCCGATCCCGCCGATTTGCCCGCTAAGTTGACGAAGGCGATTCGAGCCGCCTTCATTGCCCGCGACTTCAAGAAGCTCGACGAACTTGCCCTTGAAGCCTATCGACTGAAGGAACTGCCCGCCTTTGATTTCGTCGATACGCGCAAATAGTTGCAAGCAAGCGCATCTAACAGTCTTGATGCGCAAGGACCGTTCACGGGACCTGGACGAAGTCGTCCATCAGAGAAATCACTGCTGTATCCCCACGCCTTCAATCATCAGGGCGTACCGTAGGATTCGATTCGCGTCTGGCTCATCCGCCACAGTGTCTATCACCGCGAAACCGCGAAACAACCATGCGAGGTCACGGTCCCTAGCGTCTGCCAGAGTGTGTTCCTGACTGGAGAATTGGTTGTACCAGTTGTTTACACTCTTGCTTGCTGCGGAGACGAATTGCGGGAGCAAGGCATTGTTGATCATGATTCGACTGTGGATATCAGGTCGGAACTCCTTGAGGAGCAAATAGAATAGGACCTTGTACCGAAAATCCGAATACCTCGGATTTCTTGTCGTATATACAGAGTCGATCAGATGGAACCTTTGGAGAACAGTTTCAATCTTTCTCACGTTATGAAGACGGCCAGACACACACATCCTTGCGAGTTGATCTAGCTGTGGTTGCACGAAACCAAAATGGAATTCCGTGTTCCGGTTCATGAAGAATTGCGTCATTCCCTGGAATGAAAGCTCTGGAAGTTCCATCGAGTTTCGAATGATCTTGTGGAGATAGTCTTCTGCCCAACTCTGGCCATAGCCATGCCCATATCGGTGTCGTATTGCAGCCACCAACGCGTCTCTATCCAATACCAAGACGAAGACAACGGGAGATTGGTCTGCGCTGTTTAGCGCTATTCTCTTGATTGCCTCAAGTAGTTTGAGCGCGGCATCGGGAGCGCACCTGTCGAGATCCTCGATAAATACGAATAGTGGGGCCTTTCCAGGATAGCCCTGGAGCGCTGCCGTAATGAATTTCCGGAAGAAATCGCGGGCAGAATCTAGAGAGTCAGACCATCCGTGAAGTAGTTTCTTCCGCAACCGGATGGAAAGGCAGAAGAGTCCGAATATTGATAAGAGTGCATAGGCGTTGACGAGTCCGCTGCCAATCTGGGGTGCATGTGGAATGAACCAAGAAACAGCTAACGCCGTCCCGGAAGCAAAGAGCAAATACGGCGACCAGGACAGCGAAATCGAGTTCAGCAACCATCGGAATATCGTCGGGAAGGCCTCAAGAAGCTTGTGTTGCCCTTGACGCAGGAGCCATTCGAACTGAGATTGAGAGGTCGGGTCAATTCCGTGAACCTTTATGTTGAATTTGCGCTGAATCGCGCTACAGAGTGGCAAGAGAAGATTGTCCTCTGACTCGTACTTCCAGGCCTCAAACCAACAGGTCGGGTAGTCGTATCGCTTCGAGCCAAGCTGCATTTCCATCTGTTTGGCGACCCAGGTCTTGCCAGTGCCCCAGCGTCCGAACAGCCCGAAAACATAGGGCGGTTTCATGTTTCCGCTAACCAGGAGTTTGACGAGATTCTCCGCGAAAGTGGACCGCCCCAGCTCATCAAGCGGCAATTGCTTCGCTGCTTCTGTTTCTAGAACGCGATATGGAATCTGCGGGAAGGAATCATCTGAGACGGCAGCGGGATTAGTGGCCATGGCAGTTTCTATGCTCCATTGGCGACAGCCAGGGATTCGTATTCCCCATTAGGGATCGAGGACGGCAAGGGTAGAGGATTCGACGGCATTGTGATTCCATCATCCTTGGTGGAATCATCATGTGGCTATAATATCATGTCCATGCGAATGCGGGGCCATGGGCGGGGACTGAGTCCAGACAGAGTTGTCGTCTGAAGTGATGCTCCGCGGCCGCAAGGCCCGTGGAATCTTGACGACGGCGACCCACGGGTCCATAACGCAGACGGAGCCCCCGGACCGGACTGTGCCCGGGCACAGTCCACCAAAGCCCGGGCGGCGGCTACTTCTTCTTGGGCTCCGGGGTTTGGGGCGGCTCTTCCACTTCGCCGAGGTCCATGCTCATGGAGATCGGCGCCTCCGCGGCGGAGCGCTTGCAGCGGGCGCTGCCGACGATGTGGCCGAACACCCCGCAGAGGAATCCGAGCAGCCCCAGGGAGAGCAGCACCCAGCCCGTGATCTGCCCGGCGGTCTTCACGTTGCCGTGGTCCTTCTCCGCGTGGTGCAGGACTCCGTAGCCCAGGGCGGCGACGGCGGCCAGAAGCGCCGTGCCTGCCATCGGAGAGTGCGCGCAGGACTGTTGGGACAGCCCTTCTCCGAATTCGCAGGCCGACGATAGGCTCGCGGGGAGCAGATGGATGAAATTCGCGATCATGGGGCCTCCGTGAGAAAAAAGTGCCGCGGGCTAGGATCGAACTAGCGACACCCGGTTTTTCAGACCGGTGCTCTACCACTGAGCTACCGCGGCGTCCCCGGCTTCAGGACGAGGGATTTAATCAATTTCAGCGCGGCTTCGCAAGGAGCGCCTCGACGGTGGAAGCGAGCGTCCCGCAATCGAACGGCTTGGCGATGCAGCCCAGGGCCCCGTAGGAGCGGGCTTTGTCGACCGCGGCGTCGGCGCCGGCCGTCACCAGGATCACGGGGATGTCCCGGCCCCGGAACCGCCGGCAGACCTCCGCTCCGTCCATGTCGGGCAGGCCGAGGTCCAGGAGCACGACGTCGGGGCGAGCCTGGTCGACCGCCGCGAGGGCGCCCTCTCCGTTGTCCGCGCTGGACACCGCGTGCCCCTTCCGGGACAGGGCCAGGGAGATGATCCGCAGCATCGCCGCGTCGTCATCCACGAGCAGGATGCGCATCAGGTGAGCCGGTAGCCGGACCCGATGACGTTGGTGATGTGGCGCGAGAAGGATGCCCCCAGCTTCTTCTTGAGCCGGGAGATGTGCACGTGGACCGTGTGCGGGTCGTTGTAGGCGTCGGTCTCGTAGCCCCACACGGCTTCCAGCAGGTACTGCGGCTTGAGCAGGCGTCCGGCCTTGCGCAGGAAGACGGTCAGGAGGTCGAATTCCTTGCGGGTGAGGGGGATCTCCTTGCCCTTCACCTTCACCGTGCGCTCGCTGACGTTCAAGACCAAGCCGTAGCGCGAGAGTTCCTCCTCCAGTTCCGCCGGGGCGGCGAAACGGCGCAGGATGGTATTGATCTTGGCGATGAGGACCTTCGCCTTCAGGGGCTTGAAAAGGTAATCGTCCGCGCCCCCGCGCAATCCGGACACCATGTCCTCATCCTCGGTCTTGCTCCCCGACATGAGGATGACCGGGACCCGCTGGGTCGCGCGGTCCTGCCGGAGGCGCGCGCAGAGCTGCATCCCGTTGGCGTCGCCGAGGAGGACGTCCATGAGCACGATCTCCGGCTTGGCGCGCCGGACCGCTTCGATGAGCTCGCTGCCGGAGCCGCAGCGGCAGACCGAGAATCCGTCCGCCTTGAGCCAGGATTCCACGGCCCGCAGTATGGCCGGGTCGTCGTCCGCGATCAATACCTTGGTAGCCATGGCGGATAGATTCTATAACAAAATCGCGGGTAGAATTGAGAAGGAGTTGAGGCGGGCTTGAAAGCGATGCTACGCAGCCGGCTCATCCTATGGGTACCATGCAGAGCGACGATGAGAGACTTCCGACGGTGCTGATGGTGGAGGACGATGCGAGCATCGTCCGGATCGCGACCCTGGCCCTGAAGAAGGCCGGCATCGCGACGGTTTCCGAGGGGACCGGCAAGAAGGGGATCGAGCGCTTCGTGAGCGACCGGCCCGACCTGGTCCTGCTGGACGTCGGCCTCCCGGACCAGACCGGCTTCCAGGTCTGCCGCGACCTGAGGAAGAAGGGGGGGGAGACGGTACCCATCCTGTTCTTGACCTCCCACGGCGGCTTGGAGGACCGGATCCAGGGCTTCCGTTCCGGCGGCCAGGATTACATCCAGAAGCCGTTCTGGACCGAGGAGCTCGTGGCGCGGGTGCGCACGCACCTGCGGCTGCGGCATGAGGCGGAGGTCCTGCTGCGCCGGAGCGAGGAGCTGCGCCTGCGCCAGCGCGCCGCCGACGACCTGCGCGACATGATCGTCCACGATCTGAAGGTCCCGCTGACGGCCATCCGGGGCACCATCTCGATCCTGGGGGGGATGGGGACGATTCCGTCGGGGGACCTGCGCCACCTGATCGACAATTCGGACCGGGCCGCCGAGCACATGCTCCTCATGATCAACGACATCCTGGACATGGGCTGCGCCGAGCATGGGTCGCTGAAGACCGCGTTCGAGTCCGTGAGCGTGGCCGAGACGTTCTCCAGGGTTGAGCGGCTGTTCGAGGCGCACATCTCGCGGCGCGGGGTCGCGTTCCGCACCGACATCTCCCCGGAG
This sequence comes from Elusimicrobia bacterium GWA2_69_24, assembly GCA_001799695.1. Lineage (GTDB taxonomy): Bacteria > Elusimicrobiota > Elusimicrobia > UBA1565 > UBA1565 > UBA10166. The sequence goes on from MGTY01000001.1 coordinate 28,578, forward strand.
GACCTGAAGTTCCGGACCGACCGCATGCTGCTCTTCCGGATCACGGCCAATCTGGTCGACAACGCCCTCAAGCACAGCGGGCACGGCGCGGAAGTCCTTCTGGAGGCGTCGCGCGGCCCGGGGTCGTTGCGGCTGGCCGTCTCGGACCGCGGGCCGGGCATCCCGGACTCTGAGAAGGAGCGCATCTTCGACAAATACACGCGCCTGACCGATAAGGATCAGCAGTCGGGCCGGGTCGGCGGGATCGGACTCGCTTTCTGCCGGATGGCCGTGGGGGTCCTGGGGGGGAAGATCCGGGCGGAGGACCGGGAAGGAGGCGGCAACCGCTTCGTGGTGGAACTGCCGGGAGCGCTCTGAAGGTGCGACGCAGAACGGCCGACGGTGCAGCTTCAGGAGGCCCAGTCCCTATCCAGTTACCCGGAGGATCGACTGCGGCCGCCGGCCGTCCTGCTTGAATCTGCTAGAGATATACCACATTGCACTATGTATGGCAATGGCAAAAGACCTCTCAACCTTGTTGTGAGCATGGCATCCGTTCCGTGGTGGCGCTGACGGGCGCTTAATAATATAATCCCGAGCATGAAAGGCATCATCCTGGCCGGAGGCTCGGGCTCCCGGCTCTATCCCTTGACCCGGGCGATCTCGAAGCAGCTCGTCCCCATCTACGACAAGCCGATGATCTACTATCCCCTGTCCACGCTGATGCTGGCGGGGCTCCGGGAGATCCTCGTCATCACTACGCCGCACGAGCAGGAGGGGTTCAGGCGCCTTCTAGGGGACGGCCGCTGGCTGGGGCTGGACCTCCGCTACGCCGTCCAGCCGAAGCCGGAAGGCCTGGCGCAGGCGTTCCTGATCGGCCGGGACTTCATCGGCGGCGACGGCGTCGCCCTGGTCCTGGGCGACAACATCTTCTACGGCCACGGCCTTCCGGAGCAGCTGCGCCGGGCGGCGTCGCGCGCCGCGGGCGCCACGGTGTTCGGGTATCAGGTCCGCGACCCCGAACGCTACGGGGTGGTCGAGTTCGATGAGTCGGGCCGCGCCGTCAGCATCGAGGAGAAGCCGAAGAAGGCGCGCTCCAACTGGGCCGTCACCGGGCTGTATTTCTACGACCACCGGGTCATTGAGATCGCCGCGGGTCTCAAGCCGTCGGCGCGGGGGGAGCTGGAGATCACCGACCTCAACCGCGTCTACCTCGAAGCCGGCTCCCTGCAGGTGGAGCGGCTCGGCCGGGGCTTCGCGTGGCTCGACACGGGGACGCACGAGTCCCTGCTCCAGGCCGCCAACTTCATCCAGACCATCGAGGACCGCCAGGGCCTGCGGGTCTCCTGCGTCGAGGAGATCGCCTTCCGGCTGGGCTACATCGACGCGCCCCAGCTGCGCCGGCTGGCCCTGGAGATGGAGAAGACCGGTTACGGGCGCTATCTGCTCGACGTCCTGGAGGAGTCGGCGTGAAGTTCACTCCGACGGAGCTCCCCGAGGTCATCCTGGTCGAGCCGGACGTGTTCCCGGACTCCCGGGGCTTCTTCTTGGAGACGTATCATGCCCGGAAGTACCGTGCGGGCGGCATCCTGCCGGACTTCGTCCAGGACAATCAGTCGCGCTCCGGCCGGGACACCCTGCGCGGACTGCATTCCCAGGTCGCCAAGGCGCAGGGGAAGCTGGTGCGGGTCCTGGAGGGGGAGGTCTTCGACGTGGCCGTGGACGTCCGCCGGGGGTCGCCCCGCTTCGCGCGCTGGGTCGGGGTGCGGCTCTCCGCCGACAACTTCCGCCAGCTCTACATCCCCCCGGGCTTCCTGCACGGGTTCTGCGTCGTGAGCGAGACCGCGTCGGTGGCCTACAAGTGCACCGATCTCTACGATGCGGCCGACGAGATCGGCGTCATCTGGAACGATCCGGTCCTCGCGATCCGGTGGCCCAGCGACAAGCCGGGATTGTCCAAGAAGGACGCCGCGTATCCGACCTTGAGGGATATCGAAGGGAAGCTGCCGGTCTACCGGAACTAATGTCGTGAGTCATAAGTCCGATCACATCCGTCACCCCGGCGAAAGCCGGGGTCGTGCGCCTGAAAGCGTGTCTGGACAGGGAGG
>MGTY01000002.1 GCA_001799695.1 Elusimicrobia bacterium GWA2_69_24
ATGAAGTCGCGGCGGATCTGCGCCACGACCGCTCCGGAGGGGGTGCGCAGGGTGAACTCGGTCGAGAGCCAATCGAGTTTCTCCGACTTGGCGACCTCGCGGCCCGAGGCGTCGAGGACGCTGTAGTTCGTGTACACCTTGAACAGGGACTTGAGTATCCGCTCCTTGATCGTGCCGATCCGGTTCCCCTGGGCGTCGGTGACGTCCACGGTGGAGCCCAGGGCGAAGAAGCGGGCGCGGGCCTCGGCGACCAGGTTGTCCGAGGCGTCGGTGAGACGGAAGGACTTGGTCAGGGCGATGAACTTGGCGGAGACCTTGCCGAGGGTCCGGCCGCCCGCCTTGAGGGTGAGGGTGTCGGTGAGGGCGAAGAACTTCTCGACCATGGTGAACGAGGCCGGGAGCGTGAAGACCGGCGCGTCGGCGCGGGGCGGCGCGGCCTGGTCCGCGGCGGGGGAGGCCTCAGCCAGCGGGCCGGCCTGGAAGCCGGCGACTTCGATGCGGCCGGCTTCCTCGAGCGCGAGGCGGATCCCCGGCAGGGCGGGGAAGGCTCCCGGGCGGTCCTGGGCTGTCGCGTCGGGGGCGAGAGAGATCACGGCCAGCAAGATGAGCAGGGAGATGCGGCGCATAGGAATACTCCTCGAAGGAATAGCCTTCCCGGACATTGAAGCAAAGGCGTCGCCGGCGGCGAAGGGTCTTTTGGTCCTCTGGAGGAAGGAAATGGACGGGGGTGGGGCGTGGGCCCTAAGGGCTTCTTAAGGAAGACCGCGGACGCGTTCGAGGTGCTTCAGGAAGAGCCCGATCAGCGGCCCGACCTTCCGGCCTTTTTTCACGAGCACGCCCAGGGGGCGGGTGATCTCGACATCGGAGAAGCGCAGGGCGCGCAAAGCCCCGCTGCTCACCTCGGCGCGGACGGTGGGTTCGGGGACGATGGAGACGCCGGCGCCGGCATGGACCGCTCCCTTGATGGCCTCGATGTTGTCGAGCTCCATCTTCGCCCGCACGGCGATCCGGGCTCCGCGCAGGAGCTTGTCGAGGGCCACGCGGGTGGGGGTGGTGCGCTCGAAGGCGATGAAATCCTCTCCCGCCAGGTCCCGGAGGGTCAGGCAGTCCTTCCCCGCGAACGGATGCCCGGGAGGGCAGACCAGGACCATCTCCTCCGTCTGCAGGGGGTGGACCTCGAGGCCCGGGCGCCGGCAGGGGTAGGCCATGATGGCCAGGTCGGTCCGCCGGCGGAGGATGTCGTCCTGGATGCGGTTGGACTTCTGGTATTCGATGGCGACCTTGACTTCCGGGTGCTCTCTCAGGAACTCGGAGAGGTAGGTGTTGAGCGTGTAGGTCCCCACGCTGTAGATGGCGGTGATGCGCAGGGTGCCGGCTCCCTCGCGCGACACGGATTTGAGCTGTTGGATCATCTCGTCATGGGCGTCGAGTATCCGCTTGGCCGCGGTGTGGAATATGAGGCCCGCGGGGGTCAGCCGCAGTTGGTGCGGAGAGCGGCCGATCAGCGTGGTCCCCAGGGTCCGTTCGAGGTTCTTCACCTGCTGGCTTACGGCGGATTGTGTGATGAAGTTCAGTTCCGCGGCTTTGGAGAAGCTGCCGCTGGCAACCACGTCCCGGAATACGCGGAGGGTTTCGATGAGCATGGAAATGCTTATTAGCTTAACTAATAGTACTATATTCACAATTAATTTGTGCGGGTTTTTACCGCATGTTACCATCGGGTCATATCCGGGGGCCGTGGTCATCCGACCGCCCCAGCCTGAAGGCATCCGGAGAACGGTGGTTAATGATGGAATCCATAGTCGACCCCACATTGTTGGCGGAGATCCGGCGGTATGGCCATTTCGACGTGGACGCCTGCTTCAATTGCGGCAGCTGCGCGGCGGTCTGCGCCTTGTCCAAGGATTCGGCGCTGTTCCCGCGCCGGAGCATGCGCTTCGCCCAATTGGGGCTCCGGGAGCCGCTAAAAAGGAATCTGGATTCCTGGCTCTGCTACTATTGCGGCGACTGCTCCACCACTTGCCCTCGGCAGACCGAGCCCGGCGAGTCCATGATGACCCTGCGGCGTTGGCTCACCGCGCAGTACGACTGGACCGGGCTGTCCCGGCGGATGTACCTTTCCCCGGGCTGGGAGCTCGGGGCGCTCGCGGCGGTGGGCGGCCTGGTCGCCTGGCTCATCTCCAGCTTCCATGGGCCCATGGTCCTCGATCACGTCGAGATGAACACCTTCGCTCCCGTTTGGACGGTGCACACCTTCGACATGATCCTCGTCGTGGTCCTTTCTTTCTTCCTGTTGTCCAATGTGGCGCGGATGTGGTGGTTCACCATGGTCCAGGGCGGGCCCGGCTGGCGTCCCCTCGGCGCCTACGCGGCGGAGCTCAAGACCCTCATCCTGCATTCCGCCACCCAGCTGCGGTTCGGGGAGTGCGGCAAGGACTACGGGCGCTGGATCAAGCACTGGGTCCTGGCCACGGGGTACGTGACGATGTTCACCCTGATCGTGGGGTTCTTGTGGTGGTTCCAGACGGACAACATCTATCCCCTGCACCATCCCCAGCGGTGGCTCGGGTACCTGGCCACGGCCGCGCTGCTTTATGGAACGGTTGAGATCTTGGTGGGCCGCCTGCGGAAAGGGGAGCAGCTCCACAAGTTCTCCGATCTGAGCGATTGGCTCTTCCCGATCCTGCTGCTGCTGACGACGGTCACGGGGATCTCCCTGCACATCTTCCGCTATGCGGGCTGGCCCCAGGGGACCTACGCCATGTACGCGATCCATCTCGTGGTCGCCGTCCCGATGCTCGCCGTCGAGGTGCCTTTCGGCAAATGGGCGCATCTGACCTACCGCCCGCTGGCGATCTACTTCCAGGCCGTCAAGGATAACGTCCTGCGGCGGCAGCTGCGCGAGGACGCCGCCGGCGCCGGAGCTGAAAGCGGATCGCGGCAGCCGGTCCAGGTGGGATAGAGACATGAACGACAATGGAGACAAGAAAGTCGGCGCCGCCCTGGTCATCGGCGGAGGCATCGGGGGGATGCAGGCCGCCCTGGATTTCGCCGCCGCCGGGATCAAGGCCTATCTGATCGATTCCGCCCCCTGCATCGGCGGGGGCATGGCCCAGCTGGACAAGACCTTCCCCACCAACGACTGCGCCATGTGCACGATGGCTCCGCGGCTGGTGGAGATCAGCCGCCACAAGGACATCGAGATCCTGACCCTGGCGGACCTGGAAAAGGTCGAGGGTCGGGCCGGGAACTTCACGGTCACGCTCCGCCAGCGGCCGCGCTACGTCTCCGCGGAAAAGTGCACGGGCTGCGGCGCGTGCGTCATCGCCTGCCCCCTGGGCAAGCTCAAGCCCCCGTCGGGTCCCAATGACAAGAGGCCCAAGCCGATCCCGGACGAGTACAACGAAGGCCTCAGCTGCCGTTCGGCGATCTACATCCCCTACCCTCAGGCCGTCCCCAACATCCCGGTGATCGACGCGGCGCAGTGCCTGCACATGAAGACCGGCAAGTGCAAGTTGTGTCAGAAGGCCTGCAAGGCCGACGCCATCGTATTCGAGCAGGAGGCGCGGACCGTGACGCTCAACGTCGGGGCCATCGTGGCCGCCCCGGGCTACAAGCTCTTCGACTCCAAGCTGAAACCGGAGTACGGCTACGGGACGCTCAAAAACGTGATCACCTCGCTCGAGTTCGAGCGGCTCCTTTCCGCCTCCGGCCCCTATAAGGGGAAAGTCCTGAGGCCGTCGGACCAGGCCGAGCCCAAGCGCATCGCCTTCATCCAGTGCGTGGGGTCCCGCGACCACGATCGGGACTACTGCTCGGCGGTCTGCTGCATGTACGCGACGAAGGAAGCGATCCTGGCCAAGGAGCATCTGGGGGGCGAGCTATCCTGCGACGTCTTCTTCATGGACCTGCGGGCCTTCAGCAAGGGATTCGAGGAGTACTATCTCCGGGCCCAGAAGCTGGGAGTCCGTTACATCCGCTGCCGGCCTGCGGCCGTGGCGCAGGTCCCCGGCTCGGACAATCTGACCATCACCTATCTCACGGAAGACGAGAAGAAGCTCGACGGAGAGTACGACCTGGTGGTCCTGTCCGCGGGCCTGCGGCCGACGCCCTCGGGGCCCAGGCTCCAGGAGGCGCTGGGTCTCACGCTGGACCCGCAGGGCTTCTGCGCCACGGCCCCCTTCGCTCCCACGGATTCCGGGCGCGAGGGCGTGTTCGTCGCCGGCGTGTTCACGGAGCCCAAGGACGTCCCGGAGACGGTGATCCAGGCGTCGGGAGCGGTCTCCCGGGCGCTGGAGTCCTTGTCGGCGGCGAAGGGGCAGCTCATCACGACGAAGGCCTACCCGCCCGAACTGGATGTGGAAGGCCAGGACCCCCGCATCGGGGTCTTCGTCTGCCATTGCGGGACCAACATCGCCTCCGTGGTGGACGTCGCCGAGGTCGTGGAATACGCGAAGCGGCAGCCGGGGGTGGTCCACGCCGAGAACGTGCTGTACGCCTGCTCCAACGACAACCAGGACAAGATCAAGAAGGCGGTCGCGGAGCATAAGCTCAACCGCGTCCTGGTCGCGGCCTGCACTCCGCGCACGCACGAGCCCCTGTTCCGGAACACCATCCGCGAGGCCGGGCTCAATCCGTACCTCTTCGAGATGGCCAACGTGCGGGACCAGTGCTCCTGGGTCCACATGCACGAGCCGGTCAAGGCGACCCGCAAGACCAAGGACCTGGTGCGCATGGGGCTGGCCAAGGCGCGGCTCATCCGTCCCCTGCAGAAGAAGCGCATCGCCATCAACAAGGATGTCCTGGTGGCCGGCGGGGGCCTGGCCGGGATGACCGCGGCCTTGAGCCTGGCCGACCAGGGCTACGCGGTCCATCTCGTCGAGAAGGAGGCGGAGCCGGGGGGGAACCTCCGGCGTCTGCGGCACCTCCTGAACGTGGATGCCGATCCCCAGCGCCACCTGGATGCCTTGATCGATAAGGTGAAGCGGCACCCCGGGATCACCCTCCATGCGGGCTCCCGGATCGCCGAAGTGAAGGGTTCGGTCGGAAACTTCGCCACCCGCCTGTCGGCCGAGGGCCGGGAGGATGTGGAACTGCGCCATGGGGCCGCGATCGTGGCGACCGGTGCGCAGGAATACAAACCGGTCGAATACCTCTACGGGTCCAGCGACCGGGTGCTGACGCAGTTGGAGCTCGAGGGACGCCTGGCGGACGATTGGGCGAGGTCTGCGCCGGACACCGTGGTCATGATCCAGTGCGTGGGGTCGCGCGACGAGTCTCGCCCCTACTGCAGCCGCGTCTGCTGCGCCCAGGCGGTCAAGAACGCCCTCAAGATCAAGGCGCTGAGCCCGCGGACGAACGTCTACGTCCTGTTCCGGGACGTGCGGACCTACGGCTTCCGCGAGGCCTACTATACCGACGCCCGCCGCAAGGGCGTCATCTTCGCGCGCTATGACGAGAACCGCAAACCGGAGGTCGCCCAGGCCGACGGAAAGCTGCGGGTGAAGTGCTTCGAGCCCGTTTCCCGGACCGACATCGTCATCTTGGCGGACCTGGTCGTCCTCTCCGCGGGGACGGTCCCCGCCGCCGACAACAAGGACCTGGCGCAGCACCTGAAGGTCCCGCTCGATCAGAACGGCTTCTTCCTCGAGGCGCACATGAAGCTGCGTCCCGTGGATTTCGCGACGGACGGGGTGTTCTTGTGCGGCACGGCGCACTATCCCAAGACCGTGGAGGAGACGATCGCCCAGTCTCAGGCGGCCGCGGCCCGGGTCGCGACCAGCCTGGCCGGCGATACGATGGAGCTGGAAGCCAACATCTCCCAGGTGCTCGAGGAGAGCTGCGACGGCTGCGCCTATTGCGTGGATCCGTGTCCGTACAAGGCGGTCACGCTCCTGGAGTACATGTCGGGCGGCGCGATCAAGAAGATGGTGGAGGTCAACGAAAGCCTCTGCAAGGGCTGCGGAGTATGCCAGGCCACCTGCCCCAAGAAGGGCATCCTGGTGCGGGGCTTCACGCTCGAGCAGATCGCCGCCATGGCGGAGGCCGCCCTCCAGGCGACCGAGACGCCGGCGGAGGCGCCCGTGGAAGCGGCGGCCGACACGGCCGGCGCGGCGGCGTGAGGGAAGAACCATGAACGAAACGGTATTGACGCAGGAGCCGCACGCGGACATCCTCAACCCCGAGCCGGTCGTGCTCGCGTTCTGCTGCAACTGGTGCTCCTACACCGGAGCCGACCTCGCGGGGACCTCGCGCCTGCAGTACCCTCCGGACGCGCGCATCATCCGGGTGATGTGCTCCGGCATGGTGCATCCCAATCTGGTCATCGACGCGCTCACCAAGGGCGCCGACGGCGTGCTCGTCTGCGGCTGTCATCTGGGCGACTGCCACTACCAGGACGGGAACTACCGGACGGAGAAGCGGGCGGAGGCGATCAAGCTCATGCTGGAGGATTTCGGCTTGGAGCCGGAGCGCTTCCGGCTGGAGTGGGTCTCGGCCTCGGAAGGGCCGCGGTTCGCCCAGGTCATGACGGAGATGGTGGAGGCGGTGAAGCGTCTGCCTCCGAGTTCGTACAAGACGGGGTGAAGCGATGCCGCGATTCGTAGTCTATTCGGAAGAGAAGAAGTTCATGTGGGACGGGGCCGCCTACGATGCCCGAGCCCAGGCGGAACAGGTCCGGAGCTCTTACGAGAAGAACGGCTTTGAGACCCGTCTCGTGGAGGAAGAGGGGAAATGTCTGCTCTATTCCCGCCGGGTCGCCGCCCAACAGGCGGCCCCCGAGGGCGGATAGAGGGTCGGTCCCATCATCTAAGGAGGGAGCACAATGGCTGTGAAAGTGGCTGAAGAGTGGCTGAACATCTGCGGCGGCTGCGAGGTGAGCATCCTCGACATCGGCGAGCCGCTCCTGGACCTGCTGCCGAACCTGGAGTTCGTGCACATCCCGGTGCTCATGGACCACAAGTATCACGGGCAGACCGGCGAGAAGGACCCCCAGGTGATCGAGATCCCGCAGGCGGACGTGGGCATCATCTCCGGCGGGATCCGCAACGAGAAGGAGAAGCACGTGGCCGAGGCCATGCGCAAGAGCTGCAAGACGCTCATCTCCCTGGGTTCCTGCGCCTGCTTCGGCGGCATCCCCGCCCTGGCCAACATGTGGACCCTCGAGGAGCTCCAGGAGAAGGTCTTCCGGGGCTCGAAGACCACGGAGAAGGCCGAGACTCCCAAGAAGGACCTCCCGCCCCTCCTGGAAAAGGTCCTCGCGGTCGACGAAGTCGTGAAGGTGGACCTCTCCATCCCCGGCTGCCCGCCCTCGCCGGACTGGATCAAGGAGGCGCTCCTGTGCCTGCTGAGCGGAAAGCCCTTCGTCATGCCCGACAAGAGCGTCTGCGACGAATGTCCCACCAAGCGCGAGAAGAAGGCCTCGGGCGGTTCGCTCAAGCGCCCCCTCGATACCCCCCAGTTCAAGCAGAACGCCCCGTGGGAGGAGACGCGCTGCCTGATGGAGCAGGGCTACCTGTGCATGGGTCCCGTGACCAAGGCCGGCTGCTCCGGGCTCACCTCCGAGCCGGGGGAGGCCAGGGTGCCGCGCTGCATCAAGGGGTACATGGCCTGCCGCGGGTGCTTCGGGCCGGTCAAGAAAGGCTCCAATCCCCTGGTGGACATGATGGGAGCGCTCTCGTCGATCGGCCTCAACCCCAACCAGGTGGCCGACCGCCGGGCGACCCTGAACCGGTACATGGGGGCCCATGGGATGCTCAAGCCCCTGCCGGCCAAGCCGGTTCCGGTGAAGAAGTAGAGTCCGTTTTCCAAGGGAGAGACAGCAATGGGAAAGACACTGACGATAGCGCCGGTCTCCAGACTCGAAGGACACGCCAAGGTCACCATCGAACTCGATGACGACGGCAACGTGGCGGACACCTTCGTCAACATCGTGGAGCTGCGGGGATTCGAGAAGTTCTGCATCGGCCGGCCCGTGGAGGAGCTGCCGCGGATCGTGACCAGCATCTGCGGGGTCTGCCCGTGGTCGCATCACCTGGCTTCGGCCAAGGCTTGCGACGCGGTCTATGGGGTGGAGCCCGCCCCGGCGGGCCGCAAGCTGCGGGAGCTGTGCAACGCCATCGCCTACACGGAAGAGCACATCCTGCATTTCTTCTTCCTGGCCGGGGCGGATTTCGTGATGGGTCCCGGGGCGGACCACAAGGTCCGCAACGTGATCGGCATCGCGCAGGCCGCGCCGGAGATCGGCAAGAGGGTCGTGCGCAACCGCCACCTCGGCTCGCGGATGCTCAACATCGTCTCCGGGAAGTCCATCCATCCGGTCACCGCCGTCCCCGGCGGGTTCTCCAAGCCGCTGACCGAACATGAGCGCGAGACCGTGCTCAAGATGGCCGAGGAAGTCCTCGAGTTCTCGAAGTGGGCCATCGCTTGGGCGAAGTCGGACATCTTCCCCAAGTATCTCGACGCGGTGAAGACGGTCGGGGTCATCAAGACCGGTTATATGGGCACCGTCCGCGCCGACGGCAGCATGGACCTCTACGACGGGAAGATCCGCCTCATGAAGCCGGACGGGACCTACGAGGACTTCTCGGACAAGGACTACGCCGACCACATAGAGGAGAAAGTCCTGCCCTGGTCCTATCTGAAGTTCCCTTACGCCAAGAAATGGGGCGAGGGGTTCTCCATGGACCTCGACTCCCCCAAGGGGATCTACCGCACCAATACCCTGGCGCGGATGAACGCCTGCGACCGGCTCTCCACCCCGCTGGCGCAGAAGGAACTGGAGGCCTTCCGCGAGGCCTTCGGCCGGCCCTGCCACCTGACGCTGCTGTACAACTGGGCGCGGCTCATCGAACTCCTCTATAACGCGGAGTACGCGGTGCAGCTGCTGAAGGACCCGGAGATCACGAGCCGGGAGACCCGGACGCCGGTGTCGCCGCGGGCGGGCCGGGGAGTCGGGCACGTGGAGGCGCCTCGCGGCACCCTCTTCCACGACTACGAGACGGACGCGGCCGGGATGGTGACGAACGTCAACCTGATCGTGGGCACCACGCACAACAACGCCCCCATCAACATGGCCGTCAAGCAGGCCGCCCGGACGCTGATCAAGAGCGGCAAGTACGACGAGGCCCTGCTCAACACCGTGGAGATGGCGATACGCGCGTACGATCCCTGCTTCTCGTGCGCCACGCACAACCTCGACGGGCGGATGGCCGTGAAGATCGACATCGTGGGGCCGGACCGGGAGGTCCGGGCCACCCTGGCCACCTAGGACGTATGGGAGACGGGGCTGTCCCGGCGCTGCGGCGCCGGGACAGCCCGGCTCCGGAACCATCATGCAGTCCCATCGCGACCCCGCGGAAGAACGGCCTGAGCCGGAGGATCTCAACGAGAAAGAGGTCCTGGTCATCGGTTGCGGCAACGTGCTCTTCGGGGATGACGGTTTCGGACCGACTTTCATCAAGGAGTATTCCGCGCGCGGCGGGATCCCCTCGGGGGTGGGGCTCCTGGATGCGGGTACGGGCGTCCGGGAAGTGCTCTTTGACCTCGCGCTCGGGGAGCGCCGGCCCAAGCGCATCATCGTCATCGATGCGATCGACGTCGGGCGCGCCGCCGGCGAGGTCTTCGAGGTCGACCTGGACGGGATACCGGCCAAGAAAGCCGATGATTTTTCGATGCATCAGTTGCCGACTTCGAACCTGCTGCGGGAGCTCCGCGCTTCGTGCGGCGTCGACATCCGCATCGTAGCCGTGCAGGTCGAGTCCATCCCGGAATCCATGCGCGCGGGCCTGTCGGGACCCGTGGCCGCCGCGCTGCCGGAGGTGAGCGCGATGGTGTCGGCGCTCATCGCCGAGACCATCCCGGCGGGGGTCTAGTCCAGGAGGCGGGCATGGAACGGCACGATCTCAGGGCTCGTTAAGAAATAGGCGCCCCGGCCCTTCGGGAGGCCCCTGCCGCTTTCGCCGGCAGGGGCAGATGCCCCTCGAAGTCGACATCCGCGACGACCAAGGCGCCGTCATCCGTACGTTGAGCCGCCAGCCCGCGTGAGAAGACCGCTCCCGGCGCTGGCCGATAAGCTCCGTATCCCTTTCCCCTCGGAATTGCGTATCCTTGCCATGGAGATCGTCGATCCGCCGGACTTCAAGGAAAGGCTGGGCCGTGAAGTAGAAGCCGCTTTTCCGGAGTTCCTGCGGCGGGCCAGGGATATCCTTTTGCGGGAGGGAAGCCATGCTGTCCGAAGCGGAGCTGGCGCGCTACGACCGCCAGATGCTCATGCCGGGGTGGGGACGGGCCGTCCAGGAGAAGCTCAAGGCTAGGACGGTGTTCGTGGCCGGGGCCGGCGGGCTGGGCTCCCCCGCCTCCCTGTACCTCGCCGCGGCGGGGGTGGGGCATCTCCGGGTCTGCGATTTCGACGAAGTCCAGCTCTCCAACCTGAACCGCCAGATACTGCACGACGACACGCGCCTGGGCGTGAACAAGGCCCTCTCCGCCCAGACCACCCTGCGGAGGATCAACCCCCACGTCCGGGTGACCGCCCTGCAGGGCCGCATCACCACCCGCAGCGTGGACCGGCTGGTGGGGGGGGCCGACATCATCCTCGACTGCATGGACAACTATCCGACGCGTTTCGTGCTCAACGCGGCCGCCATCCGCAAGCGCATCCCCCTCGTGCACGCCAGCATCCGGGGCCTGGAGGGGCGGCTGGCTTTCCTGCGGCCTCCCAGGACGGCCTGTCTGCGCTGCATGATCCGGAAAGCCCCGGCGCCGGAGGTCTTCCCCGTGGTGGGGGCGGCTCCGGGCGTGATCGGCTCTTTGCAGGCGGTCGAGGCGGTCAAATTCCTCGCCGGGATCGGCGAGAACCTGACGGGCCGCCTTCTGATTTGGGACGGGGTGCGCATGGAGCAGCAGGTGTTCTCGGTGCCCAAGGACCCCTCCTGCCCCGCCTGCCGCGGCCGGAGATAGGAGGGATGATGGGATTCCGGTTCGCGCACAACAACTTCAACGTCCTGGGACTTCCGGACCAGGTCGGCGAACTTGGGGACGGCGATGGCCGACAGGGTGCCGATGATCGCGACGACGATCATCAGCTCGATGAGGGTGAAGCCGCGGCGCGAGGGCACGCTGTGAAGGATAGCCGGTCTCCGGCGATCCTGCCAGGGGTATCCTCCGTGACTTTGGACTAGGCGATGGTGCCGGAGCCGTAGACCGCGTCGCCGTCGTAGAAGACCGCAGTCTGGCCGGGCGTCACCGACATCTGCGGCTGGTCGAAAACCGCCTCCGCGCTCCGGCCGTCCGGCGCGGGCACGACCAGGGCCGGGGCGGCCTCATGCCGCTGGCGGATCTGCACCTGGAGCCGGAGCCCGCCTTCCGGCGGCCGCTCCACCGGGATCCAATTGACCTCGAGCGCCCGCAGGGACCCCGAGAAGAGCGCTTCCTTGGGGCCCACGGTCACCGCGTTGGCGCAGGCGTCGATCTTCACGACGTACAGGGGCGCCGGGCCGCCGGCCAGCCCCACGCCCTTGCGCTGGCCGACCGTGTAGTTCACAATCCCCTTGTGCTCGCCGACCACCCTGCCGGCCAGGTCCAGGATGGGCCCCGGGCGGGAGTCGGCGGCCGCGAAGAGGGCCCCGTAATGGCGGCTCTCCAGGAAATCCTGGCTCTCGGGCTTGGCTGCGTAGTCCTCCCAGCCGGCTTCCTGGGCCAGCGCCTTCACCGCGCGCTTGTCCATGCGCCCCAATGGCAGGAGGAGGCGGCCCAACTGTTCCTGGGAGAGCCCGGACAGGAAATAGGATTGGTCCTTTGTCCGGTCGGTCCCCCGCTTGAGCAGGAAGCGGCCGCTCTCCGGAGAGCGCTCGACCCGGGCGTAATGCCCGGTCGCGAAGCGGTCCAGGGCGAGTCCCAGGCGCGCGGCCCCGTCCCACAGCGCGCCGAATTTAACGCGCTGATTGCAGCGCACGCAGGGGTTGGGGGTGCGTCCGGCCCGGTACTCTTCCCGGAAATGGTCGAGCACCGTCCGGCGGTACTCGTCGGCGAGGCCCACGGTGTGGTGCGGGATGCCGAGCCGGGCCGCCGCTTCCTTGGCCGCGGCGATGTCCCGGGACTCGCCGGGGCCGTAACAGCCGGAGCGGCCCTCGTCCGGGATGGCCAGGCTGCCGTCCCAGGTCTGCATGGTGAGGCCGATGACCTCGTGTCCCTCCTGCTTGAGGAGGTGCGCGGTCATGGCGGAGTCGACTCCGCCGCTGAGGCCGACGGCGACCCGGAGGGGTTTCATGGGGGGACGGATATTCTAGGAGTTTTCGACCTGGGTGGCGAAGAGCTCGGCGTCGTCGGTGACGGCTTCGAGGGTGCCCTGCTCGGCGGCGCGCGCCATCTCCTGGTTGAACACGTCCCACACGGCGAGGACGCGGCGGATCTGCGGATAGAGGGGCTGGTCCTGGACGAGGAGCTTGGAGACCCAGCGCACCACCTGGGCCTGGACCGTCCGCGCGGCCTCCAGAGACTCGGGGCTGGGGGCCGCGGCGGCCATCCCCCGGGAGTAGCGCTCCCGGCCGCCTTCGAGCATGTCCAGGAAATCCTTGCCGGTAATCCGGCTGGCTTTCATGCCGCGCTCTGCGCCGACCTCTTCGGCCAGCCGGGCCAATTCCACGGAGGCCCGGGCGGCGAAGTCGAGCTCCTGCGGGGAAGCGGCCCGCGGGAGCCGGGTCCCGGCGGGAAGTTCCGGAGCGCTCCGGATGACCTGCGGCGACGCCGGAACCGGCGTCTGGGCGGCCGCGGCGCGGGGGGTCTCCCGCTCCGGAGTCAGGGCCGCGGTCCGGACCTGGGGGAGGACGGACTGCGGCTGGGAGAACGGGACCGGCAGGGAGAGCGTCTGCGGCGACCGGAGGGACAGGGTCCCGGCGGAGAGCCCCGCCCCGACGGCGCCCGCGCCCGAAACGCTGAGGGGAGACCCCAGGGAGAGCGGTACCGGGGTCATCTGGGCCGAGAGCCGCAAAGGGGCGGCGGCCAGGAACAAGGCGAGGGCGGATAGCATCGTGTCCAGAGGATACCCGAGACCAGGGCGGGTTGCCTGGGCCGACCGGACGGCCGGGAGCGGTTAAAGGACCCAAGAAGGGGTGGGTCCCCCGCCCAAGTTTTGCTACCATCGGCGGGTCATGGAGAACCGTAAGGTCCCCTACCGGAAGGTCGTGCTGGTCTGCGCCAACGTCCGCGACGGCGGGCGCCAGGCGTGCGGCAACCCCGGTTCCGGCGGGGCCGAGATCTGCGCGGCGCTCAAGGACGGGGTGAAGAAGGCGGGGCTCTCCGGCCAGGTCCGGGTGGTGCGCTCCGGCTGTCTCGGCCTCTGCGAGCACGGGCCCAACGTCGTGTTCCTGCCCGAGGGCGACTGGCTCTCCGGCGTGACCCCGGCGGACGTCCCGGAACTCCTCCGCAAGGTCCTGGTTTGACCAGCCCGTCTTGACCCTGTCCATCCTCGCCCGCGCCAGGCTCGTGAGGGTCTCCGATGGGAAGCAGCTGCTCGCCAGGTCTTATTTCTGCGCGAGCCCCGGAGCCAAGCACGGCGAATGGGCCGCCGCCGGGGCGGCCAAGTTCAAGGCGGAACTGGAAAGCTGCTACCAGCGGCTGGTCCAGGACATGATGCGCGACGCCTACCAGCTGGACACCCCTAGTGCTCCGACCGGATAATTGTCGCGGAATTTGGCCGCGCGATTTTGAGCCGAGACCAGGAGCGACGCGCGCGCATAGCGTGAGCTATGTAAGCGCGGAGCGACGCAGTCGCAGGCCAAAAGCGCGCGGCCCGTTCCTTAGCAGTTTCGCTGCGGAACGCAGCGAAACTATCAGCGGAAGGGAGGCCCCTGCCGCTATCGACCGGCAGGGACCGTGCAAGAGAATGTTCTCCGTACGCACGGTCCGATATCGGGAAATCGTGTCGTTGCTCGTCGCGCAGATAGTTCACACTATCTGCGCTCCTCGCGCCTAGCGCTTTCCTCAATCTCGGACCTCCAAATCTCGCGAAATTATCCGGTCTGAGCACTAGTCCTTGATCTCGCGGACCAGCCCTTGCTCGTCGAAGCCGATGGCCTTTGTGCGGAAGCGGTTCTTCCAGTAGAACCAGACGGTCTCGTCCAGGCTCGGAGTCTTGTGCCTGGCGGGGATCCCATAAGCGGTCAGCACCCCCTGCTTCGACATCCCGACCGAGACCAGGCCTTCCTTGACTCCCTTGCGATCCGCCGGCAGCGGAGCCGGGGCCGTCGGGGCGGGCTGGGGAGCGGCCAGCGTCGGTGCCGGGGCGGCCGGCGGCGCGTCCAGTTCCGAGAGGGCGGCCTCCCGGGCCGCCCGCGCGGCTTCCCGCCGCGCGGCGCGGGAATCTTGAGCCGGGCGCGGGCTCTCCGGCCGCGCCGCCAGCACGTCCTTGTACCCGCCGCAGGGTCCGCCCACCAGGCCCGCCGTCTTGTATCTTTGCGTGCGCGCCACCACCCCGTCCTCGAAGACGACCGCGAAGAAATCGTCGGACAAGGTCGCCACGACGCAATACTGCCAGGCCTCATGGTTCCCTTCGGATCGCCTGTCGCCGGGTTCGCCGAGGAGCCCCTGCACCTGTTCCGGGGTCTGCCCGGGCCGGACCTCGTCGTAATGGAGGGGGATCGTCCGGCAGCCGGCGAGGACGGCGAAGGCCAGGAGCGGGATCAGGTTCCTCATGTTCCCGAGTATATCACTCGGCGGAGTCTTCCGGAACGCGCTTTTGCTAGAATGGACTCTCGGGAATCTGCCCGGAGCTGATATGCACGAATACGCATTGGCCGAGAGCGTCATCGCGTCCGCGATCAAGACCGCCCGGGAGCAGAAGATGACGAAGGTGAGCTCCATCTCCCTGCGCATCGGAGAGCTCCAGCAGATGGACCTGGAGGCCTTCCGCATGGGGCTGACCGTCTCCATCCAGAACGCCGGTCCGCTCGTGAGCGGCCTGGATGTGCGGATGGAGACGGAGGGCGCCGTCTTCGAGTGCCGCGTGTGCCGGCGGCAGTGGACCTACGCGGAGGCCAAGGCCGGACTAGGGGCGGAGGAGGCGGAGTTCGTGCACTTCATCCCCGAGGTCGCGCACAGTTTCATCCGCTGTCCGGGCTGTCACGGGCCGGATTTCTCCGTGGTGCGCGGCCGGGGAGTGTGGCTGGATACCGTTCAGGGAGAGCGGGAGTCCTGATGGACCCGCGGGCTGCGTGAGAATCGTCCACAAGGTCATCCTCTTCACCTCCAGCATCATCCTCATCGTCGTCGGGATGGGCGGCTACCTCGCGATCCGCTGGCAGGAGCGGTTCCTTGCGGGTGTCCTGAGGGAGCAGGCGGCGCAGCATGCCGAGACCATCAAGAAGAGCCTGCGGCACCATATGCTGGCCAACAAGCGCGCGGACGTGCAGTGGATCATCGAGACCGTAGGCCGGCAGGAGGGCATCCGGGAGATCCACGTCTTCGACAAGAAGGGCACCATCGCTTTCTCCTCGGACCGCGGCAACATCGGGCGCCGGATCGACACGGCGTCCCCGCGCTGCGCGCAATGCCATGAGGCGGGAGCGAAACCCTCCCTCATCGCGCAAGGAGGCGGAGCGGCGCGCCTGCTCACGGACGCCGCCGGGAAGCGCATCATCTCGGCCATGGCGCCGATCTACAACGAGCCCGCCTGCCATCAGTGCCACGCTCCGGCCCGGGTCATCCTGGGAGAGCTGGAAGTCGAGCTGCCGTACGACCCCACGGAGCATCTGATCCGGACCAGCCAAAGGACCGTGCTGGCCCTGACGGCCGCACTGATACTGCTCCTCTCCCTCTCCCTGGGGGCGTTCACTCAGCGCGAGGTCGGCCGGCCGATACGGAGGCTCATCGAGGCGACCCATCTGATATCCGCCGGCGACCTGTCGCCTCGGATCGCCCATCCCTTGGAAGGCGAGATCGGGTCGCTCGCCCAGTCCTTCAACCGGATGGCCGGGGAGCTCGAGAAATCCAAAGCCAAGCTCGATAATTGGACCCAGGAGCTGGCTGACGAGGTCAAGCGCGCCACGGCGGACCTTCAGGAGGCCAACTTAAAACTCAGCGCCGCCAGCCAGGTCAAATCCAAGTTCGTGCGCGACGTTTCCCATGAACTCCGGGCGCCTCTGGCGTCCATCGAGAGTTGTCTGCAGGTCGTCTCCGAGGGCTACGCCGCTTCGGTCGAGGAGCAGGCGGAGATGGTGGAGCGCGCCCGGAGGAAGACGCGCTTCCTGCTGCGGCTGGTGAACGACCTCCTCGACCTGGGTCACATCGAGGGCGGCATCGCCGTCGACCGCGATCAGCACGTCCGCATCGACGCCCTGATACTCAAATCCGTCGATGGATTCCGGGAGAGAGCCAAGCAGCGGGGCGTGGCGCTGGAGACGGAACTGGCTCCGCAGCTGCCGGTCCTGCGCGCCAATCCCGTGGAATTGGAGCGGCTCTTCACGAATCTTCTGGACAACGCCATAAAGTATAATCGGCCTGACGGAAAGGTCCGCATTTCCGCGGTCGTGAAGGCCGGGCAGGTCGAGGTCTCCGTCTCGGATACCGGGATCGGCATGTCGGCGGAGGACCTGGGCTCCATCTTTCAGGAGTTCTTCCGCAGCGCGGCGGCCAGGAAGCATGAGAAAGAGGGGACCGGCCTGGGACTGTCGTTCGTCAAGAGGCTCGTGGATGCTTGCGGGGGGCGGGTCGAAGTCGAAAGCCAGGCGGGCAAGGGGAGCACGTTCCGCATCCGGCTCCCGAGCGCGACCGTTTGAGGAGGGGGAATGGGTTCTGCGGCAGCGAAGATATTGATCGTCGACGATGACGAGGACTACGTGGCGGCCGTGCGCGCCGTCCTGCGGCATGCGAGCTTCGAAGTCGTGTCCGCCGGCGACATGGAGGGGGGCTTCTCCATGCTGGAGGAGGAGCAGCCCGACCTCCTCATCCTGGACATGATGATGGGAGGGAAAGGGGCGGGTTTCCTGTTCTCCAGGAAGATGCGCAAGGACCCCCGGTTCCAGGCCCTCCCCGTCCTGATGCTGACCGGGATGCGCGAGCAGACCGGGTTCTCCTTCCCGGGCAAGGACAAGGACCCCAAGTGGCTGCCCGTGGATGATTTCGCCGAGAAGCCTCTGAAGCCGGATGAGCTCCTGAGGCGGGTGGAACGGCTCCTGAAGAAGGCGCAGGAATCCGCGCAATAGGGCTCAGCCGCCCGTCATCCGGGAGACGGTCCGCAGCAGGAGCTCCGGGGAGACCGGCTTCTCCAGGAATTCGTCGCCGGGCAGGAAGACGGCCTCGTCGCCTTCGATGGCGAACGGCTCTCCCGGTTGCCTGCGCATGCCGGTGAGGAGCAGGATGGGGGTCCGCGCGAAGCGCGCGTGGGCGGCGGCGGACCGGAGCTCCTTGGCGAAAAGGAAGCCGCCGGTCCGGTTTCCCATGACCACGTCGAGGATGATCATGTCGGGCGCGGCCTCTTCGAGCCGGGTCAGCCCCGTCTCGGGGTCCGCGGCGTGGAAGAACGCGTAGCCCCGGCTTCCCAGGACCAAGCGGATGCCGGCGGCGTAGTCGCCGTCGTCATCCACCATCAGTATCCTTTTCGGATCCATGGGACGCATCCCATTCTACCAAAAGCAGTCGTAACGCGCCGTTCGGACGGCAAAAAGGAGGCCTCCCGCCGAAACGGGAGGCAGCCTTTTCGATGCCGGGGGACGGCCCCTGACGCTATGGACCGTCAGGGGCCGCGCAAGAGTACGTTCTCCTTACGCGCGGCCGGACTTATTTGAGGTGCTTCGAGACGAGCGAGGTCAGCTCGAACATCGTGACCTGCTTTTTGCCGCCGAAGATCTTCCCGAGCTTCTCGTCGGCGTTGATGTTGCGCCGGTTCTTCTTGTCCTGAAGGTCGTGCTTCTTGATGTACTCCCACACCTTCTTGACGACTTCGGTCCGCGGAATCGCCTTCTCACCCACGATGGCGCCGAGATCGGCGGAGGGCGTAAGGGGCTTCATGAACGCTGCGTTGGCCATTGGTATCCTTCCTTGCTTGAGTTAACGCGCAAACCAAAGCATATCATAGCCTTCTTGGGGCCTGTCAAGCTAGTGTGTGTGTGCGGGTCAGACTTCGCAGACCGCGATCTTGAGGGGGGGCTGACCGTCGAACGAGGGGAAATCCTCTTCGGGGGCCAGGGTCCGGATGGAGCGCAGGGGCCTTCCAGCCTTGGCGGCGCAGCGGCGGAGCCGCGCCAGCCAGTCCTCGAGCTTCACGGCCGGGACATGGTTCGTCGCGAGTACCCGGCCTCCCCCCGGCTCGGCCGCCAGGACCGCGGGTTTGAACAGGGCGGGGTAATCTCCCTCCGTGTCCACGGCCCCGAACGGGCTCTTGGACCAGGCCGGGGGATCGAGGACCACCAGGTCGAAGCGGCGCGGCTCGAAGCGCTGGAACCGCGCTCTTCTCCCGACGCGCCCTCCGGGAGGGAGCCCGGCGAACTGGCGCAAGACCGGCAGGCAGTCTTCCGCCACCGTCAGGAACCGCTCCCCGGCGATCCCGTTGAGGAGCGCGTTGCGCCGTCCGGTCTCGAGGCTGGAGGAGGCGAAGTCCACGTTCCAGACCTCCCGCGCTCCGGCCGCAGCGGCGCAGACTCCGGCCCCGCAGGTGTAGGCGAACAGGTTCAGGACGCTGAGTCCCCGCGAGGCCTCCCGGATGAGCCGGCGGGCCGGCCGGAGGTCCAGGAACAGCCATGGGTCCAGGCCCCCGTGCCGGGGCCGGAAGAGGAAGCGCAGCCCGCCTTCCCGGCATTCCGTCTCCGCGAGGACCTCGGGGGCGGGGCGATGCCAGGTGTCGAACGACTCGCCCGCGGCCTTGCCCCGGTGGTTGTACGCGAGCCCGAAGGGGTGGGTGAGCCGGGCGCGGAGGGCCTCCGCGACGGCGGAGAGCTGCCGGGGGGAGAGGGGGTCGCGGAAGGTCTGCAGGAGGATGCGCGGACCGTAGCGGTCCACGGTCAGGCCCGGGAGCCCTTCGGCGATCCCGTGGAACAGCCGATAGGCGTCGGTCCCCTCGGCGCGGAGCCGCTCCAGCAGGGGGGCCCGCCGTCCCAGGGCCGCGTCGAGCAGTTCCGTGAAGGCCGGAGGCATGGCGAGAGGATATCATACGGCCCGCCCGGAAGTTTTGCTATCCTTGTCGTCATGCGAATCCACCTCCTTCCGAGCCTGATCCTCGCCGCGGCGATCCTGTCGGGCTGCGGCCTCGTATACACCAACATCCACTCGCCTCGGGGGTATCGCTCCGCCACCCCGGCCGACGTCAAGGTGGCGCCGGACGATCCGACCGTCACCGGGAGGAGCTGCAGCCGGGCCATCCTCTACACGGTCGCCTGGGGCGACTCGGGCTACGCGGCCGCTACGGCGCGAGCCCTGGAAGGGAAGCCGGGACTGATCCTCTACGACGTCAAGTCGGACATCAAGGTGACGGCGATCGGCCTCGGCCTCTATACCGAGGTCTGCACCATCGTGACCGGAAAGGCGGGACGCCCTTGAGACGCCTCGCGGCCCTGGGCATCCTGCTGGCGGCCATCGCCGCCGCGGCCCAGGACAACTCCTACGAGGCCTCGCCGGGGCTCATGCTGCCCAAGGGGCTGGTTTTGTTCTACAACAACCGCGCGCCGCTCTCCTATGCGACGCTCACGCCGCGCGACGTCCCGGCGGACGCCGTGCAGCTGGGCGAGGTCCGGGGGAAGAGCTGTCAGTACGGGGTGGCGGTCCCTCTGACCGCCAGCCTCACGGCGACCAGCGTCTCGGGCGCCTCCGGGGACGGAGGGTACTGGAAGGCCATCGAGAAGATCACCCAAGCCCATCCGGACATCACCGGCATCTACGACGTGAAGGTCGACGTCCACCTCATCTCCTTCCTCGGATTCATCCAGCGCACCTGCGTCGAGGTCCTCGGTAGAGGATTCCGATGGAGCCCTCCCAACCCCAGCTCCCCCCAGTGACCCGCGCGTCCGATCCCGGCGGCCTGAGCGAGCGGCGGCGGTCGGCGCTGTGCCCCCTGGCGCCGGCGCATTTCGTCCTGCTGGCCGCCCTCAACGTGATCGCCGTGCTGTTCTTCGTCGACTGGCGCTGGGCGCTGTGGACGTTGGCGGGGACCTGGCTCTTCTTCGCGCTCACCCCGATCCTGCCGACCTTCAGCTTCTACCTCCCCATCATCAGCCGGGGGAAAGGGAAGCGGGGGGTCGCCCTCACCTTCGACGACGGCCCGGATCCCAGGGTGACGCCGCTGCTGCTCGACATCCTGGAGCGGCAGGGCGTCCGCGCCACCTTCTTCGTCACCGGGGTCAACGCCGAGCGCTGCCCCGAACTCGTGCGGGCCATCCTCGCCCGCGGGCACCTGATCGGCAACCACTCCTACTGCCATTCGCCTTTCCTGATGCTCAAGGGGCGGCGGTTCCTGACGGAAGACGTCCGGCGGTCGCAGCGCGTGCTGAAGGGGTTCGGGATCACCCCGCTGGCGTTCCGGCCTCCCGTCGGCGTCACCAGCCCCTATCTCTGGTGGACCTTGCTGCAGGAGGGCCTGTACTGCCTGAACTTCAACTGCCGCGCCTTCGACATGGGCAACCGGTGGATCACGGGGCTGGCCCTGCGCCTGGTGCGGCAGGCCGCCGCCGGAGACATCATCCTGGTCCACGACGTCATGCCCCGGGGGGGGGACGTCGGGACGCTCCTGGGAGAGTTCGAGAAGCTCATCGCG
Source organism: Elusimicrobia bacterium GWA2_69_24 (assembly GCA_001799695.1). Taxonomy (GTDB): domain Bacteria; phylum Elusimicrobiota; class Elusimicrobia; order UBA1565; family UBA1565; genus UBA10166. Next base: position 20,738 of record MGTY01000002.1, read on the forward strand.
GGGCTCCGGGCGAAGGGACTGGAGATCGTCCCGCTCGACCGGCTCATCGGGAAGGAAGTGATGCGCCGCGGGGTCTGCGAGACGGCCCCGGACGCGGCCGAGCTCTTCTACGACGGGCTGGCGGAGAGCTTCGACGAGGAGCAATTCGATTCCCGCGTGTTCCTGGCCCGGCGCAAGGAGCTGGAGCTGTTCTCAGCCCGCCTGCCGGGGCTTTTCGCCGGGGCGGACCGGGTCCTGGACATGGGGGCGGGCACGGGCATCTTCACCTTGGTCGCGGCGCGGCATTGCCGGGAAGTCCTCGCGGTGGACATCTCGCGCAGCATGCTCCGCATCCTGGAACGGAAGGCCGCGGCGGCGGGCCTCGACAACATCAAGACCCTGGCCGGGGATCTTGAGGACGTGGAGTTCGAGGGCTCGTTCTCCGTGGCGTGCGCATTCTCCTCCCTTGAGCACGTCACCGACCTCCCCGCCCTCCTGCGCCGCGTGGCGCGGCGCATGGAGCCGGGAGGGACGCTCTACTTCATGATCGCCCGGAGCTCAGGGCTGAGGCTCATCGCGCAGGCGGGCAACGCCATGCGTCAGGGGGTGTGGCTGAAGTCCTACAGCCGCGGGGAGATGGAGTCCATCCTCTGGGACGCCGGATTCGAGCCCCAAGAGATCGTGCCGCAGGGCTTCCGGTCCTGGTTCAGCGGCGGCACCTATCTCGAAGTCGTCGCCCGGAGGAGCGCCCGCTTCGCCGAGCCCGCGCCTGCGGCGAGCGCGGTCGCAGCGCCCGCCCTGAGCGCGGCCGGATCGCCCTCCAGCGACGGGGAGAAGCCCGCTCCGAAGACCCTGCTGGTGATCCCGGTCTACAACCACGTCGGGATGCTGCGGGGGGTCGTCGAGCGCGCGCTGGCGGAGGGCCTGCCGGTCCTGGTCGTCGATGACGGGAGCACCGACGGGAGCCTGGATTCCTTGAGCGGTCTCCCGATCGAGCGCCGCCGGTTCCCGGTGAACCGGGGCAAGGGGGCGGCCCTGCTGGAGGGCGCCGCCGCCGCGAAACGGCTCGGCTACGAGGCCATCCTGACCCTGGACGCCGACGGGCAGCACGATCCCGCGGAGGGCCGGCTGCTCCTGAAGACCGCCGCGGCGGACTGGCCCGCCATCGTGATCGGCGCCCGCCGCATGGAGTCGGGCGGCGCGCCCTCCTCCAGCATCTTCGGGCGGGATTTCTCCAATTTCTGGGTCAAGATGGAGTCCGGCCAGGCGTTGCCCGACACGCAGAGCGGCTACCGGCTCTACCCCGTCGGCTTCCTGACCTCGAGGGATTTCGTCTCCCGGCGCTACTCGTTCGAGGTGGAGGTCCTGGTCCGGGCGGCCTGGACCGGGATGCCGGTGCGCTCCACCCCGGTCTCGGTGACCTACGCGCCCGGAAGCGGCCGGGTCTCCCACTTCCACCGTCTCAAGGACAACCTGCGCCTGAGCTGCCTGCACACCTGGCTGGTGGGCCGTTCCCTGCTCCCCTATCCGCACGAACGGACCTTCGGGACCGCGGAGAAGATCCGCTGGATCCCGGAGTTGATGAGCCCCCTGGATTTCTTCCGCCGGATGGCCCGCGAACACGCCAGCGCGGCCGAGCTCGCCGCGGCGGTGTGGGTGGGCATCTTCCTCGGCTCGCTCCCCATCATGCCCTTCGGCGCGGCCTCCATCCTGTACGTGAGCCACAAATTGCACCTCAACAAGCTCGCAAGCTTCGGGGCCAGCCACGTTTGCATCGCCCCCTTCGTCCCGCTCTTCTGCATCGAGATCGGCCATTACCTCCGCTTCGGCCGCCTATGGACCGAATTCACCCGCCGGACCCTCTTGCTGGAGATCCATCACCGGCTCTGGGAATGGCTGCTGGGGTCCTTGCTGCTCGGCCCGGCGCTGGGGGTGGTGGGGGCGGTGTTCACCTACTATCTGGTCCGCAGGCTGCGGGCCAAGCCGGAGCCCCTCCCGGTCAGCCCTTAGCCTCGCCCGCGAGGCGCTCCGAGGTCCGGGTGAAGCGGAGGAACCCCGGCAGGTTCCCGAGGAAGCGGAGCCAGCTGTCCGGCGAGCGCCACAGCATCGTGAAGTAGCCCCAGAGCACCTTCGGCCGCATGAAGTGGTCGCGGTAGAATTCGTTGAACCGCTTCTCCAGCAGTTCCCGGGTCATGCCCTTGGGGACGAAGAGGAAGTGCATGCAGTCCATCCGCTCCCAGTCCTCGTCGAACTCCCCCAGCTCGCGGACCTTCTCGTAGATCGGCGTGCCCGGGAAGGGGGTGAACTTGGCCAGGTTGAAATCGTCGATGGGGAGCGAGAACACGTAGTCCCGGCTGCGGCGGATGCTCTCCTCCGACTCCCCCGGGAGCCCCATCATGAGCAGCCCTTTCGTCCGGATCCCGGTCTTATGGATGAGCCGGATCTTATCGGCCAGCAGGTCCAGCTTGGCGTTCTGCCGGTGCTGGGCCAGGAGCTGCTCGTCGCCGCTCTCGATGCCCAGGCTCATCATCCAGCAGCCGGCCCCCTTCATGAGCCGGAGCAGGTCCGGATCGATGTGCTCGGCCCGCACGGCGCAGTTGAAGGTCATGCCCAGGGGGCGTTCGATCATCAGGCGCGCGAATTTCGCCACCCGGTCGCGGTTGAAGGTGAACTGGTCGTCGTAGAAGTTGATGTGGCGGATGCCGAAGCGCTCGTGCAGATAGCGCATGTGCTCCACCAGGTACTCGGCGGAGTTGTACCGGAAGGTGCGGCGGAAGACGGAGCGGTCGCAGTAGGAGCAGGCGTAGGGGCAGCCGCGGCTGGAGATCGCGCTCGTGTTGGGGACCCGGGGATAGTTGAAGATCGGGAGCCGGTAGGCGTCGGGGAACCCGGGCAGTTTCTCATAGGCCGGGAAGGGGAGGGTGTCCAGGACGAGCCCGCGGTCCCGGTAGCCCGTGAAACGGACCTCGCCGGAGCCCCCCGCGCGGTAGACCAGCCCCGGGACTCCCGCCGGGGCGTCCGCGCCGCCGTCGAGCAGGTCCCCCAGGGTCTCCTCCCCTTCTCCGACCACGGCGAAGTCGACGGCGGGGAAATCCCGGAGGGCCCGCTCCTTCATGGAGGAGGCATGGATGCCGCCGAAGACGTTGCGGACCCCCGGCAGCGTCCCCCGGGCCAGTTCCGCGATGCGCACGCCGTCGCGGAAGGTGGAAGTGGTGCAGCTGAAGCCGATGAAGGCCGGCTTCACCGCCAGCAGGCGGTCCCGGATCAGCCCGTCCGAATCCGGCTGGGCGTAGCAGTCGATGATCTCGGCTGAGATCCCGCGCTTCTGGAGGACCGCCGCCATGCTGGCCAGCCCCAGGGGCGGCATGATGTTGGTTATGCGGGAGATGTCGCTCCTCGCGGCGTCCGCGCGGTACCCGAGAGGGTGCACCAGCAGTATCTTGCTCCGGTTCAGCATGGGCTGCGTTCTGGAATGGTTGCCATTGTACTTAATTCGATTGGGAAGGCCGGGATTTATGATAAAATCCCGAACTCCGGATGGGGCGGGACCCCGCTGACGCGGGGCCGGTCATGCGCGCGATGAAAAGACTGGAAATGGGCTGGCGGGTGTTCGCGAAAGTGCTCTCTTTCGCGACGTTCGGCCTCGGCTCCCTGCTGATGGTCGCCCTGGTGTTCCCGGTCCTCCGCCTGGTTCCGGGCACCCGGGAAGAGACGACCGACCGCATCCAGCGCGCGATCCATTTCTCGTTCCGCTTCTTCATCTGGTTCATGCATTTCATCCGGGTGACCGAGAAGCCGCGTTTCGAGGGGCTGGAGCGCCTCGGCCGCAGCGCCCCCTGCCTCATCATCGCCAACCACCCCACCCTGATCGACGTCGTCGCCCTCATCGCCTGCGTGCCGCGCGTGGACTGCGTGGTCAAGAAGGAGCTCTGGAACAACTTCTTCATCCGGGGGATCGTCTCCGCCGCCGACTACATCCCCAACGACGGGGGGGTGGACATCGTCGCGGAGGGGATCCGCCGCATCCGCTCCGGGCGCTCGATCATCTTCTTCCCCGAGGGCACGCGCTCGCCCATGGGCGGCCTGGGGCCCTTCAACCGCGGCTTCGCGCAGATCGCGGTGCGCACGGGCTGCGCCATGCTGCCGGTGACGATCCGCTGCGATCCGCCGACCCTGATGAAGGGGCAGGACCTCTGCGAGGTCTCCTCCCGGCGGCCCCAGTGGGTGTTCTCTTTCGACGAGCCGATGAACGTCCACCGGTTCTACGAGCCGACCAACAGCAAGGCGATCGCGGCCCGCAAGCTCAGCGCCGCCGTCCGCCAATACTACGAAAAGAGGTTGAGTCATGCAGAATCCGGACCTGGCGTCTCTTGAAACGGAAATCAAGGAGCTTCTGGTAGAGGCGCTGGAGATCCCGGATATCCAGCCCAAGGACATCGACAGCGAGCAGCCCCTTTTCGTGGAGGGTCTCGGCCTCGATTCCATCGACGCGCTGGAGCTCGCGATCGTGATCGGCAAGAAGTACCGGATCAAGATGGACGGCGACGTCTCCATGCACAAGCATCATTTCGGGAGCGTCAAGAACCTGGCCGCGTTCGTAGCCGCGAACCGCCAGGACGCCCAAGACGCGCCGCAGACCAAGTAGAGCGAGGCTATGAGTTCCAAGGAACAGATCACGCAGAAGATCACCGACGTGTTCGTGAAGGAGTTCGGGATCGACCGGAACCTGGTCAAGCCCGAGGCCAAGCTGTTCGAGGAATTGGACCTCGACAGCATCGACGCCATCGACCTGGCGGTCAAGCTGGAGACGGAGACGGGGATCAAGCTGGTGGAGTCGGAGCTGCGCTCCATCCGCACCGTCCAGGACGTGGTCGAGGTCATCTCCCAGCGCACCGCGAAGGCCCGATAGCCGCCCCGGCCGCGGGAGCGGGGCGGCGTCCAATCATGACTGCACGACCTCATTTCGCGCGCTTGGCGGAGCTGATGACGGCCGAGCGCCCGCCGGGACTCCCGGTCGCCTGCGACCATGAGGGGACCGTGGATTGGCGCGGCTTCCAGGGCGCGACGGCGGACCTCTGCGTCCGGCTGCAGGGCGACAGTGGCGGCGGGGACGGCCGCTGGCTGCTGGCCTGCGAATCGTCCTACGCTTTCGCAGTCGGGCTCTCCGCCTTGTGGCAGACCGGGAACATCGCGGTCCTGCCGCCCAACCTCCAGGCCGGCAGCCTCGAGGATTGTCGGGAAGGCCTGCGGGGCTGGATCAGCGACCTGCCGGCGGGCGCCGGAGGGGGGGTGCGGCGTCTGGCCCCTGTTTCCGGGGCCGCGGGTTCCTTCCCCTGGCGGCGTCTGGAGCCTGCCCGCGTCTGCGTCGAGCTGTTCACCTCCGGTTCGACCGGGGAGCGCAAGCGCGTCCCCAAGACCCTGGCCCAGCTTGAGGCAGAGGTGGTCGTCCTGGAGGACGCTTTCGGGGAGCTCCTGGGGGATTGCCCGGTGCTGGCGACCGTCTCCCACCAGCACATCTACGGGATGCTGTTCCGCCTGCTCTGGCCCCTCTGCGCCGGACGCCCTTTCCACGCCCATATGGCCTTCCTCTGGGAGGAGATCTTCGCGATGATGGGCCGCTTGCCGGCCGGGGCCATCGTCACGTCCCCGGTGCACCTGGACCGCATCGGCGCTCCGCCCGACGGCCCAGCCCGGCTCCCGGGGTGCCGGGCGCTGTTCTCCTCCGGCGGCCCGCTCAAGCGCGCCTCCTCCGAGCGGGCCTTCGCGGTCGCGGGGTGCGCTCCCATCGAGGTGTTCGGCTCCACCGAGACGGGCGGCGTCGGCTGGCGCCGGCAGAGCGGCGGCGGGGGCCCCGAGGTCGGTCCCGAGTGGACTCCGTTTCCCGGCGTGAGCCTCTCCGTCGCGGACCGCGGTCCGGAGGCGGGGCGCCTGTGCGTGCGCTCCGTCCCCGCCGGCACCGGACCCGGCGGCCCGGCCCTGGTCATGGGCGACCGCGGGGAGGTCCTGCCCGACGGTCGTTTCCGGTCCTCCGGCCGGATGGACCGGATCGCCAAGATCGCCGAGGAACGCTTCTCCCTCGACGAGATGGAGCGGCGCCTGCAGGAGCATCCCTGGGTGGCGCGGGCGCGCACCCTCCTCCTGCCCGGCGGCGGCGGCGGGCGCTCCGGCCGGGATTTCGTCGGGGCGGTCGTGGTGCCGGCCGAACCCGCGCAGCGGGAGCTGCGCGAGCGGGGCCGGCTCGCCTTCAGCCGCGTCCTGCGCGAGCATCTCCGGCGGCATTTCGAGCCCGTCACCCTGCCCCGGCACTTCCGCTTCGTGGCGGCGTTCCCGACGGACGCCCAGGGCAAGACCACCGCGGCGGCGCTCAAGGGGCTGTTCCATCCGCCCTACGACCCGGCGGTGACGGAACCGCAGGTCCTGGAGAGCGTCCTGGGGCCGGACGGGCTCACCCTGCGCCTGCGCGTCCCGGAGGACCTGGGGTATCTGGACGGGCACTTTCCGGAGTTCCCGGTCGTGCCCGGCGTCGTCCAGACGAAGTGGGTCTGGGCCGCCGCCGCGACCCTGCTGGGGCGGGTCCCCGAGGTCCGGGCGCTGGAGGCGGTGAAGTTCAAGGAACTGCTCCTCCCGGGCCGCGCCTTCTCCCTGCGGGTCCACCGGCAGCGGAAGGCGGGCTCCGATAAGCTCTGCTACGAGCTTACCGACGGCGACGTGCTGTTCTCCTCCGGGCGGTTCCTGCTGGGAGCGCCGTCCACGGGGCCCGCGGAGCCCGGGGCATGAGCGGCGCGGGACCCGCCTTGCGCGCCGACCCCGGCCCCTCCGTCCGGGTCCCCGAGGGCTCGGCCCCGCAATGGACCCGGCTGGGCGAAGTGGGTTCCCGCTGGGGGATCGCCTTCATGCTGTGGGCGTACGCCCTGTTCGGCCGCCGCGTGGCCTCCTGGTTCCTCTACCCCGTGGTCGCGTATTTCTTCCTCCGGCGGCCCCGGGAGCGGCGGGCCTCCCGGGACTATCTCCGGCGCCTGCAAGGGGCTGGCCCCGGAGACCCGCCTTTCTCCGGAGAAGTCTCCGCGCGCCGCGTCTACGGGCATTTCCTCGAGTTCGCGCAGACCATCCTGGACCGGCTGGACATCCTGAGCGGGGAGACCCGGGAGTACGTCTTCCACCGGCGCGGGCATGAGCTGCTCGACCGGTACGCCCGGGAGAAGCGGGGCGCCATCCTGATGGGAGCGCATCTCGGCAGCGTCGACTCCATGCGCATCCTCGCCGAGAAGAAGGGGATCTTCATCAACGCCCTGATGTTCCGGGTCAACGCCCGGAACATCTCCGCCGAGCTCAACCGGCGCTACAGCCACGGGAACCTCCGCATCCTGGAGAACGATCCCCACAGCGTCCAGGTGGTGTTCGAGCTCCTGCAGTGCATCCAGCGGGGAGAACTCCTCGCCATCCACGGGGACCGCTTCGGGCCCGGGGAAGGGGGCGACAAGGTCTCCTGGGTGCCCTTCCTCGGCCGGCCGGCCGCCTTCCCCCACGGGGCGTGGATCCTGGCCAGCCTCCTGGAATGCCCGGTCCTGCTGACCTTCGGCCTGCGGACGGGACACCGCACCTACGAGCTCTACGCCGAGGAGTTCTCCGAACGCGTCGTGCTGCCGCGCCGCGCGCGCGCCGAGCACATCGAGCGGTACATTCACCGCTACGCCGAGCGGCTCGAATTCTACATCCGCAAGGCGCCGTACCAGTGGTTCAATTTCTACGATTTCTGGGGTAAACCAGGATGAGCGAAAAACGCGAGGTCGTCGCCGGGGGATCGGACTGGAGGATCGAGGACGTGCTGTCCCTCGCCGGGAAGCGCACGCGGGTGAAGCTCTCCGCGGACTCGGGGTTCCGCTCCCGGGTGGAGAAGGGGGCCGGGTTCGTGGAGGACCTCTGGCGCCGCGATGAGACCATATACGGGGTTAACACCGGCTACGGCTTCTCGGTGGACCGCAAGATCCCGCCCGCGCTCGTGGAGGAACTGCCGCGGCAGCTCACGCGCTACCACCGCTGCGGGCTGGGCCGGATATTCGACGAGACGCAGACCCGCGCCATCCTCGCGGCCCGCCTCGCCTCCCTGGTGCGGGGCTACTCCGGGGTGCGCTGGGTCCTTCTGGAGCGCCTGGCCGAGTTCATCAACCGCGGCATCCTGCCCCTCATCCCCGAGGAGGGTTCGGTGGGGGCGAGCGGGGACCTGACCCCTCTGGCGTACGTGGCCGGCGCCCTGATCGGCGAAGGCGACGTGCTCCACGAGGGCCGGCGCCGGCCGGCGGCGGAGGTCCACCAGTCGGCGGGCTGGACGCCGCTGCGGCTGGCCCCGAAGGAAGGCCTGGCGCTCATGAACGGGACCGCCGTGATGACGGCCCTGGCCTGCCTCGCCTTCGACCGCGCGTCCTACCTGGCGCGGCTCTCCGCCCGGATCACCTCCCTCTCCGTCCTCGCCCTCAAGGGCAACCCGGAGCACTTCGACCCGCGCATCTTCGAGCTCAAGAACCATCCCGGCCAGGCCCAGATCGCGGGCTGGATCCGGGCGGACCTGGAGCCCGTGCGCGGGAAGAAAGGCGCGCCCTACGGACTGCGCCTGCAGGACAGCTACGTCCTGCGCTGCGCCCCGCACATCATCGGGGTCCTGGCCGACTCCCTGCCCTGGATGCGCCGCTGGATCGAGACTGAGCTGAACAGCGTCAACGACAACCCCATCGTGGACGGAGAGGCCCGGGCGATCCTGCACGGCGGGAACTTCTACGGCGGCCACATCGCCTTCGTGATGGACGCCATGAAGACGGCGGTGGCCAACCTGGCCGACCTGCTGGACCGACAGCTCGCCCTCCTCGTGGATCCCCGGACCAGCCACGGCCTGCCGCCGAACGTCTCGGGCGCCGCGGCGGAGCGGGCGCCCATCAACCACGGGTTCAAGGCGCTGCAGATCGGCACCTCCGCGTGGGCCGCGGAGGCCTTGAAGCTGACCATGCCCGCCAGCGTCTTCTCCCGGTCGACCGAGTCCCACAACCAGGACAAGGTCAGCATGGGGACCATCGCCGCGCGCGACTGCCTGCGCGTGCTGGAGCTCACCGAGCAGACCGCGGCGGCCGCGCTCATGGGAGCCCTGCAGGGGGTGGAGCTGCGCACCCGGGGCAAGGAGCTGCCGCCGTCCCTGCTGACGCCGGGGTCGCGGGACCTGCTCGCGGCGGTGCGCGGCAGGGTCGCTTTCCTCGACGAGGACCGACCCCTGGAGGAGGACCTGCGCTGGCTTCTGGACCAGATCCGGTGCAAGTCGTGGAAGCTGTACGCGGAGAAGCCGTGAGCCGATGCGCCGCCGCTCCGGCGAAGCTGTCCGCCGAGATCGAGGTGGACGTCCCGTTCCACGACCTCGACGGCATGAACGTGGTGTGGCACGGCCACTACTACAAGTACTTCGAGCATGCCCGGACCGCGGCCGTCCGCTCCATCGGCTTCGACATCGAGCAGATGACGGCCTCGGGCTACATCTGGCCGGTGATCGAGTCCCATTGCCGCTATATCGAGTCCCTGCGCTACGGGATGCGCCTCCTCGTCCGGGCGACCCTGGAGGACTCCGAGTACCGCGTGAAGTTCAGCTATCTGGTGTCCGACCAGAAGACGGGCAAGCGCCTGGCCAAGGGCTACACGGTCCAGGCCGCGGTCGAGGCCGCCACGGGGCGGTTGTGCCTGACCACCCCCCCGGTGTTCCTGGAGCACCTGCGCAGACATGGGCGATAACCCCTGCCGGCTCGCCGCTCTGGGCATGGTCAACTGCCTGGGGACCGACACCCGGACGGTGTGGGAGCGGACCCTGCGCGGGGACCAAAGCGGACTCGTCCTGGACGGGGAGTATTTCCCGGGCCGGCAGATCCGGGTCGGCCGCATCGGCGGCGGGCTCCCCGAGGTCCCGGAAGCGCACGCGCGCTACCGCTGCCGCAACAACGCCATCGCCCTCGCCGCCTTGCGGCAGATCTCGGAGGCGGTCCGCGCCGCCGTCCGGGAGCACGGCCCCGCCCGCGTGGGCGTAGTCATGGGCTCGAGCACCTCGGGCGTCGCGGCCTCCGAGACCGCCTACGCGGCTTGGATGCGCGACGGGGCGCTCCCCGCCGGCTACTTCTACTGCCAGAACGAGCTCTGGGGCCTGGCCCAGTTTTTGGCCGACTATTGCGGCGCGACCGGTCCCGCCTACGCGATCTCCACGGCCTGTTCCTCCAGCGCCAAGGTGTTCGCCTCGGCGCGCGCCCTGCTGGAGACCGGCGTGTGCGGGGCGGTGCTGGCCGGCGGGGCGGATTCCCTGTGCCAGCTCACCGTGCAGGGCTTCTCCTCCCTGCAGGCGGTTTCGGACCAGCCCTGCAACTCCATGAGCCGCAACCGCCGCGGCTTCAACGTCGGGGAGGGCGCGGCGGTGTTCCTGCTGACCCGCGAAGCGGGGGGCATCCAGCTCCTGGGCGTCGGGGAATCCTCGGACGCGCATCACATGTCCGCCCCGGACCCGGAAGGGACCGGCGCGGCGGCCTCCATGGCCGCGGCGCTCGCGGACGCCGGGCTCGCGGCGTCCGCCGTGTCCTATCTGAACCTGCACGGGACGGGGACCGGGCTCAACGACCGGATGGAGGGCAAGGCGGTCTCCCGCGTCCTGCCCGGGGTCCCGGCGAGCTCCACCAAGCCCCTGACCGGCCACACCTTGGGCGCCGCGGGAGCCATGGAGGTCGGCTTCTGTTGGTTGGCTTTGGCGAACCCTGCGGACGGGAAGGTGTGTTTGCCGCCCCACTGTTGGGACGGCGCCGCGGACGAGACCATCCCGCCCCTGGCGCTGACCCGTCCGGGGCAGACCCTTCCCGCCGCGGGCCGGGTGACGCTCATGAGCAACTCCTTCGGCTTCGGCGGCAGCAACTGCTCCGTGGTCCTGGGGAGGGACTCATGGTAGTCCCGGGCCTGCCGGCGGTGCGCGTGCGCGGATGGTCGGCTTGGGCGCCGGGGCTGTCCGCGCGGGAGGACTGGCTGGCTTTCCTGCGCGCCCCGCACGCCCTCGGTTCCGCGGGCATGCCGGAAGTCAAGTTCATCGCGCCCATGCAGGCCCGGCGCATGAGCCGGCTCAACCGCATGGCCCTCTGCGCGGGCCACGCCTGCTGCGCGGACGCCGGGGTCCCCGAGGATTCGGTGCGCCTCGTCATGGCCTCGCGGCACGGGGACCTCTCGGTCATGGTGCGCCTGCTCAAGGCCCTGGCCGAGAAGGAGACCGTCCTGCCCGCGGATTTCACCAATTCCGTGCACCACACCGCGGTCGGCTTCTGGGGCATCGCGGTCAAGGACCGGGAGCCGTCGCGGGCCGTGGCCGGGGGAGAGGCGTCCTTCTGCTACGGCTTCCTCGACGCGGCCGGCCTGCTCGTCCGCGAGCCGGGCCGTCCGGTCCTGCTGGTCATGGCCGACGACACGGTGCCGCCGCCGTTCGATTCCATCGCCGGCGGGCCGGGGACGCCGCACTCCGTGGCCCTGCTCCTCGAGAGCGGGGCGGGGCCGGGGTCCTGCCGCCTCGTCCTGGATGAGGGGGGCGCGGCCCCCGACGGGGGGCTCGGACTCCCCGCGCTCGATTTCCTGCGCTGGCACGCCCTAGGCGCGGCCGGCGACCTCGCGGTATCATCGGGGGGGAGGCTCTGGCGATGGACGCGCTAGCGGTTCCCGTCGACGCGCGGGAAGTCGTGCCCCACGCGGGCCGCATGGTCCTTCTGCGCAACGTCGTGAGCCACGACGCGCAGGAGACCGTCTGCGACGTGGCCGTCACCCGGGAGTCCCTGTTCTGCGAGGCGGAGGGCGTCCCCGCCTGGGTCGGCCTGGAATATATGGCCCAAAGCGTGGGCGCCCATGACGGGATGTCCTCCCGGGAGGGGGGCGGGCGGCCGGGGGTGGGCTTTCTGCTGGGTTCGCGCCGCCTCGACCTCCGGACGGCCCGCTTCGTCCCGGGCCAGACCCTGCGGGTGTCGGTCCGCCACCTTTGGGGAGAGGGGGAGCTTTTCGTCTTCGCGGGCGAGGTCCGGGACGCCGCCACGGGAGCCGTCCTGGTCGCCGGCCAGTTGAACCTGTTCCGGCCCGCGGAGATTGGGCGTTTCCTCGAGGAGAGAGACCTTTGAAAAGAAGAGTGCTGGTCACGGGCGCGAGCCGGGGGATCGGGCGCGCCACCGCCCTGCGGCTGGCCGCCGACGGGTTCGAGGTGATCCTCAACTTCAAGAGCAACCGGCCCGCGGCGGATGAGACCCTCGCGGCCATCGTCAAGGGCGGCGGCTCCGGCAGCCTCCTGCCCTTCGACATCGCGGACCGCGAGGGGACGCGGCGGACGCTGAGCGAGGAGATATCCGCGCGCGGCGTGTTCTGGGGCGTGGTGTGCAACGCCGGGACCGCGGCCGACAACGCCTTCCCGGCCATGACCGGGGGGGAGTGGGACCGGGTCCTGCGCACGAACCTCGACGGCTTCTTCAACGTGCTGTCGCCGCTGGTCATGGAGATGGTCCGCGCCAAGCAGGGCGGCCGCATCGTGTGCATGTCCTCGGTCTCGGGCATCGCGGGCAACCGCGGCCAGGTGAACTACAGCGCCGCCGAGGCGGGCATCATCGGCGCGGTGAAGGCCCTCTCCAAGGAACTCGGCAAGCGGCAGATCACCGTCAACGCCGTGGCGCCGGGGCTCATCGACACGGACATGATCAAGGGGCTGCCTCTGGACCTGATCGTGAAGAACATCCCCCTGCACCGCGTGGGGAAGCCGGAGGAGGTGGCCGCGGTCATCGCTTTCCTCCTGAGCGAAGGGGCGGCGTACGTCACCGGGCAGACGATCTCGGTCAACGGGGGTATGGTCTGATGAAGCGCGTCGTCGTTACCGGGATGGCGGGGCTCTGCCCCTTGGGACAGGATTGGGAGACCGTGCGCGGCAACATCCGCGGGATGAAGTCCGGCATCGTGACGATGCCGCAGTGGGACGAGGTGGACGGCATGCTGACCCGCCTCGCGGGCCCGGTGCAGGGTTTCTCCGTGCCGGAGCACTATCCCCGCAAAAAGATCCGCACCATGGGGCGGGTGGCCCTCCTGGCGGCGCGCTCGACGGAACTCGCCCTCCAGGACGCGGGGCTGCTGGAATCCCCCCAGCTGACCGACGGCACGACCGGGGTGTCCTTCGGGTCGACCTCCGGCTCGCCGCCCGCCATGGAGGAGTACTGCCGGCTCATCTACATCAACAAGAGCATCAAGGGCGTCTCTCCCGTGACCTATATCCACCTGATGAGCCACACCTGCGCCGCTAACCTCGGGCAGTTCTTCGGGATCAAGGGGCGGGTGGTGACCACCTGCTCCGCCTGCACGGCCGGGAGCCAGGGCATCGGCTACGCCTACGAGGCGGTGAAGTTCGGCAAACAGGCGATCATGGTGGGCGGCGGCGCCGAGGAACTCCACGTCATCGACGCGGTGGTGTTCGACATCATGTACGCGACCTCCACCAAGAATTCCGCGCCCCACAGCTCGCCGCGCCCCTTCGACAAGGACCGCGACGGACTGGTGGTGGGGGAAGGGTCGGGGACGCTCATCCTCGAGGAGCTCGAGCACGCCCGGGCCCGCGGGGCGACGATCCTGGCCGAGCTGGTCGGATTCGGGACCAACTGCGACGGGGTGCACATCACCAACCCCGCCACGGAGGGGATGGAGCGGGCCATGCGTCTGGCCCTCGCGGACGCGGGGCTCGACCCCTCGGCCATCGGCTACGTCAACGCGCACGGCACGGCCACCGAGCTTGGCGACATCGCCGAGAGCCAGGCCACCTATCGGGTCTTCGGGGAGCGCATGCCCGTCAGTTCTCTCAAGAGCTACATGGGGCACACCTTGGGCGCCTGCGGCGCGCTGGAAGCCTGGATCTCCGTGCAGATGCTGCGCGAGGGCTGGATCGCGCCGACGCTCAACCTGGAGAGCGTGGACCCGCGCTGCGGCAAGCTGGACTACGTCGTGGGCGGCCCCCGCGAGCTCCAGGTCGAGTACATCATGAGCAACAACTTCGCCTTCGGCGGGGTGAACACCTCGCTGATCTTTAAAAGGTGGCGTTGAGCTCATCCGTTGTGTAGAATCGGAGCGTCAGCGGCGCCTGGACGCAGTTCGGGGCCGCGACAGGGGGTCGGATGAAGTCCATGCGGGGAATCGGGGCGGTCGTCGTGTTCGTGCTGGCGGCGGTGCTCATGCCGAGCCGGGCCTTCGCCCGGATCAATATGGTGTTCGACGTCATGCCCGGCAATTTCATCAACAGCCGGGATGTGGACGGATTCAAGACCACCATGTATCCGGGAACCGGCATTTTCACCTATTCGGAGGAGGCCTCGGGGAACCTCGGCTACATCCCCACGATGAAGGGCGGCGTGGGCATCGAGACCGAGGACGCCTACCTGGACCTGACCGCGGGTTTCGGCGGGTTCGTCAACTCGGCGCTGATCGGGACCATGGCATTGGGGGACGCCGCCTTCTACTACAAGGCCGGCCGCAAGCTCTCCTTTGGGCCGCACATGAGCTACGTGCGCGTCGACGCGAAATACAATGGGGCTGATGGCTGGGCGGATTCCGACGACGTGCACATCCAGGGGGGCAACGGCGTCATCTACGGCCTCAACTTCCGGCTCGGCAAGACCGTGGCGTTCCTGGGGTCCTTGGACTACTTGTCCGTGGCTCCGCTGAAGGCGTCGACCCCGGCCCGAACGGGAGGCCGCAACACCACCATCAACACCAGCAAGATCGACGTGTCGGGCTGGATGGTGCAGCTGGGCGTGGCGTTCCGGTTCTTCACCGCCCGGTAACTGGATCCCGGCTTGCGCCGGGAAGACGGCAGGGTTTCTCAGGCGCCGGGCCGCGGCGGGGAGACGGACACCCGCCTCGGCCGGTCGCGTTTCCGACCCATTCCGTCATTCTGGCGAAAGCCGGAATCCAGCTCGCACTGACGTCGTCATTCCGGCGAAAGCCGGAATCCAGGAGAAGGCGTGTATGTCTAAGTTGCCCTGCGTCTATATCCTCGCCAGCCGCCGCAACGGTACGCTGTATGTGGGCGTGACCTCGGCCTTGGCGAAACGGGTCTGGGAACATAAGAACGATATCGGGGAGGGGTTTACCAAGAAGTATCGCGTGCACATGCTCGTATGGTTCGAGGCGCATGAGACCATGGAGTCGGCCATCCGGCGGGAGAAAGCCATAAAAGAATGGAAACGAATTTGGAAGGTGGAGCTCATCGAGCGAGGCAACCCGGGATGGAAAGACCTCTACGAGGAAATATGCCAATGAGTGGATCCCGGCTTGCGCCGGGATGACGGAGGCAGAGTGGATCCCGGCTTGCGCCGGGAAGACGGCAGGGTTTCTCAGGCGCCGGGCCGCGGCGGACTTACGGAAATCCGCCGCGGCCGGTCGCGTTTGCGGCGGGCCAGGAGCAGCTCCCACAGGGGGCCCACGGCGCCGGTCTTGTGCATGGCGGCCACGTGGCTGTCCATGACGTCGGGGGGGAACACGCAGTGCCGCACCCCGGCGAAGGCCTGGGTCAGGGTGCGCTCCAGCCAGCCGCGTTCGACGGCGGGGGAGAGGTAATAGGCGGGCTCGAGCAGGGGCTGCTCGGCCTGGATGAGCCCTTCCTGGATGGCCAGCCGGGCCAGCGGCGTGCCGGGCAGGATGCGGATGCCCATGAAGATCATGGCCACGCAGTCCTGGAGGGAGACGAGGTTCGCGATCCCCTCCCGCACGGTGTCCGGCGTCTCGCCGGGGCCGCCGAACATGAAGAAGTCCGAGGCCGCGACCCCGTGCCGGACGAGCAGGGCGTTGGTCTCCCGGACTTCGGCGAAGGTGAAGCTCTTGCCCAGCCCGCGCAGGGTCGCATCGCAGGCCGCGTCCGCGCCGAGCTCGGCTCCCGCCAGCCCGGTACGCTGCATCCGCGCGACGACCGCGTCGTCGAGCCCGCCGGGCTTGAAGTAGGCGGTCCAGGGGATGGCGACCTCCCGGCGCTCCATCTCGGCGATGACCTCGAGATAGGCGCCTTCGTCGTCGTTGAAGACGGAGTCGACGAAGAACAGGTACCGGGCTCCGTGACGGTCGCGCAGGAGGAGGATGTCGTCCACGACGGCCTGGGGGTCCCGGCGGCGGAGCGCGGAGCCCTCGAGCAGGGGGTAGGTGCAGTAGAGGCAGTGGTAGGGGCAGCCGCGCTTGGTCTGCACCGAGGCGATGTGTCCGCTCTGCTGGTAGAACGCCAGGATGCGCTCGTCGTAGAGCGCGGAGCCGATCCGTTTCCCGTCGATCCGGGAGCTCGCGCGGAGGATGGGCTCGGTCGGAAAGACGCCCCGCGCCGCGTCCCCGGCGAACGCGACCGCCAGGACCTCGCCTTCCCCGACGACGCCGAAGTCGGCCCCGACCTCCTTCAGGATGAGCTCCGGCATCAGCGAGAAGCCGGCTCCGCCGAGCAGGATGCGCGCGTCCGTGGCCTGCCGGATGCGCGCGACGAGGTCCCGGACGCTGCGGATGTAGTGCTCCTCGCGGAGCAGGTTCACGTTGTCTATGTTCCGGATCGAGATGCCCACGAGGCCGGGCTGGAAAGCGCGGACTTCCGCGGCGAGCGCGGCGAGGTCGGAGCCTCGTTCCAGGAGGTCGGCTTGCAGGACCTCGTGCCCGGCGTCCCGCAGGGCCGCCGCGACCATGCTCGAGCCCAGCGGATAGACCGGATAGGGGGAAAGGGTGACGTTGGACGAGATGAGGAGGACCTTCACCCGACGGCGCGCTCCGACTTCGCCCAGCCCGCGCCCCGGCTGCGCGGCCGGCGGTAGGCGCCCTCCGCCCGCTCCTTCTGCACGACCTTCATGAAGAGCTTGGCCATCTGCAGCTTCTGGGTGTTCTGCGGGTAGAAGGCGTCCCAGGCGTAGTAGTACATCTCCTGGAGCTTCTCCGGGGTCATCTGCGCCGGCCGGAAGACCGGCTCGCCGCAGGTGTAGCGCCGCCAGTCGTTGGTGAGGATGCGGCCCTGGCCCTCGAGCTGGGTGCGCGTCGGGGTATGGGGGAAGGGGGTCATCACGGTGAATTCGGCGAGGTCCAGGTCGATCTCCAGCAGGAAATCCACGAGGCGCTTGATGCCGTCCTCGTCGTGGTCGTCCACGCCCAGGAGGATCGTCCCCTCCACGCCGATGCCGCGCTCCTTGAGCCGCTTGACGCGGTTGCGGATGTGGTCCGAGGTGTCGAAGATGGCTTGATAGACGTACCAGCAGCCGGCCTGCGCGGCCAGGTCGAGGATCTCGTCGTTGTCCTTGATGGGATGGCTCACCCAGTGCTTCTTGAGGGGGATGAGGGCCTTGAAGAGGTCACGCTCCCACTGGTCGTCCTGGGCCAGGGAGTTGTCCACGAAGAACAGCCGGTCGTTGTCGATGGAGGCGATCTCCTCGATGACCCGGTCGATGGGCCGGGGGCGGAAGGCGCGCCCGCCCAGGAACTCGGCGCAGCAGGGGTGGCAGGTGAAGCGGCAGCCGCGGGAGGCGTGGATGAGGTCCACCATCTGCACGCCGCGATAGTTGTACAGCTCCCGGTGGAGGATGCTGCGCCGCGCGGGACCCACGCTGCGGATGTCGGGGAAATCGTGGAAGTAGTCGTAGACCTTCTTGAGGCGCCCGGCCGCGAGGTCCGCGAGCACGCCGCCGAACCGGCCCTCGGCCTCGCCCAGGAACACCGAATCCGCGTGCTTCGCGGTCTCCTCGGCGTGCAGCATGGTCCCGATGCCCCCGAAGATCACGGGCACGCCCTGGGCGCGGAAGCGGTCGGCGATCTCCCAGCCCCGCGGCATCTGGCAGGTCAGCATGCAGGAGATGGCGACGAGGTCGGGCTTCTCCGCGAAGTCCACGGGCTCCAGGTGTTCGTCGGTGAAGACCAACTCGTGCTCCGGAGGCACGGTGGCGGCGAAGCAGACGGGGCCGTGCGGCGGCAGGTGGAACTCCGTCTGCCGGTCCAGCTTCGGCCATTTCGGGTAGATCAGTCGGATCTTCATGTTCAGCGGTCCGGGGCCGGATATCTTACCCCGAATGTCAATTTTACCATAATGGGCCCCCGGCTGGTAAGGAGGCGCGGTTTGACGGTCGTCGTCGGGTTGTGTACCATTTAAGTTAATGAGGGCTGTGTTCGCCATCCTGTTATTGCTATGTCCAGCCGGGGCGCGGGCCCAGGGGGCGCCGCCCGCGGCGGCGCGGGCCGACGTCCTGGACGACATCAAGACGCAGCTGACGCCGTTCTCCGCCCTCCGGGGGAGCTTCCGGCAGGTCAAGACCATCAGGATCCTCAAGCGGCCCCTGCGCTCCTCCGGCGAGTTCCTCCTGGCCAAGGACCAGGGCGCCCTCTGGCGCACCTTGAAGCCCAGCGTCAGCACGGTCAAGGTGACGTCGAGCGAGGTGGCGCAGATCAAGGACGGCAAGGTGGGGTTCCGGATGGGGGTGGAGGACCAGCCGGCGCTGCGGATGGTCACCAAGGTCCTCTTCGCGATATTCGCCGCCGATGTCGACGAGCTTAAGCGGCATTTCGACATCACGGGCGAGTCGAAGGCCGGCCGCTGGCAGGCCGAGCTGAAGCCCAAGGAGCCCCTGGTGGCCAAGGTCATCCCCCTGATCCGCATGCGGGGGAGCAAGGTCCTGGATGCGATCCAGATCTCGGAAGCCAACGGCGACCTGACCGCGATTGATTTTGCCGGGGTGGAGCTGGACGCCAAACTGCGCGCGGACGAGAGCGCGCTCTTCGGAGTGGAGAGTCATGCCGCCAACTGAGACCGTGGCCGCGAACAAGACCGCCGACGGCAGGCTCCCAGCCCTCGATCCCATCCGCGAGCTCGCCCGGAGGGTCCCGCTCTACGCCAAGAAGTTCGCCGGCCTCCCCTTCGAGACCTGGGAGGATTTCTTCCGCCTGCCCCTGACCACCAAGGAGGACCTGCGGCAATGCTCACCGGAGGACACTCTGGGCGTGCCGCTGCCCCGGGTGTGGCATTATCATGAATCCTTCGGCACGACGGGCCGTCCCATCTCGACCTGGTTCACTTTGGGGGATTTCGAGCGGGAGGCGGAGTTCACCCAGCGCTGGACGGCGGGCATCCGGCCCGGGACCCGCGTTCTCAACCGCTTCCCCTACTCCTTCGCCGTGCCGCCCTTCATCCTGGAGCTGCGCTGCCAGCGCGAGGGCGGGGTCGTGATCCCGGCCGGGAACTTGAACTGGAACGTGTCCTACCTGCGGGTGCTGGAGATCATCCAGCGCGTGCGCCCGGAGGCCATCGCCTGCCTGCCCCTGGAGATGGTGATGCTGGATGTCCTGGCCGAGCGCTGCGGCTTCGACCGCCGGCGCGACCTCGGTTCGCTCAAGCACGTGCTGCTCTCGGGGCGCATCGTGCCGCCGGCGCTGAAGGAGCATATCGAGTCGCGGTGGGGCGTCGCGGTGACCTCGGCCTACGGGAGCACTGAGGGCGGGGGTGTCGCCACGACCTGCGGGTCCTGGCGGTTCCACATCCATCCGAACTCCTTCATCATCGAGATACTCGACCCCGCGACCTGGGCTCCGGTGCCCCGGGGCGAGGTCGGCGTGCTGGTGCTGACCTCCTACTACCGCGAGGGGGCGCCGCTCATCCGCTACGTCACCCGCGACCTGTGCCGAATCCACGCGGACCCCTGCCCCTGCGGCGACCCCGAGCCGACCCTGCAGGTCCTCAGCCGCATGGACGATGTCGTGGACTACGAGGGCAAGCGGCTCTATTTCCACGACCTGGAGCAGACGGCCCTGACCTTCTCCGCGCAGTTCGGGAGCGCGGTCTACTTCCTCATCGCCACCGACCGCGGCCTCCGGCTGCGGGTGGAGACGCACAACGGCCTGCACCAGCCTGCCCCGGAGTCCCTGGAGGCCCTGCGCGCGGCGGTCGGAGTCCCGATCGAGGCGGAGATATGTCCCAAGGGGGAGATCCTGGACACCGGGATGCTCCTGCGCACCCCGCACGTGTACAAGCCCTTCAACCTGTCCGATTGGCGCAGCGATCCCCGCCGCTGCGTCACCCTCACGGAGTCCCTGATGGAGTTCTCGCAGCTCGGTCCGGCGGACCTGGTCGACATCGGCCGCCGCGCCCTCACCAACGCCATCCTGCGTCGGACGATCTGAGGATCGGGGTGAAGCCCTCGCGGCTCCTGCCCGCCGTCCTCGCGGCCCTGGTCGTCCTTTCCGCGGTACTCCTCGTCCGGGACTTCATCCGCGGCACGGGCTACGAGACGGACCTGCTGGCGCTGCTGCCCACCGACCGCCGGCGCCCCCTGGTGAGCCAGGCGATCGCGCGCATGGGAGAGGCCGGGGCGCGGAAGGTGGTCCTGCTCCTCAAGCACAAGGACCTGGAGTCGGCCGGCCGCGCGGCGGACGCAGCCGCCGCGGCGCTCAAGGGCCGGGAAGGCGTCACCCACGTCCTGTCCCGGGTGGACGGCGACGTCTTCGGCATCGGCCGGGATTTCTATCTTCCGTTCCGGTACCGCCTGCTGAGTCCCGCCCAGAGGGAGCGCCTTCTGAAGGAGTCCGATGCCGGCCTCTTGTCACGCGCCACGGAGAGCCTGTACGCGCTGCTGGGGCCGCCGCGTCTCGCGCCCCTGGAATCCGATCCCTTCGGCCTGTTCAGCGAGCGCCTACTGGAGGCCGCGTCTTTGAGCCCGCTGCGCGTGGACGGAAGCCGGCTGACGGTGCGTGACGGGGGCGACGTCTGGGTGGTGGTCTTCGTGGACCTGTCCGGCCAGGCCTCTTCCATCTCCCAGCAGCAGGCCCTGGCGGCCGTGATAGACGGAGCCGTGCTCGCGGCCAAGACCGCGGGCGCGGCGGAGGTGCTCCGCTCCGGCTTCATCCTGCACTCCGACCGCGCGTCCCGGCAGGCTCAGCGGGAGATGTGGCTGATCGGCACCGGCTCCGCGCTGGGCATCATGCTGCTCATGCTGGCGGTGTTCCGCTCCCTCAAGCCCATGGCCCTCACCATGCTCTCGATCGGCGTGGGCTGCCTGATCGCGGCCGGTCTGAGCCGGCTGTTCTTCCCGCACATGCACATGCTGACCTTCGTCTTCGGCTCCAGCATCATCGGCGTGGCGGAGGACTACAGCGTCCATTACGTGTCGGGCTGCGCCGATCCGAACCGGCCCTGGGACGCCGAAGGCCGGATGCGGGAGATCCTGCCCTCCCTATGGCTGGCTCTCGTGACGACCGTGGCGGGATACGCGGCTCTCGCGCTCCTGCCGTTCCCCATACTCCGGGAGATGGCCGTGTTCTCCCTGCTGGGCCTTCTGGGCGCGTGGCTGGCCACCGTGGCCTGGCTGCCGCTCCTCAGCCGCCGCATGCCCGCCATACAGTTGGGCCCCCTGCCCGGGCTGCTGGAACGCGTCTGGGCGCGTTGGCCGCGCTTCGACCGCGGCTGGGGACTGAAGGCGACCCTCGCCGTCCTGCTCGTACTCTCCGTCTGGGGCATGACGCGGCTGCGCCCGGACGACGACGTGCGCCGGCTCTTCCAGTCCGCTCCGGACCTGGTCCGCGAGCAGGGGCGCGTGGAAACGCTGCTGCGCCTGCCCGGGGCGGGGACCTTCTTCCTGTTGAGCGCGCCCGACGAGCAGGCCCTGCTGGAGCGCGAGGAGACCCTGAGCGAAGGGCTGGAGGAGGCGCGGCGGCAGGGGCACATCCGGGATTTCCAGGGCGTTTCCCAGTTCGTCCCCTCGCTCCGGCGGCAGGAGGCCGACGCGGCCCTGCAGTGGCGGCGGCTCTATCGGGAAGGGGGCCTGGCGTCCCGGCTCTTCGCGGACCTGGGCTCACCCGAGGTCGCCGCGCTGGCCCGCGGCCAGGCGCAGGCCGCCACCCGGTCCCTGACCCCCCAGACCTGGCTGGACGCGCCGCTCTCCATGCCCTTCCGTTCGCTGTGGATGGGGAAGACGGCGTCGGGCTGGGCGTCGGTGGTCGCGCTGGGCGGCGTGGAGGGCGCTCCCGCGGCGCGGGCGCTGCGGGGCCTGGCGGCGCGAGTCCCGGGGACGGTCTTCGTGGACGAGCTCTCCGACATCTCGTCGCTCATGGGGAGCTTCCGCGCCGGCATCGCGCGCCTCTTGATCCCGGGCTACCTGCTGGTGGCGCTGGTGCTGTACTTCGCCTGCGGGGCCAGGACCTGGAGGGTCCTCCTTCCGGCGGCGCTCGCCTCCGTGTTCACTTTGGGGTTCTTCGGCCTGACGGGACGCAATCCCGACCTGTTCTGCATCCTGGGGCTGGTCCTCACCCTGGGCATGGGCATCGATTACGGGATCTTCTTCCAGCACGGGGAGACGGACGATCCCCGGGTCGCCCTGCTCAGTTCCTCGGTGGCCGCCATCACCACCTGGGCGTCCTTCGGCCTGCTCGCCCTGAGCCAGACGGCGGCCCTGCAGTCCTTCGGCCTCAGCACCTTCCTCGGCATCCTCCTGTCCTGGCTGCTCGCGCCCTGCTTCCACTCCGCGGAGGCCGTGTGAGGCGGACGGCCGCCCTGCTCGCCTGCGCCGCGGCCCTGGCCGCCTGCCGGGGCGGCCCGCGTCCCTTGGACCCGGGCATATTCCTGCTGCCTCCGGCCGCGGCGGGCTTCGAGGGCAGCCTGGCCCAGGAGGTGTCCTTCGAGAAGGGGGAGACGCGTTTCGAGAGCACCGCCCTGCTGGAGGTCTCCAAGGAGGAGGTGATCCTCGTCGGCCTCAGCCCCCTGGGGACCCGGATGATCACCTTAAGATGGGACGGCCGCAAGCTCGTCCAGGAGCGGGCTCCCTCCATCCCCAAGGCGCTGCCGCTGGAACTCATCCTGCGCGACGTGCAGCTCGCCTCCTGGCCCGCGGAGGCGGTTCGGGCCGAGCTCCCGGGGCGCCGCTGGACGCTCGAGGATGCCGGTTCCGAGCGCACCTTGCTCAAGGATGGCCGTGCGGTCGTGCGCATCCGCTACGGCGGCGCGGACCGGCGCCGCAGCGACCTGGAGTTCGAGCATCTGGGCCTCGGCTACCGCATGAGGATCCATCCCCTGCCGGACGACGAGGAGGGGGGGTGATGGGGGGGGATTCCAAGCGCCGGTATTCGCGGTATCTCTGCCGCATCGCGGTGCGCGTGCAGGTCCCCGGGGCCCGGCCCCCGGTGGAGCTGGAACTGCGCGACGTGGGGATGGGCGGGGGCCTGCTCCACGGCCGGGAGCGGCTCGCGGCCGGGCCCGTGGAGGTGCATTTCCCCTGCGCGGGAGGGACGGCCAACATCCGCTCCCGCATCGTCCGGCGCGACGAGGACCCGGCCGAGCCGGGCGCCTGGATCTACGGCGTCGAGTTCGACCCGCACTTCAGCGAACGGCACAAACTGCTCGAGCTCGTGGACCGCGTGCGCCGCGGTGGATAGGGACACGGAGGGAGGACGCGCGCGCCGTCTTCTGGCTTGGGCGAGCATCATCGCCGCTTTCGCCGTCCTGCTGCGCTGGAGTTGGCTCAAATGGCCGGACGTGCTGATAGACTTCGGACATGAACTTTACATCCCATGGCAGCTCTCCCTGGGGAAGCCGCTATACCGGGACATCATGTCCAAGAACGGTCCGCTTTCCCCCTATTGGAACGCCCTCTTGTTCCTGGGGTTCGGCGTTTCCCTGAAAACGCTGGTCTTCGCCAACATCGCGATCCTGGCCGGCATGACCGTCCTGATCCATGGCCTTTTGCGGCGCTTTTCCGGGTTGCTGGCGGCGACGGTCGCGACTCTCGTTTTTCTCGCCATCTTCGCCTTTTCACAATATGTCCGGATGGGGAGCTTCAATTATATCTGCCCCTATTCCCACAGCCAGACGCACGGTCTGGCTTTGTCGCTCCTGCTGCTGTATTTCCTGGGGAAGTATCCCGAGGGCCGCCGCCTGCGCCAGATCGCTTGGGCCGGTCTTTGCCTGGGCCTGACCTTCCTGACCAAGATGGAACTCTTCACGGCCGCGGCGGCGGCGGCGGCGCTGGGCTTCATCCTCTTCTTCTCCACGGAACCGTTCGCCGGCCGAAGGGTCCTCACGGCCTCCGCCTGCTTCGGCGCCGCGGCCCTGCTGCCCGCGGCGCTGTTCTTCCTGTTCCTTCTGAAGCAGATGCCGGCCTCCGAAGCGCTGGCCGGCACCGTCGGTAATTGGACCTACCTCAAGACCCAGGCCGGCAATCCGATGTTCCAAGCAGGCATGGGCGTGGACCGCCCTTGGGATAACATCGCGCTCATGCTGGGGCTGCTCCTGGGCTGCCTTGTCGCAGCCGGGGCCGCGGCGGCGGCGGATCGGGCCACCCTGCACCTCAAGGCCAGAAGGGTCCTGATCCCGGTTTCGGGGGTCCTCGTCTTCCTGCTCGCCGCAACCGAGTCGTCTCTGGGCCTTTGGAGCCGGCTGCCGCGCGTCTTGCCCGTCGTTGCGTCGGGTGCTTGCGCCGCCGCGACGATGCTCTGCCTGTCTCGGCGCGGAGACCCGAGCCGCGCCGTCAAGAGCATCCTCCTCGCCCTGTGGTCCGCCTTCTCGCTGGTATTGCTGGGGAAGATGCTCCTGAACTCCCGGATCATCAACTACGGCTTTGTCCTGGCCATGCCCGCGGCGCTCCTGCTGGTGGTCCTGCTCGTCTCCGTGCTGCCGGAATGGATGCGGCGTGTCAACGGGGGCGGCGGGCTCTTCCGGGCCTTGATGCTCGGCTTGATCTTCGCCGGCGTGTTCCAGCATCTGCTGTGGTCGAATCGCTTCTATTCCTCCAAGTCCTTCGGGATCTGGCAGGGCGGCGATGCAGTCCTTACCTACTCTCCGGACTCGGAGCCGACCGGGTACGCGATGGTGTTGGCCGCGCAAGAGCTCGGGAAGATCAGCGGTCCTGGATCGACGCTCCTGGTACTGCCGGAAGGAGCCATGCTCAACTACGTTCTGCGTCGGGAGAACCCGACTCCGTATCCTCTCCTCATGCCGGCCGACATCGCTTCCGCCGGAGGAGAGGCTGTCGTATTGGAGCGGATCCGGGAGCGCGCTCCCGACTTCATCGTGCTCATGCACCGGCACACCCGGGAATACGGCTTCGACTATTTTGGGGCCGAAGCGGGCTATGGGAAGCAGGTCATGCAATGGGTCGGAAAGAACTACGTCCGGGCGCGGCTCATCGGCGCCGTCCCGCTTCGGGACGAACGGTTCGGGATCGAGATCCTCGGACGGAAGATGGAGGCTCCGGTCCCATGAATGCCGCCCAAGCGGTCGCCGTCTCCCGCCGGAGCTGGCTCATCGCGGCGGCCGGTCTTCTCCTCCTCCTGCTGGTGTGGCGCCGACTCCTGCTCCAAGGAGAGATCCCTGTCGACGGGAACCTGCTGACGCTCTCCGCCCCGCATTGGCGCCTGCTGCGCTCGCTCTGGGAGCAGCCCCGTCTGCCGCTATGGGACCCGTGGCGCAGCTTGGGACAGCCGCATCTGGCCGACCCCCAGGCCATGGCCCTCTACCCGCCGGCCCTGCTGCTTTCGGCCCTGCCGGATATCGCGGGCTTCCTGCGCTCTTGGGTGGTCCTCCATGCTCTCCTGGCGGGGGCGTTCTGGTGGCTGCTCGTCCGGCGGCGGACGGGCGATGCTCCGGCGGCGGCTCTGGCCGCCGCGCTGGGGGCCTGCAGCGGCTTCTTCACCGCGCGCGTCACCTTTCCGAACCACTTCGCGTCGGCGGCCTGGCTGCCCGCCGCGCTGCTCGCCCTCGAGTCGGGCTCGCCCCTCGGCCTTGGGGCGGCCCTGGCCCTGCAGTGGCTCGCGGGCTTCCCGCCGTTCTCGCTCGTCACCGGAGCGGTCCTGGCCTGCGTCGCCGCCGCCCGCGGCCGCGCGGCGGGGAAGACCTTGTGCGGGGGGGTGCTCTGGTCCCTGGGCCTGGCCGCCGCGCAATGGCTGCCGTTCCTGCAGTTCCTGCTCCACTCCGACCGCGCGGTCGTGCTCGACGCCGCCGGCGCCACGCTGTACTCGGTGCCGCCGCTCCAGCTCCTGAAGATGCTCGTCGTCCCTTTTTGGGACCTGCTCCTGCCCCGGCTCGACGGGGATCCCGCCATCCTGGGCTTCTACGTGGGGCCCGTCGTCCTGCTCCTGGCGCTCTACGCGGCCCGGGGCGGCAGACGGCTCCTGGCCGCGGGCGCCGCCGCCGCGCTGCTGCTGGCCCTGGGCGGCTGGTTGCCCGGCTATGCCTGGGTCCCGCCTCTGCGGTTATTCCGCTTCCCCGCCAACTGGCTCCTGGCCGCGACGGCCGCTTTGACCATGCTCGCCGCGCACGGGGCGGCGGCCCTGCCGGGCCGCTGGCGCTGGCCCGCGGTGGGGCTCGCAGCCCTGGACCTCGCCCTGTTCGCCCAGGTCCCCCGGCAGGGGTGGGCGCGTCCCGAGCTAGTCTCGGATGAGCCCGCCCTGGCTTCCCGACTGAAGGCGCAGGGGGCGCGGGTCTATCATGAGGAGTCCCTGCGCCGCGCCTGGGAAGCCCAGTCCCTGGAAGGCGAAAAAGACTACCTCCTGATGCGCGAGTCCCTGGCCCCCTCCTTCGGGGCCGTCCACGGAGTGGCCGAGGCCAGCGGCTATCAGGTCCTGGGCTCCCGCGAGGCCTCGGCGTTCCGGCGCTGGGCCGATGGGCCCGATGGGGCCGAGGCGCTCTCCTGGGCGGGCGTGGGGGTGGTCGTCGGCCTGGCGCCGGGAGCGGCGCGCGCCGAGCCCGGCACCGTGACCCTGCGTGCCGCGGGCGGGCGGCGGGACCGGGTGTTCTCGACCGCGCCGCGGGCCTCCGTCGCCGTGCTATCCTGGGCCCCCGGGCGCGTGCGCGCCCGCGTGGAGAGCCCGGAGCCCGCCGCCGTGGTCCTGGGTGAGGCCGGCGTCCCCGGCTGGACGGGACGCGTGGACGGGCGCCCCGCCCCGGTGGCCCTCGCGCGCGGGGTCTTCCCCGAGCTGCGGGTCCCCGCGGGGGACCATGAGGTCGAATTCCTCTACCGGCCTTGGACCTTCGGGGCGGGGCTGCTCCTCAGCGTCCTGACGGCGGCCGCCGCGGCCTGGAGCCTGGCGCGGCGCCGGGCTCAAGTGTAGTGCTTCCAACACTTCTTTACATTTGAAAAGCCGTCTTACCGGCGCCAGCCGGTAGCCGGCGTGTGGAACGGATTCAAAACCCTGTTCTGGTGCCTGGACCCCGGCCTTCGCCGGGGTCACGGATGTGATTGGACCTATGACTCACTACACTGGGGCCAGCAGGTCCCGGTAGTAGGCGAGGGTGTTGTCCACCATGGCGTCCAGGCTGAACTCGCGGAGGACGAGCTCCCGTCCGGTCTGCGCGAGCCGGCGGGCCGCATCGGGGCGGGCGAGGGTGTCGTCCAGGACGCGCTCCAGCTCCGCGGCCGAGCCCGCGCGGAAGAGCCGGCCGGTCGCGCCCTCGCGTACGAGCTCCGCGTTGCCGCCCGCGTCGCTCGCCACCACCGGGATGCCCATGGCCAGCGACTCGCGCAGGGCCCCGGAGATCCCTTCCCCCTGCATGGCCGCGTTCACGCTCACGTCCAGGAGGGAGAGCACGCGCGGCACGTCGGCCCGGAACCCCAGGAAGCGCATGTCCGCCTCCGCGAGGCCCGCGGCCCGGGCCGCGGCGCGGCAGACGGGACCGTCCGTGTCCCGGCCCGCGACCAGGAACACCGCCTGGCGCCCGGAGCGCCGGAGCCCTCCCGCGGCGGCGAAGAACACGCTCTGACCCTTCCACTCCGAGTAGTTGGCGATCTTCCCCACGACGGCCGTCCCCGCGGGGATGGCGAGCTCCGCGAGCAGGGCCGCGTCCTTGGGGACGGGGGCGAAGCGCGCGGTGTCCACCCCGCTGCGGATGGTGCGGGTCCGGGCGGGGTCCACCCCCGCGTCGATGAGGCGCCGGCGCACGTTCTCTGCCACCGCGGCGTAGCCGTCGATGCGCGGGCTGCGATACTTGAGGGCGCTGAAGGGGTTGCGCTTGACCGCGAAGGACACCCGTCGCGACACCACGAAAACGGGGCGCGGGCGCAGGAGATGCATCGCGATGAGCCCGACGGCGTGGGCGCGCGGGTGATGCGCGTGCAGGACGTCGGCCTTCTCCCGGGACAGCAGGTCCTTGAGGCGCCAGGCCGTGGGCAGGTCGTAGTCTTCCCGGGGATGCAGGGGCTGGTGGTCCAGCCCGGCGGCCCGGGCCCGCTTGGCGGCCTCCCCGTCGCCGGGGGTGGCCAGGAGGACCGAGACCCCGCGCGCGCGCAGGCCGAGGGCGAGCGCGAGCATCTGCGCCGCGCCGCCCGACCAGCCCTGGCTCTCGCTGAAGAATACGACCCGCATGGCCATTGCAGAGTGTACTTCCCTTTCCCGGTTCAGTTCCAGACGCCGGGGATCTTCTCGCCGCAATCGGGGCAGGCGCCGCCTTTGAGCCGGTTCGCCTTCACCGTGAAGCCGGCGCGCTCGATCAGCGGCACCCCGCAGCGGTGGCAGGCGGTGTCCTCCCAGCGGCCCATGCCCGGGCGGTTGCCCGTGTACACGTAGCGGAGCCCCTCCGCCTTGCCGATCGCGGCCGCGCGCAGCAGGGTCTCGGCGGGGGTGTCGGGCGTCTCCGTCATCCGGTAGTCGGCGTGGAACCCGGTCGCGTGCCAGGGGATGTCCTTGGACACGGAGGCCAGGAAGGCGGTGAGCTTGCGGAGTTCCTCATCGGAGTCGTTGAAGCCCGGGATGACCAGGGTCACCACCTCGACCCAGACCCCGAGGCCGGGGAGCGCCGCGATCGTCTCCAGCACGGGGGCCAGCGCGCCGCCGGTGACCCGGCGGTAGCGGGCGTCGTCGAATCCCTTCAGGTCCACCTTGCAGAAATCGAGCCAGGGCTTCAGGTTGGCCAGGGCCTCCGGGGTCGCGTTGCCGTTGGAGACGAGGGCCGTGCGCAGTCCGGCGGCCTTGGCGAGCCGGAAGACCTCCACGGCCCATTCCCCGGTGATGAGGGGCTCGTTGTAGGTCGAGGTCACGATCGGCGCCCCGCCCTCCTTGGCCAGCTGTATGAGCTGGGCGGCGCTGCACTCCTGGGGCCGGGCCGAGGAGGCCGGGTCGCGCAGGGCCTGGCTGGAGAGCCAGTTCTGGCAGAAGCGGCAATGGTAGTCGCAGCCCAGCATCCCGAAGGAGAGGGTGCGGCTCCCGGGCCTGACGTGGTAGAAGGGCTTCTTCTCGATCGGGTCGATCTGGAGCCCGGCCACGTAGCCGTCGGGGACCATGAGCTTGCCCGCGACGTTGAAGCGGACCTTGCAGACGCCGCTGCGCCCTTCCGGGACGACGCAGCGGTGGCCGCAGGCCAGGCAGCGCAGGGTGCCGCCGGGCCCGGGTTCCACCAGGGACCCCTCCCGGCTCATCCGGCGCAGGAGGTCTTCGAGGCTCACGTGAGGGCTAAGGTGAATTCCCAGGAGCACCAGCAGGACCCGTCGGCCCGGTCGGGGGGGCAGGAGACGCAGCGCGTGCGTATGCGGGGGTCTATCGCCTCGGCGAAGCCGCTGAACTCGATGAGCCCGACCGCCTTGCAGGGGAAGTCGGGCAACCCCTTGCGCTTGCGGGAATCCTGGACCCGGCAGGTCTTCATGCGGAACACGCAGCGCGACGGGGTGACCTCCACGGTCTCGGCCTCGTTGAGGTGGGCGTAGAGACGGAAACCGAGGGCGCGGACCAGGGCCGGGATGCCGCCGCCGGGAGGGAGCCCCAGACGGTCCATGATGCGCTTGGCCTCGATCCGGGAGAAATGGGCCCAGGTCTCCCCGTCCAGGCGGATGGCCTCGTCCAGGCCGTGGGTCTTCTCGACCGCCTGGAACCAGAGCCCGTCGTGGGCCAGCCAGTTCTTCGCCGCGTCCTGGAGCAGGCCGAGCAGTTCTTCCTTGGAAAGTTCCGCGAAGCTTCGGGTGTCGGGGTCCATATCGGCAAGCCGTGGAATCAATTGTACAATAGCGCTGAGATGAGCGCATGACGGTTTCACCCGGGACCCAGCCCCCCGTGACCTACCGCACGGACGCGGCCGTGTTCTGCGCTTTGGCCGCGGCCGGCCTCAGCCTGTCATGGTGCCTCATCTTCTTCGCCGGCACGAGCATGCTGGGTCTGGCCCGGAGCGAGGTCGGGGAGGTCCTGCCCCTCCTGGACGTGCTGCTCCACTATAAGGGCACCGTCCTCCTGGCCGCCTTCGCCCACTACCTGGCCCTGAGCGCCCTCCAGCCCGCGCTGGGGCGCGGGGTCCCGCCCGACCGCCGCCGTCTCCTGTGGGCGGGCGCCGCCATGCTGCTGGCCTCGGCACCGACCCCCTACACCGCGGGACCGCTTCTGGGGCTCTCCCCGGCCCTCCTGGCCGCGGCCGGGCTCTGCTGCCTCTGGTCGGAGCCCGGGCGGACCTGGAGCCTCGATTCCCCGCGCACGCTCTTCGCGGCGCTGTCCTTGGTCCTGTGCCTTTTCCTCGTCGTCGGCTTCGTCGCGGGGTTGGAGATCGTGCCCCCCTCGGCCTGGCCCAACGCGGCGGAGAGCCGCGCGGCCAAGGCCGTCGTGCTGCAGACCCCCGAGGACGCCCTGTCCCGGGTGCGGCGCCTGCCCCTGCGCTCCTTCGGCCTGCTTTCGAAAGAGGCCCGGGCCGAGCTCAAGGCCGCGGACTGCGAGGTGCCGCAGAGCGCCTTCGAGTCCAGCCCGCACAACGTGTTCAGCGCCCCGCTCCTCGATCCCGACCAGGGGGGGGATTTCGTCGCCCTGTGCTCCAAGAAGGGCGAGGCGACGGTCCGCATCGTCTGGAACGACCCCAAGGCCGAGACGCTCTGCTCCCGTGAGCTGTCCACGGCCCCGGACCAGCGCTTCATCGGCGCGACCGGCCCCGGGAAGCTGGGCTATGCCCGGATCATCCGGCCCGTCTCCCCGGAGTACCTGCTGAAGGCGGCCCAGGCCGAGGGGAAGACGCCTCCCGTCCTGCCGCCCGGACTGATGGGCATCGAGGACGAGTTCGTGGGGAAGGAATCCTCGGTCTTCTACTGTCTCAACGGCCAGTGGCTCACCGTGCCGGGCTCCCGCCCGGTCCAGGTACTCAAGAGCACCGGCACCGTCGATCCGCTCCAGCCCTGAATGGCCGCGTCCTGGGGCCGGACCTTCGCGGCGTTCCGCCATCGCAACTACCGCCTCTGGTACGCCGGCCAGATGGTCTCGCTCCTGGGCACGTGGATGCAGATGACGGCGCAGGGCTTCCTGGCCTTCGAGCTGACCCGCTCCCCGGCCTTCCTGGGCTATGTCGGGTTCGCGGCCGGTATCCCATCCTGGCTGCTGATGCTGCACGGGGGCGTGGTGGCCGACCGCCACCCGCGGCGCACCGTCCTGATCATCACGCAGTTGACTCAGATGGCGCTGGCCCTGGCGCTGGCCGCGCTCATCGCCTCGGGCTGGATCCGGCCCTGGCACCTCATCCTGTTCGCCATGCTGACCGGCGCGGTCAACGCCTACGACGCGCCGGCCCGCCAGTCCTTCGTCCTAGAACTCGTGGACCGCCCGGACATGACCAACGCCATCGCGCTGAGCTCGACCATGTTCAACCTGGCCCTGACCGTGGGTCCGGCCCTGGCC
This sequence comes from Elusimicrobia bacterium GWA2_69_24, assembly GCA_001799695.1. Taxonomy (GTDB): domain Bacteria; phylum Elusimicrobiota; class Elusimicrobia; order UBA1565; family UBA1565; genus UBA10166. Next base: position 52,334 of record MGTY01000002.1, read on the forward strand.
GGCTTCGTCTACTCCTGGGTGGGCCCCGCCCTCTGCTTCCTCCTCAACGGGGTCTCCTTCCTGGCCGTGATCGCGGCCCTGGCCCTGATGAAGATCCCTGCGAGCGTCCCGCACCGGCGCCGGAGCTCGGTCCTGGCCGAGCTCACGGAGGGGATACGCTACACCGCGCGCGAGCCCGTGGTGCGCGCGCTCATCCTGCTGGTGGGGGCCACCACGCTCTTCGGCTTCGCCTCCACGACCCTGCTGCCGGCATGGGCCGTCAACATCCTCCACGGCGACGCCACGACGAACGGATTCCTGTACTCGGCCCGGGGGCTCGGCTCCCTCGTGGGGGCGTTCTGCTTCGCCACCTTCGGGCATCTGCCCATCCGGGGCAAGGTCCTCACGGCCGGGACGCTCGGGTTCCCGGTGTTCCTGTTCCTGTTCGCGGGGGCGCGCGACACATCCTGGGCGTTCGGCCTCATGGCAGTGGGCGGGATGGCCCTCATCTGGATCTTCAACGCCACCAACGCCCTGATCCAATCCGCGACCCCCGACGACCTGCGCGGGCGGGTGATGGCGGTCTACAGCCTGGTTTTCTTCGGCCTGTCGCCGCTGGGTTCCTTGTGGATCGGTCCCGCCGCCCATGCCTGGGGCGAGTCGGCCGCGGTCCACGCCGCCGCCGCGGCTTCCATGCTGGTGGCCGTGGCCGCCCTGGTATTGGCCCCCCAGCTCCGCTCCCTGGACTAGACCCCTCATCGTGCACAGCGGGGACGGGCAGCGGACATGGCAGCTGTGCCCGGGCACAGTACCGTCGGCCCGCACGTTCGTGCGCTCCGTCGAGCCAGGCACTCGACCAGTGCAGTGAGTCATAAGTCCGATTACATTCGTCACCCCGGCGAAAGCCGGGGTCCAGGCGCTAGACGTCACCCCGGCGAAAGCCGGGGTCCAGGCGCCAGAACAGGATGTTGAATCCGTTCCACACGCCGGCTACCGGCTGGCGCCGGTATGACGGCCTTTCAAACGCAAAGAAGCGTTGGGTACGCTACACTAGACGGGGCGGAAGGACGGGACCGGGACGCAGGGCGCCCATTTCCCCGCGGCTTTCCACCAGCAGAGGTATATTCAGCCGGTCGTAGTAATCCTTTCCGGGAGCTTCGGCCGAGGGCGCGGCCTGAGCGGACCACAGCAGCAAGGTCAGGAGGAGGATCATGCGCATCGGTTATCCGCGTAGCGCTCGCGGAACTCGGCGCGGGCGGACGCGAAGCTCCCGGCCCGGATCGCCGCACGGATGGCGACGGTGGTCTGCGCCATGAAGTGCAGGTTGTGGTAGGAGAGCAGGCGGAAGGCGGCGAGCTCCTTGCCGCGCAGCAGATGCCCGAGATAGGCCTTCGTGTGGCGCGCGCAGACGAAGCAGGAACACCCGGGATCGAGCGGCGTGAAGTCCCTGCGGAAGCGGGAGTTCGTCACGTTGATCCTGCCGCTCGCGGTCATGACGTGGCCCGAGCGCGCGGCGCGCGTCGGATAGACGCAATCCATCATGTCCACGCCGCAGGCGACGGCGTCCCACAGGTCGAGCGGGGTGCCGACGCCCATCAGGTAGCGGGGACGTTCCGCGCGCAGCAGCGCGGTCGTCTCGGCCAGCATGCCCCAGGTCGTCGCCTTGTCCTCGCCGACCATGAACCCGCCGATCGCGATCCCGTCGGCGGGCGACGCGTTGTGGTGCTCGGCGGAGCGCCGGCGCAGGGCGGGATGGAGCCCGCCCTGGAAGAGGGGGAAGAAGAGGCACTTGGAGCCCGCGGCGCGCGCGGCGGCGACGGCGGGCACCGAGCGGTCGTGCCAGCGTATGGTGCGCTCGAGGGCCCGGGCCGCCTCGGCCTCGGAGCACGGGTAGGGCACGCATTCGTCGAGGGTGGTCCAGGCGTCGGAGCCGAGCGCCGCCTGGACCCCGATCACCGATTCGGGGGTCAGCCGGTGTTCCGAGTCGTCCAGGTGCGAGCGGAAGGTGACGCCCGAATCGTCGATCGTACGGTGGCCGGAGAGGCTTAGGACCTGGAAGCCGCCGGAATCGGTGAGGATGAAGCGGTCGTAGTCCATGAACGCGTGCAAGCCGCCCGCGGCCTGCACCACTTCGACGCCCGGGCGCAGGTACAGGTGGTAGGAGTTGGCGAGGATCGCGTTCGCGCCGAGCCGGCGCAGGTCCTCGGAGTCGAGCGCCTTCACGCTGGCCTGCGTGCCGACCGGCATGAACACGGGGGTCGCGACCGGCCCGTGCGGGGTCGCGAGCATCCCCGCGCGCGCGCGACCGTCCCGGGCCTGTATCGTGAACGGCATGCGGCATTCTACTTTAAAGGACCGCTGGCGACCGCTGGCGCCCGCTTTGCCGGAGAGATAGAATCGCTTATGCTCAAGGCGGCAGCCGCCCTGTTCCTGTTGAGCGCTCCGCTCCTCATGGCGGATCCCGGCGACGAAGCCGTCCTGGA
>MGTY01000003.1 GCA_001799695.1 Elusimicrobia bacterium GWA2_69_24
CAGAACATGCCCTGGGCGGCGCCGTCCTTGGGGTGATGGCTGAAGACCTTGACGCCGTTGGCGAACAGAACATGCCCTGGGCGGCGCCGTCCTTGGGGTGATGGCTGAAGACCTTGACGCCGTTGGCGAAGAGCGCGCTGGAGAGGACTTCGCCCTCCAAGGCCGAGAGCTCGCGGCCGTCGAAATAGAAGGAGACCGCGGGGCGCGGCTCCGGCTGCAGCACGGGATGCTCGGTTATTCTCCCCATAGGATGTCCCGTGCGCATATCATAGCGCACTCGGCGGGCCGATGTTCAGCCCGGCCGGGCGCCGTTCCCCCTAATCCTCTCATATGAGACGCAATCGTTGCAATCGGGAGGGTTTTAGCCGTTTCCCGGCCTGAAGACCTCTAAACCGCATTCGCTTGGCATGGGAATTTATTTCATGGAGGGCAGGTGCCGGAGAAACTCGGCCAGGATTCCCACGGGAACTGGGAATAGCCGCAGGCTTCCGCGCACAAGGCCCTCAGCTTCATGCTGGGGGCCTTTCCCTTATTGCTGGCGGCCGACCAGGCGCAGCTGCTCGAACACGACCGTGGCCAGCTCCAAGAGCCGCTGGAGCTCCGCGGTCTCGAAGGTCCCCGTGGAAATGAACCGGAGCGTGGGCCCGTTGGCGTTGAAGTAGACCTCGCGGTGGTCGGTGCGCAGCTCGAGGATCTCGCGCAGGACGGCCAGGACGTGGGAGTCCATGGCGGCGAAGCCGAGCTCGATCGGGGCGGCGCGCACGAAGAGGTCGGCCGACTGCCCGGGCAGGTCCTTGAGGGGCTCCACGTCCTTCAGGATGGCCGGGGCCTCGCCCCGGGCCGCGGAGTGATGCGCTACGATGGCCCCCGGCCGGAACTTCCCGGCCCGCGCCTCCACGATGACCCGGAATTCGTCGTCAGTGACCCCCGCGAACTGAAGCCCGACCACCAGCGGGTCCGGCGCGGCGTCGGTCGCCGCCGCCTTCCAGAGGGCGAGATGCTTCCCCGAGGGGTCCGGGAAGCGCCGGAGTTCGGCCCCCTTCTTGTCCACTTGGAAGCGGATGACCGAACGCGCCGCCCTCTCCTGCGCGTCCTTCACCGAACGCTGGACGAGGAACAAGGACAGCAGGAAGCCCGCCACGAGCATCCAGGAAGGCATGTGCGTCACGTAGTCTATCCCGACGAAGGCGATGGCCACGGCCGCGGGCAAGGCCCAGGGCCGGCCCGCGCTCCCGCCGAACGCGTAGAGCCCCCCGCCCACCAGTCCGCCGCCGGCCACGAAGAGGAGGGCGTAAAGCGCCTGCTGCTCGTTCATGGCTGACACAGCCCCGCGCGGAGCTCGGCCTCGGCCTTCCCCAATCCCTCGGCGAACGCGGCGTCCTTGATGAGGCCGCGGTTGACCGACACGTTCTCCAGGGCGCAGAGGCCCGCCGCCCGCAGGAGATGCTCGGCGCAGCGCACGTCGGAGGCCACCGTGCCCACCGCCTTGGGGGCGCAGGCCCGCAGCTCGCCCAGGACCGCCAGGCTCCGGCGCGCGGCCTCCAGGGGCACCTCCGCGGCCCCGCGCAAGGTCCGCTGGAGCTCCGGCGCGCGCCGGGGGTCCTCCTTGGGCAGGCCGTAGGCGGCCATGACCTGGTCGAAGGCCGCCACGTCGCGGCGCACGAAGCCCTCGAACTCGGCGCGCGCCTTGGCGAAGGCGTCCCGTGCGGCCAGCAGTTCCGCGCGGCGGGCCTCGTCGATCTTCTTGCTGCGCGCGCTGATCCCCGCGGCCATCTCGCCCAAAGCGCAGCCCAGCGCGGCCGCCGCGCCCGCCGCCGCGCCGCCGCCCGGCGTCGGGTCCGTGCTCGCGAACGCCGCGCCGAGCACGCCCACGCATCCCTGCCAATCAGACGCTGCGCTCACGCTTCCTCCCCGCCGCTCTCGGCCGCAGGCCGAAGCCGGCCAGCCAGGCCTCCGTGTCGCGGAAATCCGATTCCCGGCGGGATTTCCCGAGACCACAAGCCTGGCAAGGGTATCCCCCGCGAGCGCCCCACCACGAATACCTAGCTGACCATGTGCCGGATTCGTGAGCCCGCCCGCCACCCCCCACAAATTCGGAGGAGTCTTGTGGTATGATAGCATGTGCTGGTGAGATAATTGGACCGTTGCCGAAACCGGATGTGTCGAGGGAAGATGACAAAGTGGGGGTCTAGGATGAAAACCATGTTAGCGGTAGTTGGCTTAGTCTGCTTGTATGATCTGAGCCATGCAGAAGGCGTGAACGTGTTCTTCGATAATCCCAATTCCCCTCAAAAAGTTGAGGAAGCCGTCATGCCGCGCATGGTCGACGAATTTCAGCCCAAATTGGAGGAAAAGGCCGAGAATTTTGCAGAGCGTACTTTGTCCGATTTGGTTGGCAAATGCCCAACAGAAATTCAGGCGGAATTTTACAGAAGCCTCTTCTTCGTGAACGGCAGGCTGGCTTCCATGAATAGAGGAATCATAGAAAAATGCATTCAGAAAGAGAATAAAGGCGCCTCAAGCACCACTTTCAGGACATCAGAAAATACGGAATATAAGAAGTACGATTGCCTCTGTAATTCATCTAACCAGTATCGCTGCAAGAAAACAGAGGAAGACACCATCTGCGATACCACGACTTGCTGGGGTAGCTGTAGTCTTTTCGGAAAACAGACCCCGGCGCATGTGGACGTAGGTGAATTGTTCACTGGAGTTCCCGATAATATTGCCCGGGAATTCATCGGAGGTATTATTCTTAAGAATGGGCAAGTGGAGAGAATTCTACTTAGCCGGAATATCCTTGAATCTTATGGCGCTGACAATGTCACAAGAACGCTGAAATCCTTGATGGGTCAATGAATCAAATCCCCCGGCAAACAGAGTTAAGAACCCATCCTCCTAAATTACCCCACTGTAGGATAAGGTTTTTTAGGAGGGCATAGTCGCTGCAACAACGCCAAACATGTGCCGCATTTTTTAGTGGCACGCCTTGTTTCTTAACTATCGCCATCCAGAGGTGTAATGCGCTTCATTATCGCCCTGTTCCTAGCCATGACTCTTCACGGATGTCAGCAACCGATGGCAAAGCGCGCAAGAACTATGCGGGATATTTTTGCGCGGCTAGATGAACGGTCAAAGAAAGACCCTCATTTTTCAGACACCCAGCGCGTTGCGGCGTTGAAAGAGAAATACGTGGGATTGTTCAACGGAAAACGGCTTGATTTTTCCAGATACAATGATGAAGTCTTAAGAGATTTCTGGGGAATATTCGGCACCATGTCGTTTCATTCCAGAGAAACTAAATATCTTGTGGAGCGGGAAAGGGTTTTTGAGGAATTGAAAAAGCGGGACATCCACAAAGCAAGCTGCAAGAATACCGGAAGTAAAGGCTCTTGTGTGGGTGACTTGTTTTTCTCCTATGTCAGTTTTGGGGATTTCGCAAAGGCGAAACAGCTTAGACTGGAGTATCCCGATATCCTAAGCGATGAACCCATTCCAGAGATAACCGAGGATCCCGGGCTCCTAGAGAAACCACGGAAACTTTACGAGGTTTCTCAGAACGGAGAAGCCCTGAAGCTGTTCTCCCTGGAATCGCGAAAAGGTCCGGAAATCCTTGCGGTGCTTTCCCCCGGCTGCCATTTTTCACGGCGTGCGCTCGACATTATTGCATCCTCCCCGGATTTTCGCGAAGCGTTTAGAGAATATGCAACCATAATATACCCCATCAATGTCTCACTATCCGCCATTCCTGATATCGCAAGATGGAATAGGGAACATCCGGAGTTGAGATATTATCTACATTCAGACAATGAAGCGCACATCAAGGGATGGGAAGGGTTGGATTTTTCCAGCACCCCACAGTTTTACTTTATGAATGACGGCAAGATCGCCTTTCAAATCGGCGGCTGGGGACCGACCGACGACAAATTCAGGGAAAACCTCAGTGCGGGAATACAACAAATCAAGAAGGCGTCTCCCGAACAATGAGATTCTGCTTTTCGCTGCGCTCACGCTTCCTCCCCGCCGTTCTCGGCCGCAGGCCGAAGCCGGCCAGCCAGGCCTCCGTGTCGCGGAAGTCCTTTTCCAGCCGGTCCGGCCGCGCCGCGGCCAGCTCCGCCATCGTCGCGTAGCCGGTGCCGACCGCGATCGTCCGATAGCCGGCCTTCCGGCCCGCCGCCACGTCGAAAGGGGTGTCCCCGATGACGAACACGTCCCGCGGCCGGATCGGGCGGCCCCCGGCGAAGGGCCGCGCGCGGCGCACCGCGGCCCGCAGGAGGCGATACCGCTCCAGTCCATCGGCGCCGAAGCCGCCGAAGCGGAAATAGCGCAGGAGCCCCGAGGGCCCGAGCTTGATCCGCGCCCCCGCCTCCAGGTTCCCGGTCCCCAGGCCCAAGAGCACGCGCTCGTCTTTGTGCAGGATGGCCAGCAGCCGGCGCAGGCCGGGCATGACCCGGTAGGCCTTGGCGTTGACGGCCTGGCGCACGAAGCCCGGCAATAGGCGCAGGTATTCCCGGTGGATCTTCTCCGCCTCGGCTCGGCTCGGCGCGCGGCCCAACGCGGCGCGGAAAGCCTGGGCGAAATTGTAGAGGTCCGTGCGGCCCGCCAGGTTCGGGATCCCGAAGTCCCGCCGGATGCCGTGGAGGCGGTAGATCGCCCGGTTGAGGGCCTTGCGCCCCGCCCCCCGCGCCCGGATGAGGGTGCCGTCCAAGTCGAAGAGGAGTACTTTCAAGCTTGCAGCTCCACCGTGTGATGGAGTAGCTTGCCCCGCTTGAAGACGGCGGCGACCAGGTTCGCCCCGAACCAGTAGGGGATCTCCCGATAGTCCCGGCAGTCCATGACCAGGATGTCGGCGACCTTGCCGGTCTCCAGCGACCCATGGGTCTGCCCCAGCCCCATGGCGTGCGCGCCGTTGATCGTGGCGGCCGCGAGGGTCTCCTCCGGGGTCATGCGCATGCGGCTCACCGCGATGGAGAGGATCTCCTGCATGTTCCAGCAGGGACAGGTGCCGGGGTTGAAATCCGTGGCCAGCGCCACCGGGACCCCCGAGTCGATGATGCGGCGGGCGGGCGGATACTCCGTGAGACCCAGGAAATGGTTGGAACCGGGGACCAGGACCGCGATGGTCCCGCTCTCCTTGAGGAGGCGGAGGTCCCCGTCGTCCGCGCAGTCCAGGTGGTCGGCGGACACGGCGTTCAGGCGCGCCGCCAGAGCCGCCCCCCCGGAACGGCTCAACTGCTCGGCGTGGACCTTCACGCGCAGCCCGGCCGCCGCGCCGGCCGCGAGGAAGGACTCGCTCTCCTGGGGGGAGAAGTAGCCCTTCTCGCAGAAGGCGTCCACATAGACGGCCAGGCGTTCGGCCGCCACCGCGGGCAGGACGTCCCGGATGAGCATGGCGACGTATGCCGCGGGCTTGCCCTTATACTCCGGCGGGACCGCGTGCGCGCCCAGGAAGGTGGCTACGATGTCCAGGCGGCCGCCCGCGGCGACGTGCTTGATGGCGCGCAGGGCCTTGAGCTCGGAGTCCTTGTCCAGGCCGTACCCGCTCTTGGCCTCGATGGCGGTCGTCCCGCATTCCAAGAAGCGCTGGGCCTGCTCCTGGAGGAGCCGGGTGAGTTCCGCCTCGGTGGCGCCGCGGACCGCGGCCAGGCTGGAGACGATCCCCCCGCCCTCGGCCGCGATCTCCCGATAGCTCTTGCCCCGCGCCCGGAGCTCGAAATCCTTGAGCCGGGGAGCGCCGAACACCGGGTGGGTGTGGCAGTCCGCGAACCCCGGCATCACCACCCGTCCGCCCGCGTCGAAGATGCGGCCCTTGCGCGCGTCGGGGTGCCGCATCACCAGGTCCTTGAGCCCCACCGCCGCGATCCGCTCCCCGTCCATCAGCACGGCTCCGTCGCGGATGAGGCCCACCTTGCCCAGCTCACCCGCGCAGCGCGGACGTTCCGAGCCGGGAAGGGTGAGCAGGACGGCGTTGGTGATGAGGTTCTTCATGGCCGGGTTGAGCCGCGATTCTACATAATCTATCTGTGCGGGTCGGCTTTGGCCGCGAGGCGGAAGGTCCAGTACATGCCGCCGAGGGACAGCAGTATCCAGAGCCCGCCCCAGAACAGCCTGGGCATCCCGAACTCCGCCGACAGCATGGCGGCGTCGGAGCGGCAGGCGCGGGCGAAGACATCGCTCCACACGTCGAGGATGGCGTAGCCCGCCGAGACCGTGCCCACGGACTTCAGGATGAAGTCGTTGGTGTGGTCCGAGAGGTACTTCGCGGCGGCGAGGAAGAACCCGCAGAAGGCCAGGCCGAAGAAGAAGCCGAACAGATTGCGCACCCACAGGACGGTGATGACCCCGAGAGCCGAGCCCAGGAGCCCGATGAGGATGCGGTCCTTGCGGGTCCAGGAAGCAGCCAGGATGAGCCCCGCCCCGGCCATGAAACTGCCCAGGTAGCCCGCGTTCAGCACCAGGAAGCGGCTGCCGCCGTAGGCGTGCGCGAGCCCGCCCTGGTTCGAGTTGACGATAAGGCTGTCGATGCGGCCGCCGGTCGCCAATGCAGCCAGGCCGTGCGCGGCCTCATGAAAGAAGACCACGAGGATCTTCACCGGGGTCAAGAACGCCCAATCCCAGAACACCGCGACCAAAACGAAGGTCGCCGTCAGGCCCCACGCGGTCTTATTCACCTTGACCATCCTTTTCCCCCTGGGCATCCCCGGCTCCGCCCTCGCAGGCCTGCAGGGCGCAGCGCGCCAGCTCGGCTTGGAGCTCGGCGTCCTGCCGGTCCGTCCATTCCGGCCGGAGCCGGTTGAGCCCCGTGAGCACGACCGAAGCGGCGAAGGGTAGGACTCCGGCGCCGCCCTCGCAAGACAGCAGCTCGGCCAGCAGGGGATGCCGGAGGTTCAGCTCGTAGGAGCCCTCCGCCAGGTCCGCCGCGGGTCCGAGCAGTCCGTCGAGCTTCCGTTCCGCGGCCCGGAGCTTGGCCTTCACCCCCAGGCACCGGAACCAGGCCTTGAGAGCCGGGACCAGGCCGGCCGCGTCCGCGGACTGCGGCAAGGAGGCGGGCGCGGACCGCGGCGCCCGGACGCGCGTCTCCCGGGGCCCCCGCGGAGCCGCCCCGTACCGCTCCCGCAGGAACTCGGCCTCGGCGGGCGGGCATTCCGCGAACCGCGGCAAGGGGCCGCCGGCGCGGAGCCGGTCCAGGTCTGCCAGGCTGAGGGGGCGCAGTTCCGCATCGAAGAACAGGGGCGCATCCAGGATCTCGCTGGAAGAGCGCGCCCCGCCGCGCAGCCAGAGCGTGCGCCGGGCGTCGGCCTCCAGCTCCGGCCGGCCACCCCCGCGGTCCCCGGCGAGCCGGCGCCGCCACCACTCCAGAGCCGCCGGGTCCCGGAGCGCACATCCCACGGACTCCATGCGGGCGCATTGGAGCCGGACCATCTCGGTCCGCAGCGCCGCGGTCTCGGCTCCGACCCGGCCCAAAAGGCGCGCGAAGGCGTCATCGCGCAGGAAATCGTTCTTGGCCGCGTCGAGATGCAGGCGGTCGTCGTTCACCCGGGCCTCCACCTGCAGGCCGGGCAAGGCGACCGACGCCTCCGCGCCCAGTATCCCGTATTGGGACACGTAGAGGCGGCTCGGCGCGCCCGGGTCCGCCGGCACGCCGAGCCAGCCCCGGACCCCCTCGGAGTCGAACTCCACCCCCTCCAGCCCCAGCGCCTCGGGGTCGAACGGGGGCAGCAGCCTGCCGTCGAGATAAACCGGGATCCGGCTGAGGGCGCAGCGCTCGCGCAGGGCGGCTCCGGTGCCCGCGCCGAACAGCGGCTGCGGCGACAGAGGTCGTTCCCGGGCCGTCACCACGGTCTCGCTCCCCGAGTCGCGCGCCGCCTCCACCTTCAGGTCCTCGAGCGAGCGCAGGCGCAGCAGGGCCCGGCCGGCCCCGCTCCCCGAGCTCACCGTGACCCACTCGGGGTCCGCCCGCAGCAAGGAGAGGAGGGCCGCCGCCAGCTCCTTGGCCCGCAGCTTCGGACTGCCGGCGGGCGCGAAGAAGCTTTCGAGAACGGAGCCGAGCTCCCCGGGTGAGAACGGACGGCCGTCGAAACGGGCCGAGACCTCCCGTTTGGCGGGATCGGTGGCGAGGAACACCTGGGACGCCCCCCCCGCCGCGGCCACCCGGACCAACCAGGCCAAAGCGCGCTCGGCGTCGGCGCCTTGGAGGCGCATGAGCTTGCGGAGCTCTTCAAGATGCTCCATCGCGCCTCCCGGTCCGTCTCGGTTCGAGGCCCATGGCCTCGCGGAGCAGGCGCAGTTCCAGCTTCTCCGCGAGGCTGCAGAAGCGCTCCGCCTGCCCCGCCGGGACCTCCCCATCGTTGAGATAGACCGACTTCAGGCAGAGGAAGGACGCCAGCCCCGGCCGCTCCCCGTGCAGGCGGGCGAAGAGGGTCAGGTGCGGATGCCCGGCATTGAGGAGGAGCACCCGGCTCGCGCTCCGGAAGAAGAGCACCGTCTTGGCCGGCGCCTCGTCCGCGGCGGACAGGGTCCCCGGCTCCTTCTGGGTCACGAAGAGCCGGTCCTCCGCCGCGCCGCCGGCCAGGTCGGCGGCCGCGATCCCCGCGTACTTGGGGCCGCACGCCGCGTCGAGACGCCGGAGGCTCTCCAGGAGCCCCCGGACTCCCTTCGGGAGGAAACCGTCCGCGATGGGCTCCGGGGCGATGAAAGCGGCCGAGACCCGCAGGGCCCCCGCCCCAAGCCGGCGTTCGGCGAAGGCGACCCAGGGCCCGGCCAGGAGCACGGGGGTGCCCCGTCTTTCGAGGAGGCCGGACACCCGGGTCCGGGCCTCGTCGAAACAGAGCTTCCCGCCCCCGGCCTTGAGCCCGGAGCGCAGCGCCGCCAAGGAGACCGCCAGCCCGGAAAGGGTGGGGAACATCGCCCAGTCCGCGATCCGGCCGGCCCGGTCGCCCGCGGCGAGATGCTCCAGGAAGCGCCCGCGCCGTCCCCAATCCGCGGCCGCCCGGGCCGGGTCCCCCGCCGCGGCCTGCGCGGTCCGCTCCGACTCCTCGCGCAGCTTCGCCGGGAGTCCCGCCTCCGCCAGGCGCCGGAGGATGGCCAGGAGCTTGCGGTAGTTCTCGTCGTCGAGCACCCCGCTGCGCGACAGGTCCGGCGAGAGGTACCGGGACTTGGCCTTGAAGCGCACCCCGGGGATGAACTCCCGGCAGCCCTCGGCGATGGTCAGCCCCCGGTTGTACAGGCCGAAGGACGGGCTCGGCTCGTCGGTGAAACCCAACTCGATCTCGGTGCCCTCCTCCGCGTAGCGCAGCGAGGCGCCCGCCAGGGCGAAGGGCTGCACCACCAATTGGGACGGCGCGTCTGGGGCCGCGAAGAAGACCCGCGCCTCCGAGTGCCGGCACCAGCGCTGCAGGGCGCTCCGCGAGGCTTCGACGAAGGCGCGGAACTCCGCCTCGTCCATCGCCTTGAGTATCTCGACCGCGGTCCCCTCCCGCGGCTCCTCCAGGGGCTTCTTCTCGTGCGCGGCCGGACCGCTCATGTCCACCTGCCAGCCCGAAGTCCCCTGCCCGGTGAGGACGCGCACCCGCTCCGGCTTCACGGCGAAGACGGACAGGAAACCGAAGCCCGCGCCGCCCACCTTCGTCAGGTCGCCGTCCTTCTGCGAGGCCAGCGGGACGAGCAGGGCCCCGTCGATGGTCCCCGCATCCATGCCCCGGCCGTCGTCCTCCACGCGGATGAGGCAACTCCCTTCGCCCCAGCGCAAAGTCACGTCGATGCGGTTCGCGCCCGCGTCAATGGAGTTCTGGACGAGCTCCCGGTAGAAGTCCATGGGGTCGTCGAACTGGGCGATGAGGTCGCGGACCAGGCCGGAGGCGGGCGGGGACTCGGGCCGGTCCTTGCGGGAGGCCATCGCAGGCAGTATAAGACACATCCTCCGACGCAGGCAAGCCGCGGGAAGGCCGGACCCCGTTCGCCGAGTGTGCCCGGGCACAGTTGCTTTTCTCCCTCTTCCTCTAGGCGCTCCAATCAAGATATCATGGCGGACCGATGACCCTGCCGGTTTTCTGCGCGGCCAACCTGGTCCTCCAGCTCCTCCTCTATTCCGTGCTAGCCTGGCCCATGCTGGGGGTGCTCCGGCCGGCCGTCCCCCTGCGGGACGCCGCGGCTTTCATGGCCCATGCCGCGGCGCTCCTGCTCGCCCTCGGCGCGCTCTGGACCGCGTTCCTGCTCTTCATCGAACGCCGGCTCGGCCCGCGTTCCGCCAAGGCCGCTGCCCTGGGCCTGGAGTCCGCCGCGGCCTGCCTCATCCTCATCGACAGCGGGACCTACCTCCTGCTGGGCCTGCACGCGCATGACCCCATCGTCTCTTCCGCCTTCCTGAAGCTTTCCGGGCTGAACTTCGGAGTGCCGCTCGGCGTCCGAGGCCTGCTCTCCGGTCTGGCCGCCCTGCTCACGATCGCGGCGGCGGAATGGTCCCTGCTCCGTCTTTCGGAGAAGTTGGTCCGCTCCTGGCCGCCCACCGCGCGGGAGAGGGCGGGCCGGGGTCTGCCGCGCCGGCTGGCGGTCTATTCCATCCTCGCCCTATCCTACCTGCTGCTGGAACTGAACATGAACAAGGGCTCCATCCCGCGGGACGCCCTGCCCCTCTACTCCCTCTACGGCGCCCCGCTCCACGAGCCGCCGGTCCTGAGAGCCAGGCCGCCTGCCCTCGGTCCCGGGGAGTCGTCGAAGCTGATGCGCAGGCCCGACATCCTCGTCGTCATGGTGGAATCCCTGCGCGGAGGGATGCTCACCCCCGAGACCACTCCCAACATCATGCGCCATCTGCGCGAGGGCCGCTGCATCGTGTCGGAGAACAATTTCTCCGGCGGGCATCTCACCATGCACGGGATATTCTCCCTCCTCTACGGATTGGACGCCACCCGCTACGCATCGTACATCGACGGGGGGACGCCGGCCTTCCCCCTCCGGACCCTCAAGGACAACGGCTACGAGCTCGTGGCCGCCGACGCCTCGGGAGTGGTCAGCTACGAGGATTCTCCCGCCGTCCTCAAGCAGTTCGACTCCTACCACCCCTTCATCGGCTCGGCCCGGAGGGAGCAGGACGACGAGCGGGTGATCGATTGGATGCGGGATTTCCGTTCCCGGCGGCGGAAGGAAGTCCCGTTCTTCGGACTCCTGTTCCTCTATTCTCCCCACACGCGGTATTACTATCCGGACTCGTTCGGGAAGTTCCAGCCGGCCTCCGGCGAGGGCGATTATCACCTTTTCTTCAGAGGCACCCCGGACGCCGCCCTGCGCGCGCGGCTCTTCAACCGCTACAAGAACAGCGTGCACTACGTGGACCACCTGTTCCAGCGGCTGATGGTCGCGTACGCGGAGGACATACGTTCGGGCAAGCTCATCGTCGCCTTCCTGGGCGATCACGGGGAGGAGTTCTGGGAGCACGGGACCTACGGGCACGCCGCCCCGCGCTTCGAGAACGAGCGGATCCAGACCCCCCTCTTCCTGTGCCTCCCGGGGATCCGCTCCCAGACCGTCCCGCTGTCGTCGCATGCCGACGTCTTCCCCACGATCTTCGATTGGGCCGGGCTGCGGGCTCCCGCGACCGCCTATTCCGACGGGACATCCCTGCTCGGGAAGGCTCGGGCCGACGGGCGGATCGCGGCGGCGGGAGGGGGCTATCCCGCGACCGGGCGCGACCTCTGCCTCATAACCCCCGAGAGGAAGTACTGGCTCAAGCTGCAGCCCAGCAAGTTCGACCTGTTCGACCTGCAGCGGCTCACGGACCTCCAGGACCGGCCGGTCCCGGAATCGGAGGCCGAGCGGGAGGAACTGGCGCGCCAGCTCGCCGGCCTGAAGGAAGACATCCTGCGCTTCCAGCGATAGAGGCTAGCGGCCGAGAAGGGAGTCGTAGACCGCGAGCGTGCGCCGGGCGGCTTCTTCCCAGGTGAGCTGCGCCGCGCGGGCCAGGCCGCGCTCGCGCAGGTCCGCGCGCTTGCCGCCGTCGTCGAGCACGGCGACCAGCGCCGCGCGCACGGCTTCGGAGTCGGTGGGATCGACCAGGATGGCGGCGTCGCCCGCGACCTCCGGCATGGAGCTCCGGTCCGAGGTGATTACCGGAGTCCCGCAGGCCATGGCCTCGAGGATGGGGAGCCCGAACCCCTCGTAGAGGGAAGGATAGACCAAGGCGTCGGCCGCTCCATAGAAGGCCACGAGGTCGGAGTGCGGCACGAAGCCGGGCCAGCGGCAGCGCTCGGTCAGTCCCAGCTCCGCCGCCCGGCGCCGGACCGCCTCACCGACGCTGCCCGGGTTGCCGGCGAAGACGATGCCCACGTCCTTCAGGGAGGCCGGAAGCCGGGACGCCGCCTCCAAAACCGCCCCGGGGTCGCACCAGGGGTCGAACGGGCCGACCATGAGGACGAAGCGGGCGGGGAGCGCGTGCGCCGCGCGCACCTGCGCGATGCGCTCCGGCGTCGAGGGATGGAAGACCCCGCGGTCGACCCCTTCGTGGATCACGGTCACCCGTTCCGGAGCCACGCCCCAGCGCTCCACGATGTCCTGCTTGGTGTGCGCGGACACCGCGATCACCCGGTCCACGCGCTCCATCCCCGGGCGCAGTATCCTCTCGCACTGCTCGTAGGTGAACGGCGAGACCCACTCCGGATGGACGGCCGGGAACAGGTCGTGTATGGTCACCACGGTGGGCAGGAGCTTGACCCGGGGCGTCCTCTGGGTATGGAAGAGGTCCCCGCCCCGGGCGCGCAGATAGCGCCCCGTGGGAGCCAGGCCCCAGTCCCATTCCAGGCGCGACACGAGGGATTCCGGCACCCGCGGGGTCCAGTTCGTCCAGCGTTCTCCCGGGCCCGGACGCAGGCGGGCCGTGCGCCGCTCTCGCTCCCGGAAGAAGTAGCTGAAGAGGACGAACTCGTCCTCGGGAGCCAGGACGGCCAAGCGCGACAGGAGGCTGCGGGTATAGACGCTGACGCCCCCGCGGCCCTCGTTGTGCATGGGCTCCTCGATGACGATCCTCACCGGCCCTCGGCCTCCAGCAGGGGACGCACCAGCCCCCAGGCCGCGCGGGCCCCCGCCGAGGCCAGCGCCGGATGCCAGCGCGCCTTGAGCCAGGCCGCGCGCCCGGCCTTGAGCGCCCGCAGGGCCGCGGGCGGCAGGACGGCCAGGCGCCAGGCCTTCGTCGCCCGGGCCCCCGGGCCCAGCTCGCGCTCCAGGAAGGCGCGCGCCTCCGCGGGCCGGCCGGCCTTCACGAGGTACAGCGCCGTCTCCTCGGCGGTGCGCCGCCGGATCGCGGCCCTTTCCTCCGTCGAGGGCTGGGCGGACTCGAGCGCCAGCATCGACTCCCGGAAGTTCTCCTCGTAGCGGTCGGTCAGCTGATCGTCATGCAGGCGGCGCACGGAGAGCGGCTCGCGGATGGCCGCGACCGGGACCCCGGCCGCGATGACGCGGGCGAAGAGTTCGGTGTCCAAGGTGCGCATCTCGGTGCGGAACAGGCCGTGCTCGTCGAAGGCCCCGCGGGCCACGGCCACGTTGGTGGTCACGTAGGGCAGTTCGGCGTCGCCCACCGCGAAGTGTCCCGGCAGGCGTCCCTCGGGGATGGCGCGCCGCGGGGAGAACAGGGTCCCGATGATCCGCCCGTAGCGCAGGACCCAGGCGTTGGAGAAGACGAAGCCGGCCTGCGGGACCGCCTCTATGCGCCGGCGGAAGGCCGCCAGCCGTTCCGGCAGCCACAGGTCGTCGGAATCGAGGAAGGTGACGAAGCGTCCGGTCGCCCGCGTGATGGCCGCGTTGCGGGACACGTTCATGCCCCGGTTCTTCGCGGAGCGCAGCACCGTGAAGCCGGGCCGCCCCTCGTAGCGCGCCAGCACCGCCGCGGTGCCGTCGGTGGAGCCGTCGTCGATCACGAAGCACTCGAAGTCGCGCTCGGTCTGCCAGTCCACGGTCTTGAGCGCCGTGCGCGCCATGCGCGCGCGGTTGAAGGCCGGGAGGATGACGCTGAAGAAGGGGGTCAAGTCAGCTCCGCGTACACCGCGCGGGTGGCACGCGCGGTCTCGGCCCAGGTGAAGCGCGCGGCGCGCGCGCGGCCCTTGGCGACGAGGGCTTCGCGCAGCGGGCCGTTATCGAGCAATTCCAGCATCGCGTCCCCCATGGCCCCCTCGTCCGCCGGGTCGAACAGCAGTCCCGCGTCGCCCACCACCTCGGGCAGCGAACAGGCCGTGGAAGCCGCCACCGGGCGGCCGAGCGACATGGCTTCGATGACCGGGATGCCGAAGCCCTCGGAGGTGGAGGGGAAGACGAAGGAGTCGCAAGCGGCGTAGAAAGCGGGCACCTCGGAGTCGAGCACCGCCCCGGTCAGGACCACGCGCGCCCCCAGCCCCGCCGCGGCGACCGCCGCCTCCACCTCGGGGAGGAGGTCCGCGTCGGCGTGGCCCGCCAGCACCAGCCCGACCTCCTGGCGGCGCTCGGCCACGCGCTTGAAGGCGCTCACCAGGCGCAGCACGTTCTTGCCCCGGTTGATGCGCGAGAGGCAGAGGATGAAGCGCTCCGGCAGGCCGTATTTCAAGCGCAGGGCCGCGACGGCCTCGGGCCCCACGACCGGGAGCGGGTCGAATATCCCGTGATAGACCGTGCGCACGCGCTCCTCGGGGAACTTGAAATGCTCGAGCAGGAAGCGCTTGGTGTAGTTGGAGACCGTGATGATCCGGTCCGCCCAGCGAATGGACTGTTCATAGACCGTCGTATAGTAGAAGGACTTGAAGCTCCCCTGATGGTGCCGCAGGTCCTGCCAATGGTGCAAGGTCAGGACCGAGGGGGTGCGCCGGAGCCGGGGCAGGAACTGCCCCGCGCCATGGTAGACGTCCAGCCGGGGCAGGAGCAGCGCTTCCTCGACGGGAAGGCCGAAGCGGTGCTCCAGCGACAGCATCGGGCTGAAGGGGAAGCGCTTCAGGTGCAGCCTGAGATTGGCCGGGCGCGGCCCCGGCCAGGCCCGCTCCGCGGGCGGGAAAGCCGCCCAGCGCGCGGCGTAGAAGAGGTATTCGTCGCCGGGGTTCTGGGCGCAGAGCCGGCGCAGCAGCTCCACGGTATAGGTGCGCATCCCGCAGGGAACGCCCAGGACGGTGCTCGACTCGACGGCGACGCGCATTGCAAAGTATACACCAGTGCCCAGTCAGCGGACTAGGCCGTACTTGGGGAAGAGCTCGCGGGGATCCATGGCGTTGGAACGCAGGGCCATCTGGAAGGACAGCTCGTCATCCCCCGCGTGCACCGCGCCCAGCGCGGCCAGGCGGTAGGCCTGGCTGTAGAGCATGGCGAGGAGGACCTCGGGTGAGGAGGCGTCGAGTTTGAAGAAGGTCAGCTCCCGGTTCCGGGAGTTCAGGAGCGGCTCCAGCGTCTGGCGGGAGAAGGCGTTGCGGTCAGGGTCCTTCTCGGCACGGGCCAGCACCCCGGCCGTCACGATGGCGTATTCCTTCCTGCCGCCGTGGCCCATGGCCACCGAGTGATCCATGTAGACGGGGACCGGGCTGGCGAGCACCGCCTCCGGCTCGGGGCTGCCCCGGATGAAGCGGCGGTCGCCCACCCCGCCGTCGAGCAGGCGGAGATAATCCATCACGAAGAGCGCGTCGTCGGAGCCCAGGAAGACGACGCCGTCGTCCGCGCTGCTGGCCAGGACGTCACGGCCGTACCCGTACCAATAGTCGTGTCCCCTCTGATCGGCCCCGGACCAGCGCAGCCCCAGGAAAGCGGCCGCGAGCAGGGCCGCGCCCCCCCACGCGAACGCCGGCCGGACCCGGCTGAAGAGGCCCTCCAGCCCGGCCGCGAGCGCCAGCACCCAGGCGAGCAAAGACAAAATGCAGAACGGGGCTTCCAGCCCCCGCCAGTAGACGCCGTCCCCCTCCGCCAGGATGGGATACCCGGCCAAGCGCAGGGCCAGGGGCCCGGTCGCCGCGATCCAGAGGCCCAGGAAGACGGCGCGCTCCCGGTCCTTGAGGAAGAGGCGCAGCAGGCCGAAGGCGGCCAACCCCAGCCCGAACCAGGTCAGCTGACGCTGCACGGTCATGAAGTAGAAGCCCAACTCGTGCCAGACGAGCTTCAGGGAGAAGGATGACTCCCCCGCGAAGGTCCGCACCGCGCCCACCACGTAGACCGGGTTCTGCCTGAGGCGGAACCATATCAAAGCGTAGGACAGGAAGAAGCTGACAGCGAAGGCGCCCGCAAGGAGCCCCCAGACGGAACGGCCCGCGCCCCGGAACCGGCCCCGCTTCCATGCGTAGTACGCGACCGCGGGCCCCGCCAGGAGGAGACCAAGATGATGCGCCGCCCCCAGCCCGAGCACCAGCCCCAGCCCTGCGGCGAAGGTACGGACCTCGCCCAGCGCCTCTCCATAGACCAGCAGGATGAGCAGGGCGCCGAAGAGACTGTTGAGCGCCCAGATGTCCGCGATCGCGCAACAGCGCCAGGTCAGGGGCGCGAAGCACAGGCACGACGCCGCGGCCAGCGCGACCTTCCCCGACAGGCCGGCGCGCAGGGCGGCCAGCAGCAGGACGGCGCCCGCGGCCGCTCCCAGGAGGGCGGAGAGCGCGTTGACCCGGAACGGGAGGGGCCCCGGCAGGACCCGGGAGCAGAGATGTCCGAGGAAGGTGTACAGGGGATAGCCCGGCGAGTGCGGGATGCCCCAGGTCGCCGCGCTGGTGACGAACTCCGCGCTGTCGCCCGAGCCCAGGCTCGGGTTCACCGTGCTGAGGTAGACCGCGCAGACCGCGACGAAGAACAGCAGGGCGCCCCGGAGGGGCGTGAGCCGGAGCATCAGAGAGTGTATTGCACCCGGAAAGCGGCCTTGGCCCCCGAGGGGATCTCGGCGATGGGCGTGAAGCTGACGCCCGGCATGCCTGCCGCGGACTTCTGGGCGGCGCCGGTGACCAGGATCTCCCAGGCCTTGGCCGTATCCTCGCCCAGCTTGCTCGCGGCGTTCACCTCGGCTCCGAAAACGTCGCGGTCGCCCAGCTTGAGCAGCTTGCCGAAGCCCAGCCCCACGCAGAGCAGGATCTTCTCGGCGTCGGAACGGTCCTTGTTGTAATCCTGGGCCGCCCGCTGCATGTCGATGGCGCACTCCAGGGCGCTCTGCGTGCTGCGGAACAGCACCAGGAGGCTGTCCCCTTCCACCTTGATCAGGATCCCGTCGTGACGGTCGATGAGGGGGATGAAGAGCCGCTCGCTCTCATGGATGACCTGCAGGAAATGGATGATCCCGAACTCCTCGACCTTGCGGGAGAAGCCGGACAGGTCCGTGAACATCACGGCCCAATCCTCCCCGAAAAGGTCCCAGATGCGGCGGTCGATGGCCGCCTGGTCGGCCCCCGGCCGGAGCCGTTCCTCGATGAGCTTGTAAAGGCGGTCCTGCGAAGCGCTCTCGACGACCTGCTGGGCGTAGGACATGCTGCCTCCTGATCTCTTCCTATTCGACGGCGTGCACGACGCGCGCCTTGATTATCCGATCTCCCGGCTCCAGGCGGTCCACCGCGTCCATGCCGGCGACGACGCGGCCGAACACCGTATAACGTCCGTCCAGATGCGGCGTGGGGACCAGGGTTATGAAAAGCTGGCAGCCGCCCGTATCCTTGCCCGCCTTGGGCATGCCCACCGCGCCCCGCTCGAAGCGCAGCCGGTTGACCTCGTCGCGCAAGGTGAAGCCCGCGTCGCCCCACCCGGTACCGCGGGGGTCCCCGCCCTGGACCACGAAATTGGAGACCACCCGGTGCCAGGTCGATCCGTCGTAGAGCTTGGCCCGCACGCTATTGAGGAAGGTCGCGGCGTGGACCGGAGCCTCGCTCACGGCCACCGAGATCGTGATGTCCCCCTTCTCGGTCTCTAAGAGGACCCCGGCGGGGCCCGGCTTCTCGTAGAGGTGCGGCGAGGGCGTGAACCCGTTCTCCGCCGCGTCCAGCTGGTAGCGCATTCCCTTGAATCCGGGCTGGCCCTGGATGGCGGCGATCGACTTGCGGATGCTGGAGCGCAGTTCCGCGAACTCGCGGCCGCTGGAATTGAGGTACGCCGCGTAGAGCGCCTGGTGCAAAGACGCCCCCCGCCCCGCGGCCGCCTCCGCCGCGGTCCCGCGCAGCTCCATGGAGGACTGGGGGTCGGCGAGGACCTTCTCCAGGGCGGCGTCGGCCCACGGCTCCGTGGACTTGGCGATGCCCTCCAGGGCCGCGGCCGCGACCTGCGGGTCCGGGTCCTTGAGCCCTTCCATGAGGACGGCCCGCGTCCCCGCCAGCTCGGCCAGCGCCAGATAGGCGCGGGAGCGGATCCAGCCGTGCGGGGAGGCGCGTCCCTCCTCCAGCGCCGGTCTCGCGTCCGAACTCAGCTTGGGCAGGGCCAGGAAGGTCTCTCCCCGCACCAGCGCGGAGGCCTCCGGCGCCGCGGCTCCGATCTCGATGCGTTCGGAGAACTTCCGGTCGCCCGACGCCCCCGCCGCGGCGACCGCCGCCGCCCGCACGTGCGCCGACGGGTCCTGGAACACGCTGTCATCGAGCCGGCGCGCCCACCCCCCGGCCCCCAGGGCCGCCACGGCCTCGCGCCGCACCGCGGCGTCGCGGGACTTCTGCGCCTTGAGCAGCGGCTCCAGGGGGGCGTCCTTCTTGAACTGTCCCAGCGCCCGCAGGGCGAACAGGCGGACCCAGAGGTGTCCGTCCAGCGCGGCCGCGGCCAGGGCCTTCTTGGCCCGCGGCTCCGGCCAGCGCGAGAAAGCGTAGACCGCCCGCCAGCGTACCTCGGGGTCCGAATCGCGGAACGCGCGGGTCAGGGCGTCCACGGAGGAGGCGGAGAGCTCGGGGATCCGCTTGAGGAAGCGCAGCCGGAACAGCCCCAGCGCGGCCTCCCCGCGCACCCCGGGGTGGGAGTCCTTCAGGAGTCCCGCCAGCAGGCCCTCCACCCCCGTCCCGCCGGTCTTGCCCAGCGCCTCCACGACGATGGCCCGTTCGCGGGGATCCTTGGCGTCCAAGGCGAGCACCAGGGCGGTCGCCGCCTTGGTCCGGGACAGCGCGCCGTCCGCCCCTTCCGGGGCGTCCGGGTCCGGGGGCTCCACCCCTCCCACCTGCCCCAGGTCGAACGCCGCTTCGGTGCGCAACAGCGGGTCCGGGTCCGCGAGCGCCGCGATCAGGGCGTCCGCATAGGCGGGGGATTGTATCCGCCCCATGGCGCGCAGGGCCCGGAGGCGCTCGGCACCGGGACCCGGGCCGGCGGCCCTCAGCAGGATGGAGGAATCCGGCACGCGCAGTTCCTGCTCGCGCAGGATGGGGTCGACGTCGGCCGCCGCGGCACGGAAGACGAGAACGGCGGCGAGGAGCGGCAGCAGCGGCAAGTCAGCAGCCTATGGCCCGGGAGATGACCAGCCGCTGTATCTCCGAAGTGCCCTCGCCGATCTGCAGGAGGCGCTGATCCCGGTAGAAGCGCTCGACGTCGAACTCCTTCATGAGTCCATAGCCGCCGTGTATCTGCACCGCCTCGTTGGCCACGCGCTGGGCCACCTCAGAGCAGTACAGCTTGGCCATGGCCCCTTCCTTCGAGAAGGGCTGGCCCGTGTCGCGCAGCCAGCAGGCCCGATAGAGGAAGGTGCGGGCATGCTCGATCTCAGTGGCCATGTCGGCCAGCTTGAAGGAGACGGCCTGGAATTTCGATATGGGCTGCCCGAACTGTTCGCGCTGCTGGGCGTACTTCAGGGCCGCCTCGTAGGCGCCCTGGGCGCAGCCCAGGCCCATGGCCGCGATGCTGAGCCGGCCGGAGTCCAGGGTCTTGAGCATCTGCTTGGAGCCGTCGCCCACCTTGCCGAGCACGCAGGACTCGGGGACCCGGCAATCGGAGAAATACAGCTCCGCGGTGTTGGACGCCCGCCACATGAGCTTCTTGTGCATGGTCTTGGCCGTGAAGCCCGCCGTGCCGGCCTCCACGATGAAGCAGGTGTACTCGGGCTTGCCGTCCTTCACCCCGCTGACCGCCTGCGCGATGACGCCGCTGGTCATGGAGGTGGAGGCGTTGGTGATGAAGATCTTGGACCCGTCGATGACCCAGAAGGTCCCGTCCTGGCGGGCCTTGGTCTTGGTGCCCCGGGAGTCGGAACCCGCGCTGGGCTCGGTGAGGCCGAAGGCGAAGAGGGCTTCGCCCGCGGCCAGCGCCGGCAGGAACTTCTTCTTCTGCTCCGCGCTGCCGAAGTAGAGCAGCGGCGCGATGCCCAGCGAGACCCCGGCCGCCACGGTGGCCGCCTGCGAGCCGTCCACGCGGGCCAGCTCCTCCACGGCGATGACGTAGGAGAGGTAGTCCAGGCCCTGTCCGCCGTACTCCTCCGGCACGATGATGCCGAAGACGCCCAGCTCGCCGAGCCCGCGGGTCAGCTCGGGTGAGAACTCCTCGCGCTCATCGAGTTCGTGCGCCGCGGGGGCGATCTTGGCCTCGGCGAACTTGCGCACGGTATCCCGGATCATCTGCTGCTCTTCGCTCAATGAAAAGTCCATAGGCTCTCCTCAGGGACCCCTATTCTTGCAAATTATCCCTCTTGAAATCCCGAGGTTCCGGGGGTATATATCTAAGGTGAGACCCCCTCTCTCCCGGCTCAGGTCCATCGCCCTGGCGGTTTCGGTGTCCCTCCCGGCCGCGGGGCTTTTCGCATATGCGCAGGAGCCGGACCCGGTCTCCCAGCTCGAAGCCGCGGTGTCGGAGCGCTTCCTCATCCCGCTCGTGCATTCCCCGCTGGACCTGCAGCCCCTGGAGGAGCGGTTCTCCAAGCTGAAGGAAACCGAACGCCTGGCCCTGGCCCCGCGCTGGGCGGCGGCGCGGGAGAACGCGGGCCGGGTCGATTCCCTGCGCGGCGCGCTCACGGCCGCGAGCGCGGAGGCCCTGACCGCCAAGGTCCGCGCCGCGGCCGCGGGCCTGAAGCTCTCCCCGGCGCAATCGGACGCGGCGGTGGGCAGGTACCTCAAGCTCCGCGAGTCCTTCCTCAAGGGCGGCGTGGCCTACGATCCGGCGAACTCCGGCTTCAAGTCCCAGGACGGCAAGGCCCTGAGCGCGGAGCAGTACATGACGCATCTGCCCGGCGCCGTCTCCGCGCAGCAGCGCGCCGCGATGCAGAAGCTGATGGCGGACCCCTTCGCGAGCCGCGGCGACGCCGGCGGACTGGCGGGCGGCACGAGCTCCTTCGGCTCCGGCGACAAGACGGCCGCGATCGAGCAGTACCGGAAGACCCCGGCCCAGACGTACGTGAAGATAGCGAAGGCGCCGCCCCCGCCGCCCAAGAAGAAGGAACCGGCCGTCACGGAGCCGGAGAAGAAGAAGCCCGTGCCCACGACGCCGAAGACCCGGGCCGTGGACACGGCCGTGGACCAGCTCGCGGGGACCCTCAGCGGCAACATCGACGGCCGCATGTCGGAGCGGGGCCGGAAGGAGCTCATGACCGCCTGGCGGCAGTCTTTGGACCAGCACACCTCGGCGGAAGGGACGATCGACTACCCCAAGACCGTCAACACCTTCCAGAACATACTCCTCAACGGACGGGAGGCGGGCAAGATCTCCCGCGACGCGGAGCACTGGGGCGAGATCACGGCCGGCACCTACAACCTGGGGACCTGGGCCGGCCCGCCGGCCGCCATCGGGGCTTCCTTGGCCTGGAACACCTTCAGCGTGACCAAGTGCCAGCTCATGCGCTCCTACCGCTACCTGCGCGGGGAAGGGCCCATGCCGCCCGCGGGGAACTACTGGGGCAAGACCATCGGCGATTCCCTGGCCATGGAGTCCGCCGCCGCCGGCTGGGCCTCGACCTTGCCCAACTCCAAGAAGGTGAACGCGAGCGGGATCGTCACCACCCTCAAGCTCGACGAGTTCGTCGATATCGTGAAGAGCGAGGGCGTCCTCACCACGATCAAGGGCTTCGGCGAGCGTTACTTCGGCAAGTAGAATTTGGTTTAGTATCCCCATGCCGGGCGAGAAAGTCCTGGTCGTGGAAGACGACAAGTCCATCGTCAAGGTCCTGCGCTACAACCTCGAGAAGGAAGGCTACTCCGTGACCCATGCCGGGGACGGGGAATCCGCCCTGGACATCGCCCGCAGGGACGCGCCCCAACTGGTCATCCTCGACGTCCTGCTCCCCAAGATGGACGGCTTCGAGGTCTGCCGGCGCCTGCGCGGGGAAAGCCGCATCCCCGTCCTCATGCTGACTGCGAAGGCCGACGAGGTGGACCGCATCCTGGGCCTCGAGCTGGGCGCCGACGACTACCTGACCAAGCCCTTCAGCGTGCGCGAGCTCCTCGCCCGCGTCAAGGCGCTGCTGCGCCGCGCGGCCCCGGCCCCCGGCTCCGGGGCGCCCTTGCGCTTCGGGAGCCTCGAGGTCCACCCGGAGCGCTTCGAGGCGCGGCTGGCCGGCGCGCCGGTAGCCCTGAGCCCCATCGAATACAAGCTCCTCAAGACCCTGCTCGACGCCCGGGGCGCCGCCCTGACTCGCGAGGACCTCCTCCGGCGCGCCTGGGGCATCGCGGCCGCCTCCGAACTCGATACCCGCACCGTGGACCAACATGTCCTGCGCCTGCGCAAGAAATTGGGGAAAGAGGCGGACCGGCTGGTCACCGTGAAGGCCGTGGGCTACCGTTTTGCGACCGATTGAACTGGCCGTCGTCCTCTCCTTGCTCGCGGCCGCCGCCGGCGTGTGGGCGCTCGCCCGGCGCCGCCGGCTCCAGGACGCGCGGGTCCTGCGCGATTTCGCCCTGCGCGTGGCCGAAGGCCGCTTCGAACCCAGGCTCCCGGCCGGCTCCGGCGGCGAACTGGGCGCTCTCGAAGCCGCCCTCGCCAAACTGGCCGAGAAAGCGGAAGGGGACCAGGTCCGCACGAAAGCCCTGGAGCAGCTCCGCCGGGATTTCGTGGCCAACGTCTCCCACGAGCTGCGCACCCCGCTCACCGCCATCCAGGGCTTCGCGGAGACCCTGCTCGACGGCGCGCTCGAGGATCCCGAGCACCGGCGGGAGTTCGTGGAGGACATAGCCCGCAACGCCGAGATGCTCAAGAAGCTCATCGACGACCTGCTTACCCTTTCCGCCATCGAATCCAAGGAAGCCAAGCTCGACTTCCGACCCCTGCGCCTGTCCGAGGTCTGGAAGCGGGTGCTGCCGACGCTCTCGCACCAGGCCATCACCTTCCAGGTGAGCCTCGCGGCCGAGCTCCCGGATTCCCTCCCCCCCGTGGTAGCGGACCCGGACAAGCTGGGCCAGGTCTTCCTGAACCTCGTGGCCAACGCGGTCAAATACAACCAGCCGGGGGGCTCGGTCACGGTGCGCGCCTCCGAGGATCACGGCCATGTCCGGGTCTCGGTCTCGGACACGGGCATCGGCATCCCCGAAGAGGACCTGCCGCGTCTCTTCGAGCGCTTCTACCGCGTGGACAAGGGCCGCTCACGCGACCTGGGCGGCACCGGTCTCGGCCTCTCCATCGTCAAGCACATCGTCGAGGCGCACCAGGGCTCGGTCTCCGTGGAGAGCGTCCAAGACCAGGGCTCGGTCTTCAGCTTCACCCTTCCCAAGGTGCAGTCCCCCCGCTAGCCCCGGGTGTGGTAACATAACGGGGTGAAGTCCTATGTGGCGGCCGTGGACTGCGGGACCAGCGCCGTGAAAGCCGCCGTATTCGACCTTGCGGGCAAGGTGCTGGGCGCCGGCCGGCGCGAGTGCCCCTGCCGCTTCCTGCGCGACGGCCGCATCGAGCAGAGCCCGGAGTCGATCGCCGCACGGACCTTCTCAGGCCTGAAAGACGCCGTCGCGCGCTCCGGGGTGCGGCCCGGACGGATCGCCGCCCTGGCCATCTCCAATCAGCGGGCGACCGTCCTCCGCACCGACTCTCGCGGCCAAGCGCTGGGCAACGCGGTCTCCTGGCAGGACATGCGGGGGCGGCGCGAACTCGAGGCCCTGGGCCGGCGCATCGGGGCCCCGCGCTATCACGCCATCACCGGCCTGCCCGTCAATCCCGTCTTCTCACTGGCCAAGATCCTCGCCCTGCAGCGCGGCCAGCCGCGCCGGAAGGCGGCGCGCTTCTCCCTGGTCCAGGATCATCTCCTGAAGCGTTTCGGTGCGGCGGATTTCTTCCTGGACCGGTCGAACGCCTCCCTCACCGGGATGTTCGACGTCGAAAAACTCCGCTGGAGCGCCGAGATCCTGGAACTGGCCGGCGTCGCGGAGAGCCGGCTCCCCGTCCTCGTGGACAGCGGCGCGCAGGTCGGCGCGGTCTCGGCGGCGGCGGCGCGCCGCTGCGGGCTCCTCGCCGGGACCCCCTTGGTGTCGGGCGGCGGCGACCAGCAGTGCGCGGGCATCGGCGCCGGCGCGGTGCGCGCGGGCGTCGCGGAGCTCACCCTCGGCTCGGCGGGGGTCCTGCTCGCCTGCGTCGACCGGCCGCGCCAGGACCCCGGCATGCGCCTGGCCTGCTGCGCCCACGCCGTTCCGGGCAAGTGGGTCGTCGAAGGGTTGCAGAATTCGGCGGGCTCCTGCCTGGACTGGCTGAGCCGGCTCGTCTCGGGAAAGAGATTCACCGGGAGCTTCCTGCGCGCGGCGTTCGCCCCGGCGCCCGGTCTGCGCGACCCGATGTTCTTCCCCTTCCTGGCCGGCGCCGGGGCGCCCATCTGGGATCCCGAGGCCCGGGCCATGCTGCTCGGCCTGACCCACGCCCACGACCGGGCCGCCGTGGCGCGGGCCATCCTGGAAGGCGTGTCCCTGGAGACCAAGTCCATCATCGACGCCTTCCGCGCGATCCGGGTCCCGGTCCGGGAGCTCCGCTTGACCGGCGGAGGCTCGGCGATCGCAGGCTGGACCCGGATGCAGGCGGACCTCTTCGGGATCCCCGTGGCGACGCTCGCCGATCCCGAGGCCTCGGTGCTGGGGGCGGGCATCCTGGCGGCCTGGGGCGCCGGGGCCTTCCCCTCCCTGCCGGAGGCGGCCGACGCCATGGCGCGGGTCGGGCGAACCTTCAGACCGGTCCCGGAACATACTAGAATCTACGCGCGGCGGTATGCGATGTATCTCGATATCCTAGAGCGATCGGCCAGCGGCGGCATGCTCCGCATGACGGCGCGGGGACGGCAGCCATGAGTCCCCGCGGCGCCCCCCGGCGCAAAGCCCGCCCCGCCCCGTCCGCCCAGACCTCCCCCCGGAAGAAGACCCCGCCCGGCGCGGGGGCCGCGGAACTGTTCGCCCGCCTGATGGATTTCACCCAGGACGCGGTGTACCGGTACACCTTCGCGGAGGGCAGGATACTGTTCGCCAGCAGCGGCTTGGTCCGCATCCTGGACCTGGACTGCTCCCCCGAAGAGCTGGTGGGCAGGAAACTCCAGGACCTGCTCATCTACACCCAGGAACCGGGCACCGTCCGCAAGCAGGCCGATCCGAAGGGCCAGGTCCACGATTTCGAATACGGCTTCAAGACGCTCAAGGGCGAGGAACGCTGGGTGCTTCACGACTCCTTCGTCACCAAGGACCCCGCCACCGGAGAGAAGGTGGTGTCGGCCTTCGTCCGGGACATCACCAAGCGCAAGCAGGCCCAGGAGGCGCTGACCGCCCAGCGCCGCCAGCTCTCGGTCACCCTGCGCTGCATCGGCGACGGGGTCATCGCCGCCGACCGCCAGGGCCGCGCCATCCTGCTCAACAAGGCGGCCGAAGAGCTCACGGGCTGGAGCGAGGCCGAGGCCCTGGGCAAGCCCCTGACGGAGATCTTCCGCATCATCGACGAGCGGACCCGGCGGCCCGGCGCGGACCCCGTGCGCCGGGTGCTCGCCGAAGGGCGCATCCAGGGACTCGCCAACCATACCGCGCTCATCTCCAGGGATGGGACCGAGCGCAGCATCGCCGACAGCGCGGCCCCCATCCTGGACGAGGCCGGCTCTGTCATCGGGGCGGTGCTGACCTTCCAGGACGTGACCGAGCGCCGCAGGGCGGAGGAGGCCGTCCGGCAGAGCGCGGAGCGCTACCGGTCCCTGTTCGACAGCATGCTCAACGGCTTCGCCTACTGCCGCATGCTGTTCGAGGGGGACGACCCCCGGGACTTCGTCTACCTCGAGGTCAACCCGGCCTTCGGGAAGCTGACGGGCCTCAAGCAAGTGGTGGGCCGGAAGGTCTCCGAGGTCATCCCGGGCATCCGGGAGGCCGACCCGGGACTCTTCGAGGTCTACGGCCGGGTGGCGCGCACCGGGATGCCCGAGAAGTTCGAGACCTACGTGGCGGCCCTGCGGCAGTGGTTCACGATCTCGGTCTACAGCCCGAGCCGGGACCACTTCGTGGCCGTGTTCGACGTGATCACCGAACGCAAGAAGGCGGAGCAGGAACTGCAGCTGGCCGCCGAGTTCCTGAGCCTGGTCAACGAATGCCGCGGCAAGCGGGATCTCCTGGCGGGGGCCACGCGGTTCTGGCAAGAGCGCTCCGGCTGCGCGGCCGTCGGCATACGCCTGCGCGAGGGCGATGACTACCCTTATTTCGAGACGCGCGGCTTCCCGCCGGAGTTCGTGCGGCTGGAGAACACCCTCTGCGCCCGCGACGCGGCCGGCCGTCCCGAGCGCGACACGGCCGGCTTTCCGGTCCTGCGCTGCATGTGCGGCGACGTCATCCGCGGCAGCTTCGACCGGGCCCAGCCCTTCTTCACGGTCCAAGGCAGCTTCTGGACCAACAGCACCTCGAAGCTGCGCGCCGGTGCGGGCGAAGCGGGCCGCCAGGCCCGGACCCTCGACCGGTGCAACGAGGCCGGCTACGAATCCGTGGCCCTGCTCCCCCTGCGCTTCGGAGACGAGCGCCTGGGGGTCATCCAGTTCAACGATCCGCGCCCGGATCGCTTCACCCTCGACTCCATCCATCTCTGGGAAAGGCTGGCGAAGTGTCTGGCCGCGGCGCTGGCCAAGGCCCTGGCCGACGAGGAGCGGGCGTCGCTCCTCCAGCGCGCCCAGGAGGCCCGGGCCCAGGCCGAGGCCGCCAACCGGTCCAAGGACGAGTTCCTCGCCCGCGTGTCCCATGAACTGCGCACCCCCATCACCGCCATCCTGGGCTGGCACTGGCTGCTGCGCTCGGGGGACCTCAGCGCCGAGGAGCGCGAGAAGGCCATGGAGGTCATCGCGCGCAAGATGGAGGCCGAGAAGCAGATCATCGACGACCTGCTCGACATCTCCGGCCTGGTGTCCGGCCGGCTGGACATCAAGAAGCGGACCGTGGACCTCGGGCCTCTGGTGGCCGAGACCGCGGGCGGCTTCCGCTCCGAGTTCCAAGCCAAGTCCCTGCGCCTGGTCTGCGCGCCGGCCGCCGGGCTGTTCGTCTCGGGCGATCCCCGGCGCCTGCGCCAGGTGATATGGAACCTGGTCTCCAACGCGGTCAAGTTCACTCCCGCGGGGGGCACCGTCACGGTACTCGCGCGCCGCGAAGGAGGGAAAGCCCTGGTCTCGGTGGAGGACACCGGACCCGGGATCAGCCACGAATTCTACGGGAAGCTCTTCGAACTCTTCGGCCAGGAGGAGAGCACGCTGACGCGCACGCACGGGGGCCTGGGCCTGGGGCTGGCCATCGTCCAGCACCTGGTCCGGCAGCACGGCGGCGAGGTCGCGGTCGCCCCTCCGGTCCCCGGGCAGGGCGCCCGGGTCACCGTCTCCCTGCCTCTCGCCGCGGCGGCGCCGACCGGGTCCCCCCCCGAGCCCTTCGCCCTCGCGATCGAGGCGCCGCCCGATTTTCCCGGGCTCCTGCGCGGCGTCCGCATCCTCGTCGTGGAAGACGATGACGACACGCGCGAGATGCTGCTCTCGGTGCTGGGGCACTGCGGGGCGCGGGTCCAGGGCGCTGTGTCGACGGCCGAGGGACTGGCGGCCTTCGCCAGCGCCCGCCCCGACGTGCTCCTCTGCGATATCGGCCTGCCCGGGGAGGACGGCTACTCCCTCATCCGCCGCATCCGGGCCCTGGGGAAGGGGGCGGGAGGCCTGGTGCCGGCCGTCGCGGTGACCGCCTACTCCACCGCCGAGGACCGCGCCCAGGCCCTGCGCGCCGGCTTCCAGACCCACCTGCCCAAACCCGTGGATCCGGCCGAACTGGTCGCCATGGTCCGCGCCCTGGCCAAGCTCCCCGGCTCCGCCGCCCGCTGAACCGCCCCCGTCATCCAGTTGTTGCACGGCCGTTGCCCGCCCGCCATGGCCTCCCTCCCGCGGATCCTCGTACAATCAGGCTTGCAGACGCAGGACGCCTCCGGAGGAACAAAGACATGGGCTTCAGCCTCATCCCGAAGGAAGAGAAGTTCTTCGACCTGTTCGAACAACAGGCCGGGCACGTATGCGACGCGGCCAAGGCTTTCAAGGAACTCACCGGGGCCTGGAGCCTGGAATCCCCGGTCTTCGAGCGGATCCGCGACATCGAGCACGAGGCCGACATCACGACCCACGAGATCATCGACCGGCTCAACCGGACCTTCGTCACCCCCTTCGACCGCGAGGACATCCACGAGCTGGCCAGCAAGATGGACGACGTGGTGGACATCATCCACGCCATCACCAACCGCATGCGCATGTACCGCATCGCGGCCTGCCGCGAGGAGCTGGCCGCGCTGGCGGACATACTGGTCCAGTCGGGGGAGGCGATCCGCAAGGCGGTCCCCTGCCTGCGGAACATGGAGCACACGCGGCGCCTGCTGGATTACTGCATAGAGATCAACCGGCTCGAGAACGCGGGGGACGCCCTCCTCTCCGCCGCCATCACGCGCCTGTTCGACAAGCCGGGCGACCCCATCGAAGTCCTCAAGTGGGAGCGGGTCTTCGAGGTGACCGAGGCCGCGGTGGACAAGTGCGAGAACGTCGCCAACACCATCGAGGGCATCCTGGTCAAGCAGGGGTGAATCCATGGACCTGACACTCATCCTGCTCATCTTCCTGGCCCTGGCCTTCGACTTCATCAACGGGTTCCACGACTCGGCGAACTCCATCGCCACGGTCGTTTCCACCCGCGTCCTCTCCCCGAAACAGGCGGTGATCTGGGCCGCCTTCTTCAACTTCATCGCCTTCCTCCTGTTCAACCTGCACGTGGCCAACACGATCGGGAAGGGCATCATCGACCCCTCCATCGTGGACTATCGCATCATCGGGGCCACGCTCATCGGGGCCGCGGGCTGGGACCTGCTGACCTGGTACTGGGGTCTGCCCACGAGCTCGTCCCATGCCCTCATCGGCGGCTTCATCGGAGCGGCTCTGGTGAAGGTCGGGGTCTCGGCCCTCATCTGGAAAGGCATCATCAAGACCGTGGTCTTCATGATCATAGCCCCGGTACTCGGGCTCATCATGGGGCTCGCATTCGGCGTGGCGGTGTCCTGGATCTTCCGCCGCTCCGCTCCGAGCCAGGTGGACCACTGGTTCCGCAAGGGCCAGCTCCTGTCCGCGGCCGCCTACAGCCTGGGGCACGGCGGCAACGACGCCCAGAAGACCATGGGCATCATCGCGGTGCTGCTCTTCTCGGCCGGCAAGCTGGGCACCGAATTCCACGTCCCCCTCTGGGTGGTGCTCTCCTGCCACGCGGCCATGGGCCTGGGGACCCTGTTCGGGGGGTGGAGGATCGTGAAGACCATGGGCCAGCGCGTGGCCAAGCTCCGCCCCGTGGACGGCTTCTGCGCGGAGACCGGCGGGGCCATGACCCTGTTTTTGGCCTCGACCTTGGGGGTCCCGGTCAGCACCACGCACACCATCACCGGCGCCATCATGGGCGTGGGCTCGCTCAAGCGCCTGACCGCCGTGCGCTGGGGCGTGGGCGGGAGCATCGCCTGGGCCTGGCTCCTCACCATCCCGGCCGCGGCCGCCATCTCCAGCGCGTCCTACTGGCTGATGGCGGCCCTGCGCTGAGGACCGCGGCCATGGAGACCATCCTGGTCGTGGAAGACGACAAGTCCATCGCCAAGATCCTCTCCTACAACCTCGGGAAGGACGGCTACCGGGTCGTCCTCGCCGCCGACGGGGACGCCGCCCTCTCGGCGTTCCGCGCGCACCAGGTCGACTTTGTGATCCTCGACGTGATGCTGCCCAAGGTCGACGGCTTCGACCTGTGCCGGAAGTTCCGGGCGCAGTCCCAGGTGCCCATCCTCATGCTGACGGCCAAGAGGGAAGAGGTCGACCGCATCCTGGGCCTGGAGCTGGGAGCCGACGACTACGTGACCAAGCCTTTCAGCGTGCGCGAACTGGCGGCCCGGATCAAGGCCATCCGGCGCCGGCGCGCCCAGCCCACCCCGGAGCCCGCGGCGGCGCAATCGTTCCGCGCCGGCAAACTGGAGGTGGATTTCGAGCGCTACGAGACCCGGGTCCGCGGCGAGAGCGTGGCGCTCACTCCGAAGGAATTCGAGTTCCTCAAGTGTCTGGCCCTGGCCGACGGCAAGGCCCTCTCGCGCAATCAGCTGCTGGAGAAAGTCTGGGGCTATGACGAGTCCATGGAGATCGACACCAACACCGTGGACCAGCACATCGCGCGCCTGCGCGGCAAGCTCGGCCCCGAGTCGGGCCGCCTCATCACCGTCAAGAACGTCGGCTACCGCCTGAAACCCGACTAGCTCCGGTCATCCCGCCGTCAGACCGCCGAAACCGCCCCGACAGCCGGAGTTTAGCCCGCCACTATGGGCTCCCCCTTCGGGCCTTCGCTACCATCTCACCGCATCGACGCCTTCCTTGAATAGGCATCGACAGGAGATGGACAATGGGGAAAAGGAGATGGTTGTTCGCGGCGGTCCTCGCCTTCGCGGCGGCCCGGGAGGGCAGGTCCCAGCCGCTCAATCCGGCACAGGGGATGAACCCCTGGGAGAAGCTCAAGCTGGGAGAGTACGTCCAATCCGTCAAGTTCGGCGGGGACATGCGCCTGCGCGAGGACTACTACGCGCGCCGCAGCCCGGGCAAGGACGACCGCGGCCGGCAGCGCTTCCGACTGCGGCTCGGCGCGGACGTGACCCTGCCCCACTACGTCCGGCTGGGCCTGCGCTTCGCCTCGGGAACCGGCGAGCAGGTCTCCACCAACCAGAGCATGGATAACCTCTCCAGCCAGAAGGGGCTCTGGATCGACCAGGCCTATCTGCGCTGGGCGCCCTTCCTTTCCGACGACGGGACGGTCCACCTGACCGGCGGCCGGGGCCCGAACCCGCTCTGGCGCACATACTCGTCGGACATCGTCTGGGACGACGACCTCAACCCGGAGGGCCTCTCTGAGGGGGTCGAGTGGCTGCTGCCCGGCGCCGGGCTAACGGTGTTCGCCAACGCCCTGCAGATGGTCGTGGACGAGGACGCCAACACCCCGCGCAACCAATGGCTGTTCTCCCAGCAGGCCGGGGCGGAAGTCGCGGTCCGTCCCCTCAACACCCGGCTCCGGCTCAGCGCCGCCTACCACAAATGGTCCGACGTCAACCGCGGCACGCTCAGCCAGGCGGCGACCCAGGAAGGGAACCGCCGCTCGGGGAGCGTGCTCTCCAACCGCTTCGGAGTCGCGGAACTCACCGGAGAGCTTTCCACCTGGATTGGCGCGATGCCGCTCTCCCTGCAGGGCACGCTCATCCGGAACTATTCCGCCCTGAAGAACGTGACGCCGCGGGCCCGGGACGGCTACCAATGCGGCTTCATCCTGGGCCGCGCCAAGGCCTGGCGCAGCTGGGAAGCGGCCTGGTTCAAGAAATACTCCCAGAGCGACTCGACCGTGGCGGACGTGGCCGATTCGGATTTCGGCGACGGCGGCACGAACCGGCAGGGGCACATCTTCTGGGTGGCCTACAATCCCCAGCAGTGGCTGCAGGTCAAGGCCAAGTACTTCACCACCAAGGTGATCGACAACAGCCTGGCCTCGGCCCAGAACGACATGAACCGGTTCCAGGCCGACATCTCCGTGAAATTCTAGTGACACAGGAGTAGCCCGTTCGTCAGACGGCCGTCAGATGCGGATGATATCCTTTCAAGGAGAGGCAACGATGGGAAACAAGATACTCGGTCTGGCCCTGATGTGCGCGATGACCCTGCAGGCCCCCGCCGCGGTACGGGCGGGCGACGTGCTGACGCTGAACGGGGCGGGAGCCACCTTCCCGTATCCCATCTACTCCAAGTGGTTCGACGAGTTCCGTACCGTTCGGCCGGACGTCCAGATCAATTACCAGTCGATCGGGTCGGGGGGCGGCATCCGCCAGATCACGGAGCGCACCGTGGACTTCGGCGCCACGGACGGGCCCATGACCGACAAGCTGCTCTTCAAGGTAGACGGGAAGCTCCACCACATCCCGACCGTGCTGGGAGCGGTGGTGCCGGTCTACAACATCGCCGGCACTCCGGACCTCCAGCTCACCGGCGGGCTGCTGGCCGACATCTACCTCGGCAAGGTCAAGCGCTGGGACGATCCCGCGGTCCGCAAGGTCAACCCGGAGGCCAAGCTGCCGGAAGTCCCCATCACCGTCATCCGCCGCTCCGACGGCTCCGGGACCACGTTCTGCTTCGTGGACTACCTGTCCAAGGTCAGCCCGGAGTTCGAAAAGACCGTGGGGCGCGGCACCGCGGTCAACTGGCCCGTCGGCCTCGGAGGCAAGGGCAACGAAGGCGTGGCGGGGCTGGTCAAGCAGACGCCCAACGCCCTCGGCTACGTCGAGCTCATCTACGCCGAGCAGAACGGGCTGTCCCATGCCGCGGTGCAGAACGCGGAGGGGAAGTTCGTGAAGGGCAGCGTCGCGGGAGTCACCGCGGCCGCGGCCGGGTCGGCCAAGAACATGCCCAAGGACTACCGGGTCTCGATCACCAACGCCCCGGGCGCGGAGTCCTATCCCATCTCGACCTTCACCTGGCTGCTGGTTTACGAGAAGAACTCCGGCACGAAGGGGAAGGTCCTCAACGAGTTCCTGCGCTGGATGCTCGATTCCGGGCAGAAGCTGGCGCCGGGTCTGGGGTATGCGCCCCTGCCCCCGGCGGTCGCGGCTTCCGTCCAAAAAACGGTGACAACCATACGATGAGCAAGGGCGGGGCGGTCGCCGGCCTTACCGAGCGGGCCGGCGACCGTCTCTTCCGTTACGGCGTACTCTGCGCGGGCTTGGCCGTGGTCGGACTGGCCGCGGCTCTCGCCCTGGAACTGGCCTCGGGGTCCCGCCTGGCCTGGTCCGAATTCGGCCCCGCCTTCCTCTGGAGCAGTTCCTGGAATCCGGTCTCGGAGCGGTTCGGCGCCCTGCCCTTCCTTTACGGGACGCTCGTCTCCTCAGCCCTGGCCCTCGCCATCGCCGGCCCCCTGGGCGTAGGCTCGGCGATCTTCCTGGCCGAGTTGGCCCCGCGCCGCATATCCGACGCCTGCTGCTTCTTCATCGAGATACTGGCCGCGGTCCCCAGCGTGGTCCTCGGGCTCATGGGTATCTTCATCCTGGTCCCCGGCGTGCGCGCCGTCTCCCCCTTCCTCATCGAGCACCTGGGCTTCCTACCCTTCTTCAGAGGCACTCCCTACGGGGTGGGCATGCTCACCGCCGGCCTCATACTTTCCATCATGATACTGCCCTACATCACCAGCATCTCCCGGGAGGTCCTGCTCTCGGTGCCCCGGCCCCTGAAGGAAGCGGCCCTGGCGCTCGGGGCCACCCGCTGGGAAACGGTCAGGCTCGTCAGCCTGCCCTACGCCCGCTCCGGCATCCTGGGCGCCGTGTTCCTCGCCCTGGGCCGGGCCCTGGGCGAGACCATGGCCGTCACCATGGTGATCGGCAACAGCCCGAGGATCTCCGCGTCCCTGTTCGATCCCGCTTACACCATGGCCGCGGTCCTCGCCAACGAACTGGCCGAGGCGACCTCGGACCTGCACTTGCACGCGCTCATGGCCATCGCCGGGACGCTCTTCATGCTCACCTTGGGGATGAACGCCCTGGCCCGCTGGATGATCCTGGGGACCCCGACGGCGCGGAGGCGGCCGTGACCGACGCCCGGCTGCGCCGGCGGAAGATCGTCAACGGCCTCATGTTCTCGTTGACGGCCGCCTGCACCATCGCGTGCCTGGCTGTGCTGTTCGTCATCCTGGGCTACATCGTCTATCACGGGGCCGCCGCGCTCGATTGGAGCTTCCTGACCCGCCTGCCCAAGCCGGTCGGGGAACCCGGCGGCGGAATCGCCAACGCCATGGTGGGCTCGGCCAAGATCGTGGCCCTGGCCGCCGTGCTCGGGGTCCCCGTCGGGGTCCTGGGCGCGGTGTACCTGCACGAATTCGGCCACAACCGCATCGGCTTCGTCATCCGCTACGCCGCGGACCTCCTCAACGGCATGCCCTCGATCGTCATCGGGGTCTTCGCCTACGGGCTGATCGTCCTGCCCATGAAGCGCTTCAGCGCCCTGGCGGGCAGCGCGGCCCTGGCCGTCATCATGATCCCCATCGTGCTCCGGAGCACGGAGGAATTCCTGCGGCTGGTGCCGGCCAGCCTGCGCGAGGCAGGTCTCGCCCTGGGGGTACCGCGCTGGAAGGTCATCCTGCTCGTCGTGATCCCCTCGGCCTGGGGCGGCATCCTCACGGGGATACTCCTGGCGGTCTCCCGCATCGCAGGGGAATCCGCCCCCCTCATCTTCACGGCGTTCGGGAACCGGTTCTGGGACAACGGCTGGCTCAACCCCATGTCCGCTTTGCCGCTGACCATCTACACCTACGCCATCTCCCCTTACGAGGACTGGCACCGGCAGGCCTGGGCCGCGGCCATGGTCCTGGTCCTGGTGGTGCTGGCGGGCAACGTCCTCGCGCGCCTCCTCATGCGCGGGGGACGGGGAGCATCGAACGCATGAGCGACGAAAGAACCTATTCCATCCTGGAAGCGCGGGGGCTGTCGGCGGGCTACGGGTCCGGCGACGCCATCCGTAACGTGAACATGCACTTCTACGACAAGCGCATCACCGCCATCATCGGGCCCTCCGGCTGCGGCAAATCCACCCTCATCCGCTGCCTCAACCGCATGCACGAGGAGATCCCGGGGACCCAGGTCCGCGGGGTGGTGGCCCTGAGCGAGCGGAACATCTTCCACATGGACCCGGTGCGCCTGCGGCGCCAGGTCGGCATGGTGTTCCAGCGGCCCAATCCCTTCCCGACCATGTCCATCTTCCGCAACGTCGCGGCGGGGCTGATCCTCAACGGGCTGCGGGGGGAGCGGAGCCTCGCCGAGGTCGTGGAGACCAGCCTGCGGCAGGCGGCCCTGTTCGACGAGGTCAAAGACAAGCTCGATCAGCCCGCGCTCAACCTCTCCGGCGGCCAGCAGCAGCGGCTGTGCATCGCCCGGGCTCTGGCCGTGGAGCCGAAAGTCCTCCTGCTGGACGAGCCCTGCTCCGCGCTCGACCCCATCGCCACGGCCAAGATCGAGGAGCTGCTCCTGCAGCTCAAGGACCAGCTGACCATCGTCATGGTCACCCACAACATGCAGCAGGCGGCCCGGGTCTCGGATTGGACGGGCTTCATGCTCATGGGCGAGCTGGTCGAGTTCGGGCGGACGGACGAGATCTTCACGACGCCGCGGGACCCGCGGACGCAGGACTACATCACCGGCCGTTTCGGCTAGGGGGCGATATGATGGAACGGCATTTCGAGAAAGTCGAAGCGGAACTCCGGGAGCGCATCCTCCACATGGGCGGCGTCGCGGAGGAGATGATCCGCCAGTCGGAGGAAGCCCTCCTGGAGCGGCGCGAGGCTCCCATCGTCCGCATCGCCGAACTAGAGGAGGAGATGAACCGGCTCCACATCGAGCTGGACGACCGCTGCCTCAAGCTCCTGGCCCTGCATCAGCCCATCGCGGCGGACCTGCGCTTCATCATGGCCTGCATCAAAATCAACTCGGACCTCGAGCGCATCGGCGACCAGGCGGTCAACATCTCGCAGAGCACCGCCTATCTCCTGCGCCTGCCCCCCATCGACCCGCCGCCGTTCGACATCCGACGCATGGTCGCTCTGGCCCGGCAGATGCTCCGCGACAGCCTGGAGGCGATGGCGCGCAAGGAGGTGGCGCTCGCGGAGTCGGTGGCGCATTGCGACGCGGAGGAGGACGGACTCAAGAAGGCCGCCTTCATCGCCTCCATGCGCCTCATGCAGTCCGACCCCTCGACCATCGAACGCGCCCTCACCCTCATCCTCATCACGCGCAACCTGGAGCGTATCGCGGACCACGCCACCAACATCGCCGAGGACGTCATCTTCTGGGCGAAGGGCGAGGATATCCGGCACAATAGGAATCGCAAGGAGACGAACCCATGACCCATCGAAAGCCGCTCTGCGCCGTCGCGCTGCTCATCCTGGGACTCGCCCCGCTCCGGGCCCAGGACCTGGTGCACCATGACGCCAACCGGGAGATCGTCCTCAATGGAGGCGGGGCCACCTTCTCCTACCCGGTCCTCTCAAAATGGTTCGCCGAGTATCAGCAGCGCTCCCCCTCGGTCAAGATCAACTACCAGCCCATCGGCTCGGGCGGCGCGATCCGCCAGATCCTGGAGCATACCCTCGATTTCGCGGCCTCCGAGAGCTGGCTCTCCGACGAGCAGCTCGGGAAGCTGGGCGAACCGCTCCTGCACATCCCCGCCGTCCTGGGCGCGGTGGTCCCGGCCTTCAACCTCCCGGGCATCCCGGAGCTCAAGTTCACGGGCCCGCTCCTCGCCGACATCTACCTTGGCAGGGTGGCGCGGTGGAACGACCCGGCCATCGGCAAGCTCAACCCCGGCGTCCGGCTGCCCGACGCGCCCATCGCGCTCGTGCACCGGGCCGACGGCTCGGGCACCACGTTCTGCCTCACCGACTACCTGAGCAAGACCAGCAAGGATTGGGAAACGAAGGTGGGCCGCGGGGTCGCGCTGTCCTGGCCCTCAGGCATCGGCGCCAAGGGCAACCAAGGCGTGACCGCCTACGTCCAGCAGACGCAGTATTCCCTGGGCTACCTGGAACTCACCTATGCCCTGCAGAGCGGCCTCACCTACGGCTCCGTCCAGAACCGGGCCGGCCGGTTCGTAAAGGCGAGCGCGCAGTCCGCCTCGGACGCGGCCGCCGCGACGACGAAGACCATGCCCAGGGACTACCGGATATCGATCACGGACGCTCCCGGGGTCAAATCCTACCCCATCGTCAGCTTCAGCTGGCTGCTCCTCTACGGCAAGAACCCTCCCGACAAGAGCCTCGCCCTGCGGGATTTCCTGCATTGGATGATCGCCGACGGTCAGAAGTCCGCCCGGGCGCTGAACTACGCTCCCCTGCCGCTCAATATCGTCGCGATGGTGCGCGTCTCTATCGAAGAGATCCGTTGAAGAGCCGGCTCGTCACCGCCGCGGTCGCGGCCAGCGGGAAGAGGAAGGCGAAGGCGACGAAGCCGAAGATGAGCGCGCTGTCCAAGGCCATGAAGAACCGGTCCAGGGAGACGACCTGGTCCAAGGCGAAGAGGGCGGCATAACCCGCCAGGACCGCCCCGCAGAGCCGGAGATATTTGCTCCACAGGAAGCCCGCGGCCGGCGGCACCTCCTCTTCGAGCACGGAGCGCTCCGCGGCGGACCGGTCGCGGTGATAGAGGACGAAGAGCGACCAGTAGGCCAGGACCACCGCGCCATACGTGATGAAGGCTCGCGGATCAGGCAGAACCCGCAGACGGGAGACCGCCGCAGCGGCGGCGCCCGCCCAGAGCAGCCAGCGCGCCGCGCGGGGAAGGCCCTCGGCCGGGAGGCGCGCCCCGGGAACCAGGGCGCCCCAAGCCGTCGCACCGAGCAGGGCCATGGAGAATCCCAGCCAAAATGCCTGCAGCCCGAACGGGATGCCTCCCGGGAACCAGCCCAGGACGATGCGGCTGCGGCTCCAGGCGAAGAGCCAGAGCGCCAGGGCCAGGCAGGACAGGACCTCCCGGCGGCTCAGGCGGCCGTCCGACAGGCCGAGTCTGCCGGCCAGAGCCCAGCGCAGCGCCGTGAAGCCGACGCAGACGTCGATCAGCGCGTGCCAGGACAATGCGATGAAGGCCGTGTTCAGGGGGTGCAGGCCGAGTATCCGCGGGCCGAGCCCCTGGACGAACACCTTGTCCGCCAACACCCCCTCGTTGAATAAGCCGTAGACCGAGCCCAGCAGCACCAGCCCGATGAAATCGCGGACTTTATAGCGGATGGCCAGATCGGCGAGGACCGCGAAGACCGCGGTGTAGCCGAAGTAGACGGCGAGCACCGCCGCCGCGGCCGCCGCGGGCCGCGAAACCAGGCCGGCCAGCGGCTTGACGTTCCAACTGCATGCCTCGGAGAGGAGCATCCCCAGCGCCCCCAGAAGCAGCAGGGGCGCCCAACGGCCGCGCCAGGTTTCCGCGGGGACGGGCTCCATTCCGCCTAAGAATACCCCGTCGGAGTGTGCTAGGATATAGGTCCAAAGGCCCAGGGGGCGGGCCATCGAAGGACCCTCACCCCGGACCTCCGAAGGGACTATACTTTAGCGAGCCCAATGACGGTCGATAAAGGACGCATCCGAATACTCGTTGTCGACGACGAATCCGGCGACTGCGAGCTGAACAAGGCCATCCTGGAGGCCGCGGGCTACGCCGTGGACACGGCCGAGACCCTCGCCCAGGCGCGGCGCCTGCTGGGCCAGCGCTCCTACGCCATCCTGCTATTGGATCTGCGCCTGCCGGACGGCAACGGCCTCGACCTCCTCTCCGACGCCGAGACCCTGGATTCCCACGCCGCCGCCATCATCATGACCGCATTCAGCTCCGTGGAAGCCGCCGTGGCCGCGGTCAAGGCCGGCGCCTACGATTTCCTGACCAAGCCCTGCCCTGAGGAGAAGCTGGTCGCGGCCGTGCACCGCGCCGCCGAGCGCTACTCGCTGAGCCGCGCCCTGGAAGCCCGCTCCCGGGAACTGGCCAGCGTCAACGAGAGCCTGGACCGCCGGGTCAAGGAAGCCACCGAGGAGATCTTCGCCCTCAACGAGCGCCTCAAGCGCACCATCCAGGAACTCATCCAGACCAACACGCATCAGACGCGCTTCCTCGAGGACATGGCGCACGAGCTCAAGAACCCTCTCTCCGTGATCCTGGGCTACGCGAGCTTCCTCCTGAAGCGGCCCATGTCGGAGTGGAGCGAGGAGGACCTGAAGCGCAGCCTGGGCTGCGTCCTGCGCAACTCCGAGCACCTGCACGCCCTCATCGAGGAGCTGCTGGACTCGACCCGCCTGGAAGGCGACAAGATCTGCCTCACGCGCCAAAAAGTCTGCGCCAACGCCCTCCTGCAGGACGTGCTCCAGGGCCTGCGCATCCAGGCCCAGGACAAGGGCATCACCTTGGGGCTGGATGTCCCCAAGGAGACCATCGAGGCCTACGCCGACCCCGTGCGCCTGCGCCAGATCCTCATCAACCTGGGCACCAACGCCATCAAGTTCACCCCCGAGGGCGGCGCCGTCACCCTGCGCGCCCGCCGCGAGGGCAAGCGCGTCGAATTCTCGGTCACCGACACCGGCAAGGGCCTCAAGGAAGCGGACTGCAAGCGCATCTTCGACCGCTTCTACCAGGTCAAGGACGGCCATAGCGAGCACAAGGGCCTGGGCCTGGGCCTGCACATCGTGCACGGCCTGGTGAAGCTGCACGGCGGGCACATCTGGGTGGAGAGCGAGGAAGGCCACGGCGCCCAGTTCCACTTCAGCATCCCCGACTGCGGCGCCACCCCCGACGATCCCGAAGAAGCCTCCGGCGCGACCGACCTCTTCACCTCCCAGAACTGAGCCATCCCCGCCCGAATATTCAAGGGAACCATTTCGGTCCCTCATTCGTACTTGTACGGGAGGCATACACCATGGCTACCGCGGGGAAGCGCTGCACCTGGATCAAGGTCCGGCCGGGCGACGCCGGCCGGCTCATCGTACACCTGCCCTATTCTCCCGAGCGGGTCGAGAAGATCAAGACCGTCGACGGCCGCCGCTGGCATCCTCTGGAGAAGTATTGGTCGGTCCCGGACACCGCCGAGATGGTGGAACGCCTGCGCAACCTGTTCGCGGAGGAGGTCGAATTCGAACAGTCTCTGCGGCCGGCAGGGCCGACGGGCGCCCCGCTCCCTGGAAGCGCCGCATCCGTCCCGCTGCTCGTCAAAGTCAAAAATGCGGTAGAGGCCCTGCATTACAGCCCGCGGACCGCCGAAACCTACATTGGGTGGGTCAGCCGCTTCATCGCGCATCATGGCGGCCGCCCACCCGAAGAGCTGGGAGAATCGGAGATCGAGAGCTTCCTTTCGAGCCTGGCCTCAGCAGAGCACGTCAGCGCCTCGACGCAGAACCAGGCGCTCAACGCCATCTTGTTCCTCTACAACCAGGTACTGCGGCGGAAGATCGGAAACCTGACGGACATGATCCGGGCCAAGCGCCCCGGCCGACTGCCGGTCGTTCTCACCCGCGATGAGGTGCAGAAGATAATCGG
This sequence comes from Elusimicrobia bacterium GWA2_69_24, assembly GCA_001799695.1. Taxonomy (GTDB): domain Bacteria; phylum Elusimicrobiota; class Elusimicrobia; order UBA1565; family UBA1565; genus UBA10166. Next base: position 40,372 of record MGTY01000003.1, read on the forward strand.
CTCGATGAGCGGCGCCCCCCGCCTGATGGCGATCCTCCTATATGGGGCGGGCCTGCGGCTCATGGAATGCTGCACCCTGCGCGTCAAGGACCTGGATTTCGAGAAGGGACAGATCGTGGTCCGATCCGGGAAAGGCGACAAGGACCGCTATACCATGCTCCCCAGCGGGGTCAAGGAACCGCTTCGGCGCCACCTGGAGGAGGTCAAGCGCCAGCATCAGCAGGATATCGCCGCCGGCCTAGGACGGGTCGCTCTACCCGGCGCTCTCGCCCGGAAATACCCGAATGCGGCCCGGGAATGGGCCTGGCAGTGGGTCTTCCCGGCCACGACCCACTATACCGACAGCGACACCGGGGAACGCCGCAGGCATCATCTTCACGAAACCGTGCTCCAGAAGGCCTTCAAGGAAGCAAGATTGAAGTCCGGCGTCGCGAAGTACGCCGGCTGCCATACGCTGCGCCACAGCTTCGCCACCCATCTCCTGGAAAGCGGCTACGACATCCGGACTATCCAAGAGCTTCTCGGCCATAAGGATGTGAGCACGACCATGATCTACACGCACATCCTGAACCGAGGCGGACAGGGGGTGCAGAGTCCCGCCGACATCCTGGTTCTTTGAGATTGCGCCCGAGAGCGGCAAAAACAAATGCCGACCGGCCGGTCCGCACTTGTCGACTTTCACACAGATGTATTTCTCTAGGATTAATGAGGATTGAATTGACTTTTCCCATGCTATGATTAGCTTTAGTATCCGTAAATTGCAGGTCAGTCCACTCT
>MGTY01000004.1:0-9430 GCA_001799695.1 Elusimicrobia bacterium GWA2_69_24
CGCTTCCTGCGCATCGACCTGACGAAGGGATCTTTCGAGGTCCGCCCGGTGACCCAGCAGATGAAGGACCTCTGGGTCGGCGGGAAAGGCTTCGACCTCTGGCTGATGTTCCAGGAGATCACCAAGGACACCCGCTGGGACAGCCCCGAGAACCCCATCTGCATGTCCTCGGGCCCGCTGGGCGGGACGCTCTCCTTCCCGGGCTCCGGCAAGACCCTGGTGACCGCCGTCTCCCCCATCACCCAGTCCGTCATGGACTGCAACGTGGGCGGCTATTTCGGACCCTACCTCAAGTTCGCGGGCTTCGACGCGCTCGTCCTGACCGGCAAGGCGGATGCGGACTGCATCGTCTTCATCGACGCCGTGCAGGGCCGCATCACCCTCGAGGAGGCGCCGCTCGAGAGCGTCGACTCCCATCTCGCGGCCGAGGAGTTCACCGAGATGTACGCGGCCGACGAGCTCGACAAGAAGAACGTCGCGGTCGTCTCGGCGGGGCGGGCGGCGGAGCACTCCCGCATGGGTCTGCTCAATTTCTCCTTCTACGACTGGCGCCGCAAGGTCGCGCGCCTCAAGCAGGCGGGCCGGGGCGGCATCGGGACGGTGTTCCGGGACAAGAAGCTCAAGGCCCTCGTCCTGCGCGGCCGCCCGCTCTCGCACTCCTGGAGGGTGAGCGAGAGCAAAGCCGCGATGCGCATCCCCAAGGACGACCTCTGCAAGCCCTCCGGCGAAGCGACGCAGGCCCTCGTCCGGGACGTCGTCCAGCGCTGGGACCAGGACCCGGACTACGTCATCGAGATGCTCCAGGACATCCAGGACAAGCAGCGCCACATCTCCCAGGCCGCCGTGGACGCGCTCGCCCTGGAGACGGGCGTCTCGCGCGGCCAGCTCTACCACATCGCCACCTTCTACAAGGCCTTCAGCCTCACGCCGCGCGGCCAGAAGACCGTCCAGGTCTGCGTGGGGACGGCCTGCCACGTCAAAGGTGCGACCCGCATCGTAGAGGCCTGCGAGCGTGAGCTCGGGGTGGGGCAGGGCGAGACCACCAAGGACGGCAAGTTCACGCTCGAGGCGGTCGCCTGCCTCGGCTGCTGCAGCCTCGCGCCGGTGGTGAAGGTGGGCGAGACCATATACGGGAACGTAAAGGCGCAGGACGTGAAGAAGATCCTCAAGCAGGAGGCCGCGTCATGACCGTCGCCGCCCCCATCGACCTCGATTCCATCGCGTCCAAGGTCCGCGCGGAGCAGCAGGGCTTCAAGGCCATGCTCATGGTCTGCACCGGCACCGGCTGCGTCTCCGCCAAGGGCTTCGACATCCGCGACAGCCTCAAGGCCGAGATCCGCGCCCGCGGCCTCGAGGATGACTACCTGGTCGTCGGCACCGGCTGCAACGGTTTCTGCGCCGTGGGCCCCATCGTCGTCGTCCAGCCCGAGGGCGTCTTCTACCAGAAGGTCGGGGCGGCCGACGTGGCGGCTATCGTCTCGGAGCACCTCGTCGGCAAGAAGGTGGTCTCCCGGCTCCTCTACCAGGACCCCGTCTCCGGGAAGAGCCACGAGAAGATGCAGGACATCCCCTTCTTCAGCAAGCAGGAGCTCGTCGCTTTGCGCAACAAGGGACTCATCGACCCCGAGAACGTGGAACATTACATCGCCCGCGGGGGCTACCAGGCCCTGAAGAGGCTCCTCCACGAGAACCAGCCGGAGCGCATCATCGCGGACGTCATCGCCTCCGGCCTGCGCGGCCGCGGCGGCGGCGGCTTTCCCACGGGGGTGAAATGGCAGGCCGGCCGGAAGGCGGCCCTCAAGCGGGGCGAACCGGTCTACGTGGTCTGCAACGCGGACGAGGGCGACCCCGGCGCCTTCATGGACCGCAGCATCATCGAGACCGACCCCCACTCCGTCCTCGAGGGCATGCTCATCGGCGCCTTCGCGGTCGGCGCCCGGGAAGGCTTCGTCTACATCCGCAAGGAGTACCCCCTCGCCCTCGTGCGGCTCGAGAAGGCCCTGCAGGACGCCCGCGCGCACAACCTGCTCGGCGAGCGCATCCTGGGCTCCGCGTTCTCCTTCGACATCAAGATCCACCGCGGCGCGGGCGCCTTCGTCTGCGGCGAGAGCTCGGCCCTAATGGCCTCCATGTCCGGCCAGGCCGGCGAGCCCCGGGCCAAGTACGTCCACAACGTGGAGTACGGCTACCGCGACAAGCCCACCATCCTCAACAACGTGGAGACCTGGGCCAACCTGCCGCCCATCTTCGAGAAGGGCCCGAAATGGTTCGCCTCCTTGGGCACCAACGACCCCAAGCGCGAGCCCCCCGACCCCTGGGCCGGTTCGAGCGGCACCAAGGTCTTCTCCCTGGTGGGGAACATCCGCAACACGGGCCTGGTCGAGGTCCCCATGGGCATCACCCTGCGGGAGATCATCGAGGGCGTGGGCGGCGGCGTCCCCGATGGGAAGAAGTTCAAGGCCGTGCAGACCGGCGGCCCCTCGGGCGGCTGCATCCCGGCCTCCCTCCTCGACATGAAGGTGGACTTCGACTCCTTGACCGAGGCCGGCTCCATGATGGGCTCGGGCGGGATGATCGTCATGGACGAGGAGACCTGCATGGTGGACGTGGCGCGCTACTTCATCCACTTCCTCGTGGACGAGTCCTGCGGCAAATGCGCGCCCTGCCGCGAGGGCCTGGCCGCGCTCGACCGCACGCTGACCCGCGTCTGCGCGGGCACGGGCTGCGAGGAGGACCTCGCCCTCCTGGAGGACCTGGCCGCCACCGTCAACGCGGCCAGCCTCTGCCAGCTCGGGGGCAGCGCGGGCAACCCGGTCTTGAGCACCCTGCGCTACTTCCGCGAGGAGTACGAGGAGCACATCCGGCACAAGAAGTGCCGGGCCCGGGCCTGCAAGGCGCTGCTGCGCTACGACATCACGGAGGCGTGCACCGGCTGCACCATCTGCGCCAGGAACTGCCCCACCAAGGCCATCGCGGGCGAGCGCAAAGCGCTCCACTGCATCGACCAGGACAAGTGCATCCAGTGCGGGGTCTGCGCCGACGTCTGCAAGTTCGCCGCCGTGGCCGTCCGGAGCGGGAGTTAGCCATGGGCGAACCCGTGAAAACCGCCGCCAGCAAGGTCTTCTTCGAGCTCGACGGCAAGCGCGACGAGGCCCTGGAAGGCTCCTTCCTCCTGCCGCTTTTGCGCGCCGCCGGCGTCCAAGTCCCGACCCTCTGCGACCACAAGGACCTCACCCCTTATGGGGTGTGCCGGCTCTGCGTCGTCGAGGTGGAAGTGCGGGGCAAGCGCAAGCTCGTCACCTCCTGCAACTACCCCGTGCGCGAGGCGATCAAGGTCTTCACCGCCAGCGCGGCCGCGTTCAAGCACCGGCGCCTCGTCGCCGAGATGTACCTGGGCCGCTGGCCCAACGTCCCGGTCGTCCAGGAAGCGGCCCGGGCCTGCGGGGTGAGCTCCAGCCGCTTTAAGAGCGAGCTCACCGAGGAGGACCCCAAGGCCTGCATCCTCTGCGGCCACTGCGTACGCGCCTGCAAGGAGTTCGCCCAGGAGGATGTGCTGCACTTCGCGGGGCGCGGCGTCCGCCGCCACCTGACCATGCCCTTCGGCACGGTGGACAAGACCTGCATCGGCTGCACCTCCTGCGCCCACGTCTGCCCGACCGGCGCCATCGAGATCGTCGACGCGCTCAACAACCCCGCCGACCCCGGCAAGATCCGCCAGGCCGGGATGCGGGTGAACGCCGAGATGGCCACCCTCGACGGCAGGCAGTTCCGCATGCGCCAGCTCGGCACCGCGAACATCGTGGACGTGATGGACAAGTACGACCTGTTCCCGGTCCATAACTTCAAGTTCGGCTCCCACCCCGACACGCATAAGATCGGCGCCGAGACCCTGCGCAAGAAGTACTTCACGCAGGGCATGGCGGACGCCTGCTGGTACGGCTGCAGCATGGCCTGCGCGAAGACCATCGACGGCTTCCAGCTCAAGACCGGCCCCTACAAAGGCCGCAAGGTCTGCGTGGACGGCCCCGAGTACGAGACCTGCGGCGCGGTCGCCACCATGGGCTGCCTGGACGGCGACTTCGTCGCGGAGTTCAACTTCTACTGCGACACCTACGGGGTGGACACCATCTCCGCGGGCACGACCCTCGGCTTCGTCATGGAGGCCTTCGAAGCCGGCGTGATCACGAAGGCGCACACCGGCGGCCTCGAACTGCGCTTCGGCGCTCAGGCCGAGGTGCTCGAGCTCCTGCACCAGATGGCCCGGGGCGCGGGCTTCGGCGTGGACGTGGGGCAGGGCATCCGCTGGCTCAAGGCCAAGTGGGTCAAGGAGTATGGGGCCGACGCGCAGTTCCTCCAGGACATCGGCATGGAGGCCAAGGGCCTCGAGTTCTCGGAGTACGTATCCAAGGAGTCGCTGGCCCAGCAGGCGGGCTACGGCCTCGCCATCAAGGGCCCCCAGCACGACGAAGCCTGGCTGATCTTCATGGACATGGTCAACAACCAGCTCCCGACCTTCGAGAAGAAGGCGGAAGCTCTCCATTACTTCCCCCTCTGGAGGACCTGGTTCGGACTCATGGGGCTGTGCAAGATCGTCTGGAACGACATCGTCCCGGCGGACAACCACCTGGAGAAGGACGCGGCCAAGATCCCGGGCCACGTGCGCAACTACCTCCAGTTCTTCGAGGGCATGACCGGCATCCCCCTCGACGAGGCCAAGATGCTCGACCAGAGCGCCCGCGTCTACAACCTCCAGCGCATCCTCTGCCGCATGCTGGGCAAGGGCGACCGGAAGAACGACAGCATCCCCTACCGGGCCATGGGCCCCGTGACGGTCGAAGAGTACGAGTCGCGCGCCGAGCGCTACGACAAGCAGCTCAAGGAGCTCGTCGGCGTCGACCCCGCGGGCAAGAGCACGGCGGAGAAGATCAAGCTCACGCGGGCCTACCGCGAGGAGCAGTACGAGAAGGTCACCGACGCGACCTACAAGCGGCGCGGCTGGACGAAGAACGGGGTCCCGACCCTCGCCCGGCTCAAGGAGCTGGGCATAGCCCTGCCGGAGCTCGTAAAGATCGTCGCGGCGGACCAGCAATGAGCGGGATCTTCGAGCGCAACCCGCCTGGCGTCACGGAAGCCCTCTCCCAGGCGGTGGTCGGCGTGGCGGGCTGCGGGGGCCTGGGCTCCAACGCGGCCATCGCCCTGGCCCGGGCCGGGGTCGGAACGCTCATCCTGGCGGATTTCGACCAGGTCGAGCTCTCCAACCTGAACCGCCAGCAGTTCGTCCAGGCGGACATCGGGACGGAGAAGGTCCGGGCGCTCGGCGCTCATCTGAAGGCCATCCATCCGGAGCTCCGGGTGGAGGAGCATGCCTGCCGCATCACCCCGGAGAACGCGGCCGCGCTCTTCGGGAAAGCCGACCTGCTCATCGAGGCTTTCGACCGCGTCGAAGCCAAGCAGGCGCTCATCGGCGCCTGGTGCCGCGCCTATCCCGGCAAGCCGCTCGTCTGCGGCAACGGGGTGTCCGGCTTCGGCGGCTCGGCCGCGCTCAAGGTCGTGCGGGCCGGCGGGAACCTTTGGTTCTGCGGCGACGGCGAGACGGACAATACGCTCGGGCTCTGCTCCGCCCGAGTCGCCATCGTCGCCAACATGCAGGCCGACCTGGCCATCGCCCTGCTCGTGAAGGGCGCCCCATGATCACCGTCAACGGCCGTCGGGAAGACTGGAGCGCGGGACTCACCGTCGCCCGGCTCCTCGAACGGATGGGCTACGGGCTCATCCACATCACCGTCACGGTGAACGAGCAGGTCGTCCCGGAAGAGGACTACGCGGCGTTCCCCATCCCGGACGGCGCGCAAGTCCACGCCATCCACCTCCACCACGGCGGCTGAGCGCCGCCCCGGCCCGCTCAGAGGCTGGCGACTCGCAGGCACTATAAGGGCGGTTCGGCGCGGGGGTCCGGTTCCTGGCCTAATCGCGGCCGGAAGGGGATCAATGTCGGCCTTATTTTGGCTACGAGTCGTGTCCTCAGTCGAGAGCCTCATGGTTTTATATGATATGGGCCTCGATTCCCCATGACAAGACCAGAACTGTGCGTGATCGCCGGACCCAACGGCGCGGGGAAAACGACTTTCGCCAGAGAGTTCCTGCCGCATTTCGCGAAATGTCCAGAGTTCGTGAACGCCGACCTCATTGCCGGCGGGCTGTCCCCTTTCTCGGCAGCGGCAGCCGCCCTGGAGGCAGGCCGCATCATGCTCCGGCGCATCGATGAATTGTCAGCACATCATCGCGATTTCGCTTTTGAAACGACGCTCTCCGGCAAGGGCTATCTGTCGCTGTTTCGCAAGCTTCGCACGAAGGGCTACAGGATCCATTTATTCTTCTTGTCGGTCCCCAGCGTCCAACTCGCCATTCAGCGGGTCCGGGATCGGGTCCGTCACGGCGGGCATGCTGTCCCGGAAGAAGACATCCGTCGCAGGTTCCACAGGGGATTGCGGAATCTGTTCGCGGAATACATGCCCCTATTGGATACCTGGACACTTTGGGATAATTCCGAAAGGCGTCCGCAGATGATCGCCTATGCAGAAGGATCGGATATCCGGATTTTGAACAGCAGCCTCTTTGATCATGTCAAAAAGGGTTTGGAGCTGCCTAAATGAAGAAAGAACGGTCCCTGCGCAAAGCCCCATCGATCATTCGAAAAGCCGATAAGGCGCTCAAGGTGGCTATCGCAAAGGTCGTCGAGGACCGGCGTCTGAGCGGCGATCCGCTCGTCGTTTGGCAAGACGGTAAAGTAGTCAAGATCCCCGCCAATCGACTACATCGGCCAACCTGAGGTCGCGCTGAAAAGCGCCTTCAATTCGCCAGCCCTGCCGCAACTCATGGTCTATGAAATATCATGAAACGGCGGGAAAGGCGGGCCAGGGGCCTGTCGAATGCCACTTGGCGGCGCAGGCGCTGGATGTCGGGGCCCTCCCTCAAGGAGACTTCCTTCAGGCGGTCCTCCAAAGCGCGGCGGAAAGCCGTAGCTGTGGCGTACTTGCGAGGCTCAATCATCGAGCGGTCTCTTTGAGGAGCTTCTCCATTTTCTCCCGGACAGGGGGCGGCAGGTGGGTTGCCCGCTGGATAGAGGCAGGCCGGATCAGCCCGCGCTCGAAGGCTTCCTGGACGGCCTGGCGCAGGAGATCGGGCGAGATTCTGCCCTCCTCCAGCAGGTCCGCGAGGGTGCGCAGCGGTCGGGTAAGCTGGTATCCGTGCCGGTCCTCGATGTCTTCCTTTATAGGACTTCCCCGGTGCAGGGTGAGTCCTTTGGGAATTGGGGCCATACGCCGGAAACCCGGCGGGACCGTCATGTGGAGCGCGGCTGGCATGGCATCGGAGAGCTCGTAGATGCTGAGCGCCGTCTCGTGCGAGAACGTCCCCTGGGATGTGCCTTTGCGATCCCTGGCCCATAGGGACCAGATTACCAGGTCCGGCCGGTCCGCGGGAGGGAAAAGCGCCAGACGGTAGATGCCCCGCCGTTTCCTGATCCAGTTAGCGGCCCGCACATGGTAGGGGTGATTGTGCTGGTCGAACCCGGCCGCAATCGCCTGCTTGGCCGTGAAATAGCCCTGCTGCACATCTTCAAAATCGACATCGTTCGCGGTCACCATGTTACCGACATCGGGTGCGCCGTCCCATAGCTCCAAACGCCCCGGGCCCGACATTGTCAGAATCACTGGATCCCGGCTTTCGCCGGGATGACGGCGTGAGGGAGCCGGGATGACGGCGTGAGGGAGCCGGGATGACGGCGAGCAGCTGAATCCCGTCCCGGCGGCCGTCGCTCAGAGGCTGGCGAGCACCCGGACCAGGGCCTCGGTCTGCGCCGCCATGCGCTCGTAGTCGAGCTTCTCGGGGGTGTCGGAAGCCTGGTGGTAGTTGGGGTTGCGGAAGAAGGCCGTGTCCGTCAGCATGAGCGCCGGACAGCCCGCGTACCAGAAGTTGAGCTGATCCGAGATCGCCAGAGCCGAGAAGACGAACGGCAGGGTCGCGGGCAAGAGGGGCACGCCGGGTTCGAGGTTCCAGGCCCGCGCGAATTCGCGGCCCAGGCGCAGGCTGCGCAGGTTCCCCGCCAAGCCCAGGAAATCCCCCCGCTCCGGATAGAAGAGCTGCATGAAAGGCGGGAAGAGCTGGGCTCCGGGCGCGGGATTGAAGTAGCCCACCATCTCGAGGTTGATCATGCCCCGCACCCGCACGCGGCTGTCCTTGAGATTGTCGGCGTAGCGCAGGCTCCCCATGTCCCGGGTCCCGAAGGCCGGGGGCTCCTCGGCATCGAAGGCCGCGAAGCGCACCTCGCGCCCCCCGGCCCCGCGTTCCCGCAGGAGGCGGGCGGCCTCAAGCAGGACCGCGATCCCGCTGGCGTTGTCGTCCGCCCCCGGCGTCCCCGGGGCAGTGTCGTAATGGGCGCCTACGACCCAGATGCCCCGGCCGTCATCGCGCCCGGCCAGCCGCGCCTCCAGGTTCCGATAGGGCTCCCGGCGCAGGAGGTCGGTCGTCCGCCGGGATTCGAAAGGCAGGATGCTGGGCTCGTAGCCCGCCTTCCGGAACTGGGCCGCGATATAGTCCTGGGCCCGGGCTTGGGGACCGGGCAGGTACGCGGAACGCTCGCCGATGCTGCCGGCCAGTTCGACCACGTGCGCGCGCAGGCGGGCGGCCAATGGCGACAGCTTCCGCGGATCGCTCACCGGGAACGCCGGAGCCAGGCCTTCGAGCCGGGCGCGCCGCTGCTCCGGGTTGACCATGAGCCAGGCCGGGCGCGCGGCATAGACCGCCAAGACGACGAGGACCGCGGCCGCGGCCGCCATGCGCCCCGGCGACCACGGCCGCGACGACGTGGCGGGACTCCCGCTCATCCGGATTTCCACCCAGCGGCTCCCGAAGAGGAGCCCGGTGAGCAGGGCCAGGTCGAGAAGGACCACGGCCAGCTCGCCGCCCGCGCCGCGCAGGGCGGCCAGCGCGACTATCCCCAGCGAAGCGATGAGGAACACGGCCTGGCTGCGGCCCAGCCACAGGACCATGGCGAGGATGAAGAAGATGATGTCGAGCATCCAGAGGGTGAGATGGCGGTGGTAGAGGAGCAGATAGCACCCCCACAAGCCGCAGCCCAGGGCCGCCAGCCGGGCGCGCGACGCGTCCCAGAAGATGCCCTCGCGGGTCCGGGTCTGGTGCCCGAAGACCAGGGCGACCAGAAGCGCCGCGGCGCCGAACTTGGCGGCGCACTGCTCGCGGCAGGCGAATACGCCCGGATAGCTGACCACCCCGAGCGCGGTGACGAAGGCCATCATAGAAAGGATCGCGCTGCGCACCGCGGGCCGTGCGTCCGGAGAACATACTCTTGCACGGTCCCTGCCGTTCCATAGCGGCAGGGGCCGCGCCCCCGGCCCGGCCGCGGGAGCCC
>MGTY01000004.1:9443-41120 GCA_001799695.1 Elusimicrobia bacterium GWA2_69_24
CAGGGTGGCGAGCCATTGATAAGCGAGCCCCGCGGCCAGGGAAGGCAGCAGCCAGTGGCGGTGCAGGAACTCGCGGCGCGCCAGCTGGTCCAGCACCGCGGCCAGAGCGCCGTTGAGGGCTACGACGGCGAGGACCGAGCGGAGGTCCGCGGGCAGGTTCATGACGTCCGGGTCGCGAGCTCCGCCGGCCGCGCCATGCGCACCTTGGGGGAATGGGCGCCGCAGGAATCCGTATCCTGGACCTGGCTCCGGTCCGGGCCGTAGAAGCCGAATTCCTGTAGGACGGCCAGCTTGGGCAGCACGTTCCCGGCCAGGTCGTGATGGAAGAACCCGGGGAACATGTCGGGGTTGGCGCGGATGAACTCGAAGATGCGGGCGTGTTCAGGAGGCAGGCCGCAGCGCGCCCCGCGCAGGGCTTCATGGCCGGTGATCATATACTCTGGGAAGAGCTCGGGGCAGAATTCCAGCGTCCCCTTGTCCTCCAGTTCTTGATAGATCCGGGTCTGGGGCAGCAGGCAGAGGAGGCTGGGCAGGATGCGCGCGCCCATGGCCCGGAAGGCCGTCATCTGGAACACGGTCTGGTGGAAATCCTCCATGGTCTCGAAGGGGAACCCCCAGACGTAGAAGCAGTCCGTGCGGTCGAAGACGCCGACGGCCCGGCTGACCACCTCCACGGCCTGCTCCGCGGTGAAGCCCTTGCGGGTCCGGCTCAGGACCCGGTCGGAGCCCGACTCGATGCCGTAGCGGATCTCGCAGCAGCCCGTCTGGGCCATGGCCCGCATGGTCTCCTCGTCGGTCAGGTCCACGCGGCCGAAAGCCTTCCATTTGACCCGCAGCCCCGAGGCGGCCAGCTGCTCGCAGAACTCCAGGACCCGGCGCTTGCCGCTGACGAAGAACTCGTCCTGGAACAGGAACATCCGCACCCCATGCTCGGCATTGAGCTGCCGCATCTCCGCGAGCACGTGTTCCGCGGACCGGGAGTGGCTCTCCAAGTCCCATATCGGGGCCACCGAGCAGAAGGTGCAGGGATAGGGACAGCCGCGGCTGGTCACCATGCCGTAGCCTTCGTAGTCGGGCAGCCGGACCCGCGCGAAGGCCGGCGGCGCGACCGCGTCCAGGTCCCGGATGCGGGGCGGCCGGGGAGTCTCGACATAGCGCCCGTCGCGCAGGAAGCTGACCCCTGGGACGGTTTGCAGCGGCGTGCGTTCTTGGAGCGCGCGGATCAAGGCGGGTCCCGCGATCTCTCCCTCCCCCCGGTAGATGACGTCGATCCAGGGGCAGCGCTCCAGAATGAGCCGCTCCACGCTCTTGGAACCCACCCCGCCGAGCACGACGGTCTTCTCCGGATGCGCCTGTTTGAACTCCCGGAGCGCCAGCAGGGTGAAGGGCAGGAGGTTGGCCATGCAGCTCACGCCCAGGATGGGAGCGCTGCCGGAAAGGAAGCCCGCGATGGCCCCCGGAGCGAAGGGGTCGGCGCAGTCATGCGTCTGATAGTCGCGGAAGTCCACGCGCAGGCCGGCCTGTTCCAAGGCGGCGGTCAGATAGAGCGGGCCCAGGGGCAGATGACGCTCCCGGTCCGCGCGCCCGTCCGCGTAGCGGACGTAGAGCATGTTCAGATTGACCAGGGTGAGGTCCGCGCTCACGGCAGCCTCGGCTTCGCGGGCGGCTCGTCCGGCGATATCCCGGTCCGGACCGCCGCCACCCCCGACTGTCCTTTGACCCGCTTGGGGCGGGAGACCGCATCGGTCCCCTCCGGCTCGTCGGCCTGGAGCCCCTTGCTGATCCGCGCCCCCGGCGGCGGCTCGTCGGGACTGATCCCGCGGGTGACGGCGCTCAGATCCTCCGATTCCTCGGGCGCGGCCGGCGCGACGGGCTTGGGGTCGGGCCGGATCCCGCCGATGCTGCGGCTCGGGTCGCCGATCAGGATGCGGTCCTCCGGCTTCTCGGACGGCTGCGCCGGCGCGGCGGGAGCGGGCTCCGCCTGCGGCGGCCGCGCCTCCGGCGCGTCGGGAGATATGCCCAGGCTGACCGGGGTGAGGGCATCGCAGCCCGACAAGGAGGCCGCGAGCAGGGCCGCGGCCGCGCTGCCGGCCGCCATTTGCATGAGGGAAGGCCGGACCGGCGCGGATATCCGCTCGAAGGAAGCGATCATGGCCTCCAGGGTCTTGCGCGGGATGGACTTGAGGACGGCCTGTTCGGTCGCGGAGAGCTCCAGACCGGCCTCGCGCGCCGCGACCTCCGGACCCGCCAGGACCTTGCCGCGCCACTCGGGGCTCAGGGCGCCCAGGGCCACGAGGCGCTCGAGCCCGCGGGGCACGCCGGCGCGGCGTCCCCCGGACCCGCCCGGCTGCGGTCCGACGATGGTAGGGCGGTGCTCCGGATCGTTCTCGCTCACGGTGTCCCCCTGCTCAAGCTGCGGCCGACTGCTTATCCATCATGATGCCTACGATGGTGTCGTCCACCTTGGCCATCCCGATCGTGGAGATCTTGGCCAGGTTGCGGATGGTGTCTTCGGCGCGCCGGCCCACGAAGCCTTCGACCTCGGTGATGCCGTAGTGGTGGATGCCCATGTAGGCCGAGCGGATGGCGGTGTCGGTGGAACTCACCACCTTGAGGGCGCAGCCGCTCTTGGCCCCGTCGCAGAGCATGCCTCCGATGTCGCTGATCACGTTATTGATGGCGAGCGAGATGCCCCGCACGTCGGGGCCGTTGCGCTGATAGACGATGGCCGCCGCGGCCCCGACGGCGGCCGCGATGGCGCAGCCGCAGATCGGCGCGAGCCCGCCGGTGTGGACCTTCACGTAGGCGTTGAGGAGATGCGACAGGGCGATGCTGCGCAGGACGGTCCGCTCCGGGGTCTTGAAGGACAGGCCGACCTGCCAGGGGACGAGCGCGGCCACGATGCCCTGATTGCCGCTCTCGCCGCTGCTCATGACCGGCACGGCCGCCCCGTCCATCCGGGCGTCGCAGGCCGACGCGGCCAGGAGCTTGGTCGACGCGAAGACGTCGTTGAGCAGGTAGCCGCGCTTGAGCAGGTCCCGCAGGTAGTAGCCCACCTTGCGCAAACGCAGCCCCGCCTCGGCCGCGGCCAGGTTCATGGCCACGCCCTTGCGTATCCAGGCCGCGTCCGCCGCGTCCATCCGTCCGGCCCAGCGCAGGAGGTCCTTGAGGGCGGCCTTCTTCAGGGCTTCCTTGAAGCGCGGGACGCCCTTCTTCCCCGGGGTCCTCCGGCGCAGGAGCGCGCGCCCGTCCCGCTCCAGCAGGACGACCTCCGTATGGCTGCCGGCGATGACGCAGACCGAGCGGTGCCGGCGCCCGCTGAGCCGGGCTTCCACGTAGCTGTCGCGCCGGTCCGGCGCCACGACGCAGCGGACCCGCTGCGCCCGCAGCAGCGCCTGGGCCCGGCGCAGGACCACGGGGGTGGAAGCGCGGAGTATCTCCATGCGCAGGCCGGGGTCGGCGATGAGCAGGCCCAGCGCCCCCGCGAGCAGGTTCCCCTTCCCGCCGCGCGCGTTCGGGAGACTGACCCCCATCCCGTTCTTGTAGGTGCCTGGGTCCAGCAGGAACAGCGCCTCGCGCACGGGTTCTCCCAGGGCCTTGGCCGCGTGGGCCGCGCACAGGGCCACGGAGGCGGGCTCGGTGCAGCCCATGGCCGGATAGACCTGATGCCGGAGGACTTCCTTCAGCGCGTTCATTCGCTCTCTCCAGGCCGGCGGCCTAACGGCCCGTCTGCCCCCGCCGGCGGTCGAGCTCCTTGCGCATGTCCTGCTCCATGTCGTCGAGGTCTTCCGCGGCGCTGGGACGCTTCTTCTCGGGCTGCGGGCGGACGACCGGGGTCTTGGGGCGCGGCGCCGGACGCGGAGCTTCCTCGACCGCGGCCGGGGCTTTGGGGGCCTCCTCCAGATCGACCACCGCCGCGGCCAGCTTCTCATACAGGAGACCCATCTGGTGGTGCAGGTCGGCTTCCTTGTCCTGGGCGATGGAGGAACTGACCATCTGCGTCTCCAGGCCGCCCAGCGATTTGTAGAGATTGGTCACCCGCGAGGCCTGCACCTGCTCGTTCTTAGTGCAGCCCGTCGCGGCCGCTTTGCCGCCCCCGGTGCAGCGCACCTCGGCGTATTCGCACACGCCTTTCACGAGGTCCGAGCCCGCGGGACAGCGCACCTCCACGACCTCGCAGCGTCCATCCACCAGCGCCGTTCCCTTGGGGCAGTGCGTCTCGGTCGCCACGCACAGGCCCTCCAGCAGCTCCGTCCCCTTGGGGCACTTCTTGTCGGTCACCACGCAGATCCCTTCCAGGGATTCGGTCCCCTTCGGGCAGTGCTTGGCCGTGATCACACACGTGCCTTCGACCAACTCCGTGTCTTTCGGGCAGTCCTTCTTCGTGACCACGCAGCGGCCGTCCGACGCCTCCGTCCCCTCCGGGCAGTCCTTCTGGATCACGATGCAGCGGCCGGCATAAGGGGCGGTCCCCTCCGGACAATCCTTGTGATTGACTACGCAGCGTCCCGAGACCGGATTGGTCCCCTCGGGGCAATCCGCCTTCTGGATGACGCATTGGCCCGCGTGCGGCGCCGTGCCTTCGGGGCAGTCCTTCTGCGTGATGACGCAGCGGCCCGCCACGGCTTCGGTCCCCTTCGCGCACTCCTTCTCCGTCATGACGCAGCGCCCCTCATCAAGGAGCGTCTCTTTGGGGCAGTTCTTCTCGGCGATCATGCAGAGCCCGTCCGAGAACTGCGTGCCCTTGGGGCAGCGCTTCTCGATGATGACGCAGAGCCCGTCGATGGGCTCGGTCCCCTTCGCGCAGTCCTTCTGGGTGACAACGCAGCGGCCCTCCAGGGCCTCCGTGCCCTGGGGGCAGTCCTTCTGGACGATGACGCAGCGGCCCTCGTCGGGCTCGGTCCCCTTCGGGCAGTCCTTCTGCGTGATGACGCAGCGTCCCTCCAGGGCCTCCGTGCCCTGGGGGCAGTCCCGCTGGACGACGACGCAGCGGCCGTCGGCGGCCTCCGTCCCCTTGGGGCAGTCCTTCTGAGTGACGACGCAGCGGCCCTCGTCCAGCTGCGTGCCTTTCGGGCACTCCCGCTCGGTCACCATACAGCGGCCTGCGACCGCCTCCGTCCCCTTCGGGCACTCCTTTTGAGTGATGACGCAGCGCCCCTCTACCGCTTCCGTCCCTTTGGAGCACGCCTTCTCCGTCACCACGCACAGCCCCTCCAGCATCTCCGTCCCCTTGGGACAGCTCTTGTCGGTCACCACGCACAGACCCTCGATGGTCTCGGTCCCCTTCGGACAGTGCTTCTCGGTCATCACGCAGAGCCCGTCCGAGAGTTCGGTCCCCTTGGGACAGTCCTTCTGAAGGATGACGCAGCGGCCGTCAACGGATTCCGTTCCCTTGGGGCAGTCCCTCTGGACGACGACGCAGCGGCCGTCGGCGGCCTCCGTGCCCTGGGGACAGTCCTTTTGCGTGATGACGCAGCGGCCTTCCGAGAGCTCCGTGCCCTTGGGACAATCCCGCTCCAGGATCACGCAGCGCCCGCCCTGGGCTTGCGTCCCCTTGGGACAGTCCCGCTCCGTCGCCACGCAGCGGCCTTCGACGGACTCCGTCCCGGCCGGGCAATCCTTCCGGGTGATGAAGCAGCGGCCGTCGACGCCTTCCGTCCCTTTGGGACAATCCTTCTTCATGATCACGCAGCTGCCCTCGAGGGCTTGCGTCCCTTCGGGGCACTCCCGCTTCACGACGACGCAGCGGCCTCCCTGCGGGGCCGTCCCCTCGGGACAGTCCTTCTGGGTGATGACGCAGCGGCCTTCCGACAGTTCCGTGCCCTTGGGGCAGTCCTTCTCCGTGACCACGCAGCGGCCTTCGACCGGCTCCGTCCCGGCCGGGCAATCCTTCTGGATGATGACGCAGCGGCCCTCGGAGGCCTCGGTCCCCTTGGGACAGTCCTTCTTCAGGATGACGCAGAGGCCCTCGAGGGCTTGCGTCCCTTCGGGGCACTCCTGCTTGATGATGACGCAGCGGCCGGCGAACGGAGCCGTCCCCTCCGGACAGTCCTTCTGGTTGACCACGCAGCGGCCCGACACCGCATCCGTGCCCTCGGGGCAGTCCGTCTTGAGGATGACGCAGCGGCCCGCGTGCGCCGTCGTGCCCTCGGGACAATCCTTTTGCACGATGACGCAGCGGCCGTCGACGGACGCGGCGCCGGCCGGGCACTCCTTCTGAAGGATGACGCAGCGGCCGGAGACCGCCTCCGTCCCCGCGGGACAGTCCCGCTGAACGACGATGCAGCGGCCCGCGATGGCCTGCGTCCCTTCGGGGCAGTCTTTCTGGATCACGACGCAGCGCCCCTCCTGCGGAACCGTCCCTTCGGGACAGCTCTTCTGGACGATGACGCAGCGGCCTTGGTCGAGCCGCGTGTCCGCCGGACATTCCCGCGCCGTGACGATGCAGCGGCCTGCGACGGACTCGGTCCCCTGGGGGCAGTCCTTCTGGAGCATGATGCAGCGGCCTTCCTCCAGCCGCGTCCCCTGCGGGCAGTCCTTCTCGAGGATGACGCAGCGCCCTCCGTCGGGGCTCGTCCCCTCGGGACATTCCTTCTGCACGACCACGCAGCGGCCTTCCTCCAGCCGCGTATCCTTCGGGCATTCCCGCTGGGCGACGATGCAGCGCCCTGCGACGGCCTCCGTCCCCTGGGGGCACTCCTTCCGGGTGATGATGCAGCGGCCGTCGACCGCCTCCGCCCCTTCCGGACAGTCAGCCTTCGCCACGACACAGCGCCCCGCCTGCGCCAGCGTCCCGGCGGGGCAGTCCTTATCCGTCACCACGCACCGGCCATCCACGATGGCGGTCCCGGCCGGACACTCTTTCTGGACGATCACGCAGCGGCCTTCAGCGAGCGTCGTGCCCTGGGGGCATTCCTTCTGGGCGATGACGCAGCGCCCAGCCTCGAGCTGCGTCCCCTGGGGGCAGCTCTTCTCGGTCACGACGCAGAGCCCCTCGGAGGGAGCGGTCCCCGGCGGGCAGTTCTTCTCGACCATCACGCAGCGCCCGTCCTGAAGCTCGGCGCCTTGCGGACAATCCGTCTTGATCACCACGCAGCGCCCACCCTCGGGCGCCGTCCCCGCGGGGCAGGAGGTGTCGGCCACGATGCAGCGCCCGTCCGCCAGATCCGTCCCCGCGGGACATGCCGGGGGAGGCACGTATTGCGCAACCGGCTCGGAGCGGGAGCGCTTCTTCTTGCGCTGATTGTCGTAGATCAGGTAGCCGGCGCCGCCCACCGCGGCCAGGCCCATCAGGTTCGTCACCCACCCGGTCTCGGTCAGGGTCTCGGGGTTCACCGCCAGGTTCGCCGACTCCTCCCGGCTCACGCGCTGATAATCCGTGGAGTAGCGGGCGCTGGCGAGCGCGGGCGCCTGCTTGGAGGCCTCGCGGTATTCCAGCGCGGCGAGGGTGACGTAGGCGGAGCGCAGCACCTTGGAGCGGGACTTGAGCTCGCTGCGGCCGGCCGATTTGGCGGGCAGTTGCTTGAGAGCTTCCTTATATTCGTCCTCGGACACGCCCTGCAGGAGCAGGGCCAGCCGCTTCAGGCGCTCCTTGCGCTCCTGGGCGCTGGGGGCCGGACCGGAGGCGCCATCCTTCCCGGAGCGGGTCGCCTGCGCGAATGCGGCTCCGCCCGACTGCACGAGCAGCGCCGCGACCAGTGCCGAACTCAACATGCGTTTCCAGAGCGGGACGTTCTTCATGGGACTCTCCTCCGACTATCTTACGGTCAAGCGGCGATCTGCTCGAGGCTGCGGCCCTGGGTCTCTTCCCCCAGGGCGACCACGGCCAGGAGTCCGACCACGACCACGGCGGCGAACTGCGCGAAGACGATGTCCTGCCGGCCCTGCCAACGCTCCATGATGAAGCCCACCACGAGCGGGGCGATGATCCCGCCTATGCGCCCCACCCCCGCCGCCCAGCCCGAACCGGTGCCGCGCAGGGCCGTGGGATAGCTCTCGGGAGTGTAGGTGTACACGACGCCCCAGGCCCCCAGGTTGAAGAAGGAGATGAGCGATCCCCACAGCATGATCGACGACGGGGTAGCCACCCGCCCGAACACCAGGGCGCTGACCGCGCAGCCGACCAGATAGGCCACCAGGGTGGATTTCCGTCCCCAGCGATCCACAAGCCAGGCCGCGCTGAAGTAGCCGGGGATCTGCGCCGCGGTTATGACGAGCACGTAGGAGAAGGACTTGACCAGGCTGTGCCCCGAGGCGACCAGCAAGGACGGCAGCCAGGTGAATATCCCGTAGTACGAATACACCATGGCGAACCAGAGGATCCAGAGCATGACGGTCCGCCGGAGCATGGTCCCCGACCAGAGCGCCCGGAAACCCTGCGACTGCGCCCGCGGCGCGGTCCCGGGCTCCAGGGGCTCGGGGCTCTGGCCGCAAGCCGTCTCCACGGAGCGGACCACCGCCACCGCCTCCTCCCATCGCCCTTGGGACTCGAGGAAACGCGGCGATTCCGGGACGGCACGCCGCAGGTACAGGACATAGAGCACCGGCAGGCTTCCCAGGAGGAAGGCGATCCTCCAGCCGAAGCGGGGGATGAGCAGGTACGCGACGATCGCCGCGAGCGCCCAGCCGAAAGCCCAGAAGCTCTCCAGGATGACCACCAGCTTGCCGCGGTGGGCCTTGGGGGAGAACTCGCTGACCAAGGTGCTGGCCACGGGAAGCTCGCCGCCCAGTCCGAAGCCCACGAAAAAGCGCATGACGAGGATGGACCCGTAGTTCCAGGTCAGGCCGCAGAGCCCGGTCGCGACGCTGAACACCGCCAAGGTAGTCTGGAAGAGCAGCTTGCGCCCGAAGCGGTCCGCCACCATGCCGACGAGGATGGCGCCCGCGAACATGCCGACCAGGCCCATGCTGCCGATGCGTCCCACCTGCATCGGGGTCAGCCCCCATTCCTTGGCCAGGACGGGGAGGACGAAGGAGACCAGCCCCGAATCCATGGCGTCGAACATCCAGCCCATGCCCGAGACTGCGACGATGCTCCAGTGGAAGCGGCTGAGGGGGAGGGTGTCGAGGCGCTCGCCGAGGCGCATCAGACCCCGATCTGGAGACCGGTCTTCGCGAGCTGCACCTGCAGGGAGGAATGCTGCTTGGCGAGCTCGCCGCGGGTCTCGTCGAGGATCTCCTGGCATTGCTCGCGGGTGTAGTTGATGTCGAGGCCGAAGAGGACCAGGTCGCGCACGCCTTCCCGGGAAGCCGCCTCCGCGATGAGCTTGGACGAGGAATGCCCTTCTCCCGCGTGCGCGGCCAGGTCCGCGTGCCGGTAGCGCGCGTCGTGGATGAGCACCTCGGCGCCGCGGATGAACTGGAGGAACTTCTCGTTGAAATCGGAAAGGCTCTTCCCCGTCCCGATGCTGTTGGCGGGGCAGTAGACCAGGCTGCGCCCCTTGTGGAATATGCGGAAGGCCAGGGTCGCGCCCGGATGGTTGGAGAAGAGCGCCTGCACCGCCACGTCCGGCCACATGTTGAAGCGGCCCTCGACCAGGGTGTACAGGGACAGGCGGCTCATGTCGAAACGGTTGCCCAGGGAGTTCTGGATGAGGGTCTTGAAGGGACGCCGGGTGTCCGAAGTCCCGCCGATGTGCACCCGCCCGGGGAACTGGAGCGCGGCGAGGTTCGCTATGCCCGAGATCTGCTCCCCGCCATGCCCGCTCAGCAGCACCCAGAGATCCCCCTGGAGGGGCTGCCGGGACTCCACGAAGAACCGGAGCCCGGTCCCCGCGTCCAGGATGACGGTCCGGCCGCCGAGGTCCAGGGTCACGCAGTTGGTGGGCTGGATCGCGGGATCGCCGCCCACCGGGCCGCGGAAGCCCCAGATCTGCGCGAAGAACACCGGGGTCTGCGGCATGCCGGGGAGTCCCGTCGGGAGCAGGGCGGCCTGGCCGTTGGGACCCAGCAGCTCCTTCAGCCTCTGGCGCAGCTTCTCGATATCGTCGGTCTTCGACATGAAAGCCAGCGCGCCGACCCTCTCGGCCTCGGACTTCTCCTCTTCGAAACCCTTGGCCGATAGGATGAAGACGGGGATCGCGGCGGTTTCGGGCAGGGTCTTGATCGCTTTGCAGAGGCTGAGCCCGTCCATCCCCGGCATCATGATGTCGAGGATCAGGACCCGCGGCTTCACGCGCCGGATGACGTCGACGGCTCCCATGGCGTGGTAATGCTTCTCCACGGTCCAGCCGTCCTCCTGGACCATCGCGGCCAGCAGCTCCGCGAAATGCGTGTCATCGTCGAATATCAGGACATCCATGCGACCTCGGGTTTATCTTACCAAAATGTTATATTCCTCCCATGTTCTTTTGGGAGATCGGCCTCAGCCATTTCCTGGCCCTTTGGTTCCTGTCGGCCCACCCCGCCCTCCTCCCCGCGCAGCCGCCCGTCCCGGCGGGCCCCGCCGCGCCCGCCGCCGCCGAGGCGGCCGCTCCAGCCGCGGCGGACGAACCGGCCCCGCCCGAGCATCCCTGCGCCGAATTCTCCGCCAAGCTCTGCCAGAAGACGCGCGATCCCCTGGACATGCTCCTCTGCATGAAGCGCAATTCCGACGGACTCTCCCCCGCGTGCCAGGAGGAACTGCGCGCGCAATGGCAGGCCAACCCCTGCCAGCCCGACGCGGCGATGTTCTGCAAGGGGGCCAAGGACCCGGAATCCCTGCAACGCTGCTGGATTGAGCATCTGGACGAGATATCGTCCCCCTGCCTGAATTTCCTGCGCGAGACCAACTTCCCCAAGAAGCTCTGCCGCGACGACGCCAAGAAGCTCTGCCCCGCCGCGCAAGGCCGCGGGGAGAAGCAGGAGTGCCTGCTGAAGAAGCTCTCGGCGCTCTCGCCCAAGTGCCGGACGATCCTGTCGCGCTACACCGAGGAGCACCCCTGCCGCGTGGACAAGGAGTTCTACTGCAAGGACGCGGGCGACAACGCCCTCGGGCTCCTGCGCTGCCTGGACCGCAACCGCGACAAGGTCACCCCGGCGTGCCTGGAGCACGCCAAGAATCTCTCCGACCAGCAGCCCTGCCTCCGGGATTTCAAGAAGCTCTGCAAGGACGCCTCCATCGACGAAGCGAAGTCCTGCCTGCAGGAGCACGGCGACGCACTCTCGCCGGCTTGCCGGCAGTCCCTGATCCAGAAGAAGAAGGCCCGCGGGGGCAAGGGCCGAGGCCGAGGCGGGAAGAGGAAACGCCCCGATCGACCCCCGAAATGAGACTGGCCGTCCTCTTCCTGACCCTCGCCTTCCTCCACCGCCCCGCCGAAGCCCGAACCGCGAACGCGCCGCAGCCGGGCGCCTACGCCGGCTACAACCTCATCGTCCTCTCGCTCGGGAACGTGGGCACCGGGCACATGAGCCTCTTCGGTTACGCCCGCAAGACCACCCCGCGGCTCGACCGCTGGGGCGCGGACGCCCTGGTGTTCGACAACGCCTTCTCCCCGGCCTCCTGGACCCTGCCCGTGGCCGCCTCCTGGCTCACCGGGCTCTATCCCTTCAGCCACCGCATCCTCAACCGGGTGAGCGAGAACCTGCTGCCCCCCGGCATACGGACCCTTCCGGAGCTGCTGCGCAGCCGGGGCTATCGGACGGCCGCTTTCACGGGCGGCTTGGATTACTACCGGGACTTCAGCACGATGCGGGGGTTCTCCGAGACCGATTCCAACCCCAATTTCACCGGCTTCGGCACGACCCTCGCCCAGGCCCAGGCCTGGCTCGCCCGGAGGCCGCGGGGACCGTTCATGCTGTTCGTGCACGGCTATGACGCCCATTGCCCATTCACCCCGCCGCCGGACCTGCTCGGCACCTTCAGCGACCCGAAGCGGACGGGGATCACGGTCGACTCCTCCCGCTGCGTCCGCGGCGCCTGGCGGCCGGAAAAGGGCGACTTCCAGGCCAACTATACGATGCTCTGGTCCACGGCGCCCGTGGCGCGGGTCCCGGAGCCCGTGCATCTGACGCAAGCCGACATCGACTTCCTGGGGGAGCTTTACGACGAGGAGGTCCTCTCCGTCGACGCGCAGCTCGGCTCCTTCCTCGCATCCCTGGACCGGAAGCTGCGGGAAAAGACGATCGTCGTCGTCTTCTCGGAACACGGGGAGATGTTCGCCAAGCACGGCCGCTTCGGCAGGGCCGGCGCCACCCGGGGGACGCTCTACGACGACGTGATCCACGTCCCCCTCGCCATCCGCGTCCCCGGCCTGAAAGGCCGGCGCATACCGGCCCTGGTGGAGTTGACGGACCTCGCGCCCACCCTCGCCTCTTGGCTCGGGGTCGCCATCCCTTACGCGCCCCAGGGCAAGGACCTGTCCCCGCTCCTGCGCGGAGCAGGCCGGATCCACGACCACATATTCGCCGGCCTGCCCTTCCTCTGGCCGAGGAATCCGGAACGGCCGGAGAGCGTCAACGACAGCGTCCGGAACCGGGAATGGAAGCTGATCCGGGAAATCCGATGGAGCACGTCCCGCTGGCGGCGCTGGCTCGGGCGGCCGCCGAAGACGACGCTCGAACTCTATCGCATCGCGGCCGACCCCGAGGAGCGCCGGAACGTGGCGCCGGAGAACCCCGAAGTCGTCGAGGGACTGCTCCGGGAGCTGGACGCGTGGCGGACCGCCTGCGGACGCTTCCTGCCGCGCGCTCCCGGCACCCGGCCCGTTCCCGCCCAGCTCCTCGAGGATGCGAAGAACCATGGCTACTGGCCATGAGGCGCCCCTTCGCCGCCGGCTGCGCTCTGACGGTCCTCCTGGCGGCGAGCTGCCGCCGCCCGCCCGGCGCACGGCAGGTCCGCGCGGCGTTCTTTTCCGGTGAGGAGACTTCGTTCGGGATCCCCGATGTCCGGACCCGGGAGGCCTCTCTCTGGTGGCTGGAGCGGAGCTATCCCCTCGCCGCCTACCGGGTCGAACTCAAAGAGCCCGTCTTCCTCCAACTGCGGACCTTCGGGACCCTGCGCCTGCTCGTGCTCTCCGGCCGGCTGGACCTGCGCGTCGGCCCCGCGGCGACAGTCGTAGGGGCCGGCGCCTACGCGTCGGTGCCGGCCGGGACCTCCTACCGGGCACGACCCCTCGGCAAGGACCCCGCGCGTCTCCTGGTCTGGCTCATGCCCGACCGCCAGAACGCCGTACCCATCGAAGCTCCTCCCGAGGACGCCAGGGGGGAGCGATGAGTCGCCGGACCTGGCTGCTCCTGCTGATACTGACCTGCGGCGCGGGCCTGCGCCTCGGGGGCCTGGACAGCAGTCTGCGGGTGGACGAGATCGAGATCTGGGCGCACGCCCGGCAGCCCTTGGGCGACATCCTGGCCGACCATTCCCGCCAGCCCCACGCGAGCGTGATCAGCCGCGTCTCCAGCGCCGTCCTCGGGGACTCGGAGACCGCGGTCCGCCTGCCGTTCGTGTTGTACGGGATAGCGTGCCTGCCCCTGCTCTTCCTCCTGGGCCGGGAAGCCTTCGATGAGGAGACGGGGCTCCTGGCCTGCCTCCTGCTCGCCTTCTCCCCTTACGGGATACGCTTCGCGCAGGAAGCGCGCTACTATGCCCCCCTGATGTTCTACTCCCTGAGCGCGCTGTACTGCATGCTCCGGCTGCTGCGGCTGCCGGCGGACGCGCCCCCGCGGGTGAAGGCCTTGTGGTGGACCGGGTTCGCGCTCTCCCATGCGTTCAACCTGCAGCTGCACCAATTCGCCCTCTATCCCCTGACCCTGTGCGCCCTCGGCCTCCTCGTCCACGGCATCCGTGCGAAGAAGCTCCCCCTGGCCGGGGCCGCGGGGACCCTGTGCCTGCTCTCCGTCATCCTCCATCCCCGCCTCTTCTCCCTGTGGAAATCCCTGCAGCTGGAGGCCGTCGCCCCCGGGAACCTCACCTTGGGAGAATCCTATCTGCGCTGGCATCATCTGCCGCCCCACACCTTCGTTCTGTGGGAGGGGATCAAAGACTACAGCGACGGCGCCCTGCTGGGGGCGCTCTGCCTGGGCCTCGCCGCCGCCGGGATCCTTCTGCGTCCGGCCCGGCTGCGGACCTCTCTCGGGCTGGCGCTGTGGGTCCTCCTGCCCCTGCTCAGCATCTTCGTGCTCCGCGCCAAGACCCATTTCGAATTCCGCTACCTCATCTTCATCCTCCCGGTCTGGCTCCTGCTGGCGGCTTCGGGATTGAGCGCCGCCGCCGGCGACGGCCGTTCCCGCCTGCGGCGGAGCGTCCTCTTCCTGGGCGCCGGACTTATCCTGTCGCTCGACGCGGCTTCCCTGAGCGCCTATTATCGGAATCCCCGTTCGCGCCTGAAGGACGCCTTCTCGACCATCGCGGCCCGCTGCGCCAAGGGGGACGCGGTCATCCCTTATCCCGG
This sequence comes from Elusimicrobia bacterium GWA2_69_24, assembly GCA_001799695.1. Taxonomy (GTDB): domain Bacteria; phylum Elusimicrobiota; class Elusimicrobia; order UBA1565; family UBA1565; genus UBA10166. The sequence continues at coordinate 23,810 of MGTY01000004.1, forward strand.
TTGGGACGTCCTCTGGCAGGGCTACTACGCCCTGCCCGAGGGGTGCCGTCTCCTCCATCCCTCGATCCTCATGGAGGGTGCTCCCGCCTTCTCCCTCTCCCGCCTGGTCGCCGCGCATCCGCGGCTCTGGCTGACCGCCACCTGGATCGAGGATCCGGAACGCGCCCGCGAATTCCACGGGATACTGGGTTCCCTGGAGCGCTATTATTCGGTGCGGGAAGAGCCCCTCCTACGGAGCTCGGATCACAACGACGACCAGCACGTCTGGTCGCTCCTGCGACGGACGGACGTCCCGCTCCCCGCCCTCGCCTCGCCGCCGGCGGGCGCCCCCCGCGAAAAGGACTTCAGCCGCGGCTTCGGCGGCGGACGGCGTCCCCGCATGACCCTGAACATAACGGAGGCGGCGGAGAGCCTGTCCCGGTCCGGGACCTTCGCGCTCCCGGCCTCCCCCGAAGCGACCCTGCTCGTCCTGCCGAAGGACTCCGCAGCCGGACGGCGGGCCGCCGAAGTCTGCGGAACCTCCTGCCTGCTCTTCGCCTGGTCCGGCGCCGGGACGCTGGAGCGCGGCGGGACGCAGGGCGCGTTCCAGCCCGGAGACCTGCTCTCCCTGGCGGCGGGAGAGCGGCCCTGGACGGGGCGCGCTCCGGGGGGCGCCGTCCTCCTGCGCATCGTCGCGCCCGCCCCGCCGGCCCCCGAGTCCGGCGCCGCCGTCCGTCTCCTGGCCAACGCCGACCGGCCCCCTCCTCCGGCGCCTGCGCTCCATGGCGGACTGGAGGTCTCCATCGTGCCGCTGGGCCCGGGGGAGCGCCGCAGAGACGCCGTGACGCGCTCCCAAAAGACCCAATGGGTGACCGGCATCGTGCTGAAGGGGACGCTCCGGCTGGAGAAACGGATCAGCGGCGTCGATTTCCAAGAAGGAGACGTCTACATCCATCCCCGGCACTGGCCCAGCCGTTGGACGGTCTCCAATCGCTCGGCCGGCGCGGCGGTGCTGCTCCAGATAGTCAAGCCGTGGCAAGCCGCCGATCGCGCCGTGCGGCGCGAAGGGGCCGCTCCGCCGCTCGGGGCGTCGCCGCCGCCCCTGCCTTTCCGCTGAGACCAGTGTATTGCTTCATAAGTTCATTTACATTCGTCACCCCGGCGAAAGCCGGGGTCCAGGCGCCAGACGTCACCCCGGCGAAAGCCGGGGTCCAGGCGCCAGACGTCACCCCGGCGAAAGCCGGGGTCCAGGCGCTAGACGTCACCCCGGCGAAAGCCGGGGTCCAGGCGCTAGACGTCACCCCGGCGAAAGCCGGGGTCCAGGCGCCAAAATAGATTCCCTTGCATCCATTTCGCACGCTGGATACCGGCATTCGCCGGTATGACGGCTAGCCCGAACCTTCTGGGCGACTGTGCCCGGGCACAGTCCGGGGGGGCCCGTCGCTGGATAAAATGGACGAGCCAGACGCCAGACGTCACCCCGGCGGAAGCCGGGGTCCAGGCGCCAAAATAGATTCCCTTGCATCCATTTCGCACGCTGGATACCGGCATTCGCCGGTATGACGGCTCTTCAAATGCAAAGACGCGTTGGAGACACTACTAGCTGCTCTTCCGGGTGAAGCAGGCCGCCAGGAACCGTCCGCTCTCCCGCCACAGCAGATGGTAGCCCCGCACCTGGAACTCGTTGTAGACGCCGCCCTTGAGCAGGCGGCGGAGCTGGGCGATGAGGAAGGTATTGAAGAAAGCGGGGCAATAGCGGATCAGGTCCCAGCGCTGACAGAGCCGGATGAACGCATCCGGAAGCAGCGGCAGGAGGGTGATGAAGGCGTGATAGCGCCGCGCCAGGGCGTCCCGCGGGATGTCCCCCTCGCGATGGATGCCGGCGGCGCGCGCCTGCGCCGTGCCGGAGGGCAGGAGGCCGCGTTCCTTCGCCAGAGCATAGATCTCCGTCGAGGGATAGTACTGCAGCCAGAAGGCGTAGGTGCCCCACGGCCTGCCGCGGCGCAGGAGTTCGACCGTCTCGTCCAGGTCGGCCTTGGCCTCCGTGGGAAGCCCGAGGATGAGGTCCACGTCCGTCCGGATGCCGTGCTCGCGCAGAGCCCGCATCGCGCTCTCCATCTGCCGGTTGGAGACCCGCCGATGCAGGACCTCCGTCCGCATGCGCTCGGAGCCGGACTGGATGCCCATCTCCACGGCGTCGCAGCCGCTCTCGGCCAGGAGGCGCGCGGTCTTCGCGTCGATGGTGTTCGGGCTCACCCAGGCGAAGTAGCGGAGCCCGAGCTTCTCCTTGAACAGCGCGCAGAACTCGCGCAGCCAGCGCTGGTCATAGCCGAAATCCTCGTCGTTGAAGCGGAAGTGCCCGGCGCAGTAGCGCGTCCTGGCCCATAGGAGCTCCGCGATGGCGCGCTCCGGACTGCGCCGGCGGACCCAGCGCTTCGCGAGCCCGTGCTCCGCGTACAGCCGGGCGGAAGAGTTGTTGTCGCAGAATGAGCAGCGGTAAGGACAGCCGCGCCCCAGCATCGTGATGTAGCCGTGGTTCAAATACGGCATCGGGCCGTAATGGAGGTCCTTGTCCGGAAAGGGCAGGGAGTCCAGGTCCGGGATGAGCGGCCGCATCGGGTTGATGCGGACGTTCCCTTGGTCTTTGTAGCCCAAGCCGAGGATCTTCGAGAAGTCCTTGCCGCGCCCCAGGGCTTCGACCAGCTCCAAGAGCGTGAGTTCCCCCTCCCCCCGGACGACGAAGTCCACCTCCGGCCGGCCGAGCACCTCCCGCGGGTGGAAGGTCGGGTGGCAGTTGCCGAACACGATCGGGATGTCGCAGCGCGCCTTGAGGCGGGCCGCCCAGGCGCGGGCCCAGCCGTAATCGTCGGAAACGACGGGGAAACCGATCAGGTCGGGGGAGTGGGCCGCGACCGCGGCCAGCCCCGCGTCATGGACATAGGACGCCCCGTCCGTCCGTCCGATCCGCACCCAGGGGTTGTCGAAGAGACGGGGGTCGTTGAACAGGGCCGTCTGATGGCCGGCCGCCTTCAGGGTCGCGGACAGGCACTGCAGCCCGAGCATCTCCTGCTGGGGGTTGAAGAACAGGACCTTCATCGGGAGAGCCAGGCCCGGACGAGCCGCGCGAACTCCCACACGGAGCCGTGGTAGATGCGCAGGTGATAGTCGTCGAACATCCCACCCCGGAACAGCCGCCGCACTTGCGCCAGGACCATCGAGTCGAAGAACGCGGGGGTGAAGCGGACCAGGTCCCAGCGCTGACAGAGCCGGATGAGCCAGTCCGGCAGGAGCGGCATGAGCAGGATGAAGGTGTGATAATGCCTTGCCAGGCTCTCGCGCCGGAGGTTCCCCTCCCGGTAATAACCCGACCCGCGGGGGCTGAAGTCCCGTTCCGCGCAGGCGATTTGTTCGGACGAGAGCAGCCCCCGCTCCTTCGCCAGGGCGAAGATGTCGGTGACGGGATAGTAGCGTAGCCAGAAGGGATAGGTGGCCCCGGGCCGACCGCGGCGCAGGAGCTCGACGGTATCGTCCAGGTCGGCTTTCATTTCCGTAGGGAGCCCGAGCAGGAGGTCCACTTCCGGCCGTATGCCCGCCTCGCGCAGGGACCGCATGGCTTCCGCCATCCTCTCGTTGCTGACCCGCCGATGCAGGATGTCGGTGCGCAAGCGCTCCGATCCGCTCTGGAGGCCCATCTCGACGAAGTCGCAGCCGCTCTTCCCCATGAGGCCCGCGGATTCCGCGTCGATGGTGTTCGGGCTCACCCAGGCGAAATAGGGGACCCCGACCTCGGCCTTGAGGAGCGCGCAGAACTCGCGCAGCCAGCCCCGGTCATAGGCGAACTCCTCGTCGTTGAAGCGGATGTGGTCGTAGCCGTAGCGCTCCTTGGCCCACAAGAGCTCGGCGATCACGCGCCGGGGACTCTGGCGCCGCACCCAGCTCTTAGCCAGCCCGTGCTCCGCGTAGAGCTTGACCGAGGAATTATTGTGGCAGAAGGTGCAGCGGAAGGGACAGCCGCGCCCAGTCATGGTGCTGTAGCCGTGGTTGAGATAGGGCATGGGACCGTAGTGGAGGTCCTTGTCCGGGAAAGGCAGGGAGTCCAGGTCCGCGATCAAGGGGCGCATGGGATTGACGCGGACGCTCCCATGGTCCTTATAGGCGAGGCCGCGTATCTTCGCGAAATCCTCCCCTTTCCCCAGGGCCTCGACCAGTTCCAGCAGGGTCTCCTCCCCCTCCCCCCGGGCTGCGAAATCCACCTCCGGCTGGGCGAGCACCTGCCGCGGATAGAAGGTCGGGTGGCAATTGCCGAACACGATGGGGATGTCACACCGTTCCCGGATGGCCGCGGCCCAGGCGCAGGCCCACTCGTAGTCGTCGGACACCACGGAGAATCCGATCAGGTCCGGGGAAAAAGCCTCTATCGCGGCGAACCCCTCCTCCCGGACATGGAACAGCCTGTCCAGCCGCTCGCTCTGCAAGAACAGGTTCATGAACAGGCGGGGGTCGTTGAACAAGGCGGTCGCGTGTCCGGCCCGCTTGAGATAGGCGGACAGGCATTGCAGACCTGCCATCTCCTGCTGGGGGTTGATGAAAAGGACTTTCATGCGGGGGCTTCGCCCTCAGAGCGTCAAGAATGCTTTAATCCGAATGACCATGCCGGGAGCCCAGCATCCGACGGACGCGAAGCGCCTCGTCCTCGAATGCGCCCTGGTATTCCTGATACTTTTCGTCCCCCTGCAATCCTTGTTCGACGTCTCCCGCTTCACGATCTTCCAGGCCCGGGACCTCGACCGGGCCCAACTGCTCGCCATGGGACAGCTGATCCTCTTCGGCCCGGAAGCCAGCGGCGGCGGTCATCTGCCGGGGAGTTTCTACTATTTCCTGTTAGCGCTCCCCATGCGGCTCGGATTCGGATGGAAGGCGATCTGGCAGCTCCAGATCGCCATGCTGGCGGCCGGGGCCTCGCTGCTCTGGCTGTTCACGCGCCGCCGCTTCGGAGTCTTCCCGGCCTGCTACGCCCTGCTCTGCGTCGCCTTCTTCGACTTCAAGACCCTATTATACTGCTTCAACGCGAGTTTTATGCCGCTGTTCGCCGTCGGGTCGCTTCTGGCCCTCTGCCTGGCTTTCGCCGGGGAAACCCGGCGCAACGGCGCGGTCTGGTTGCTCTTCTGCCTTTCCTGCGGCCTGGGAGTGCAGCTGCACGCGACTTTCTACCTCCTCCTGCTCTCCGGGCTCATCCTGCAGACGACCGCCCCCCGACTCGGGCTCCGGCCCCTGTCCTGGCAATGGTTCATCGGGGGCCTGGGGATGTTCTTTCTCACGCTGCTCCCATTCCTGATCTGGAGGGCGGCCGGGGCCTTCTCGCTGCAGCTGGGACAACCCGCCGCATCATTCGCCTCCCATAGCCTCAGCCTGAGGGAAATGCTCCCGCTGATGCTCGCGCACGGCATAGAGGAGAAGCACTTCGACTCCCCGCTGTCACTGCTCCGCCGGTTCATGATCCTGCTACCCTTCGAGGCCATCTTCCCCTTCCTGATGCTCCGGATCTCGGCGACAACCCGCGCAGCGGGGACCGGAGAGTCGGCCGAGGAGGTCCGCGGCCGCTTCGCTGGGGGATGCGTGAAGGTCTTGTCCGTGGCTTCGGCCGCGGCCTTCCCCGCGTACGCCATAGCCCTCGCCCTTTCCCCCACCCGGTACTCCATCATCCCCCGATTGTGCCTGGACCTGCTGGCGACCGCCTTCCTGGCCAGCCGTGCGGCGCGCCTGCGGCCGGGAGTCTTCTATCCCGCGCTGGCCGGGACGCTCTGCGCGTTCACCCTGGCCTGGCACACCCTGCTCTGGTCCTACGGCCGCGCGCCGCTCGATGCCGCGCATTTCCTGTTCCCGATCCTGGCCGGCGCGGCTTTCGCCCTGCTCCTGCGCCGCGCGGCGGACCCCGAGTCCGGCCGAGCCCTCCTCTCCCTGGCCCTGGCCCTGCCGCTGGTCCTGTCCCTGGGGGTCTACAGCTACGCATACGGCAGCGGCGGGAGGTCTTTCCCCGGGCTCCGGGACCTCGAAGCCCTGTCCCGCGCAGTCCACGCGCAGACGGGCTGGGACTACGGCGAGGCGAAACGCCGCATCTTCTACGTGGACATGCACACGACCATCACTCCCGCGCACGTGTACCGTACGGTCGAGAGCGAGGGAGGGACCACCCCGCCTCCCGGGGAGGTGGGCCTGGGCCGCATCGACGGCTATTTCGCGGTGCTCCTCTCTCGGGCTCCGAAGGGGACCGTCGACGCGAAGGAGCTCCTCCTGAGCCATGCCCTCGCCGGGACCCCTGCCGCCGGCATCGCCTCCGGAGGCATCCTGCTGGGCAAGCCCATCGCCTGCGGCCGCTTCCTCGCCATCCCCTACGAGGTCAAGGACCACGAGGGCTTCCCCCCCTATTTCCACAACGGCTCCGAAGCCTATTCCTTCGACATCCCCATCCTCTCCCCGGGTCCGGGGGAGACGGTGTCGCGCTTCGTGTTCAATGATTGCCCTTCGCGCCGGCCCTGGTGCGAGGTCACCGCCGAGGTCCTGGTGGACTGGAAGAAACGCGGCCGCCGTCCGGTGCGGGTCCTCTTCAAGGGAGAACCCATCTCCCAGGCGGACGAATGGGTGAGCTTGGAATGGGTCCAGGCGCTGACCCGCCCTTATTTCACCGCCTCCTGCGCCGGGACGGAACGGCGCGTGCTCCTGGCGGAATCCCTGGGCCCCATCCCGGACGGCCGCACGACCATGAACCGGTCCCTCCTCGCGCCGTACGAGCGCTCCTTCCACGTGGATTGCCCCGGACCCATCACGGAGGTCTCGGTGGGCTACGAGGACTCCCTCGCGTACGTCAACGGACGGCCGGTGGCCCCCCGCATCCCGGGGCGCCGGCTGTCCGCCGGAGGCTGAGACCCGCATGCCCGCCCAGGAGCGACCTCTGACCCGCGCCCCGGACTGCGTGGCCGACGACTGGGGGATGTCCCCCGGGGTCAACCAGGGCATACTCGAATTGGGAGAGGCCGGCGTGGTCCGCTGCGTGTCCCTGCTGGGAAGCCATGAGCACCTCGCAACCGGGCTCGACCGGCTGCTGCGGCTGCCGGGGATGCGGTTCAGCCTGCACCTCAACCTCACCCAGGGCCCGCCGCTGAGCCCCCCGGAGGAGGTCCCCTCTCTGTGCGGCCGCAACGGCCTCTTCTGCGGCTTGTCCGCCCTGCTGCGCCGGGCCCTCGGCGGGACGCTGTCGTCCGCGGAGATCGGGATCGAGACCGGACGCCAGGCCGGACGCGTCAAGGCTCTCGGGGTCCCGCTCACCGGGGTCGAAGGCCATCACCACGCGCACCTGCTTCCGCCCGTGTTCGCGGCCGCGGCCGCGGCCCTGCGGGACGCGGGCATCGACTGGGTCCGTCTCCCCGCCGACCCCGGCCACGCCCCCAGTTTCCTCGCCGGCAAGGCGTTCACGGGCTGGCTGGGCTGCGCGGTCACGGCGCAAGTATGCCGGGGCTTCCGCCTCCAGCGGACCCTGTACCTCAACGCCGCCGACCGCCGCTCGGCCGCCGCGCTGGACCGGAAACTGCTGAACGCGGACGGACTGCCGGTCATCGTGCATCCCGCCCAGCACGACGACCTCGCGCTCATGAAGCATACCGACTCCCTCCGGGAAGAGCGGGTCGCCGAGTTCCGGAAGCTCCTCGCCTGGTCCCGCGAGCGCCGGGTGGGACCCGCCCATGCCTGACGCCGACGAGAGGACCGCTTTCTGGGACCGGAACATCCTCCGCTGGGAGGCGGCCCGCTATTCCCTGCTCTCCAGCTTCAATCCGTTCGCCTGGACGGTGCGCCGGAGGATGGAGGCCGCCCGGCGCCTGGTGCGTGAGGACTTCGCGGACCACCCGGACGTCCTCGATCTCGGCTGCGGGAGCGGGATCCTCGCGCACGCGCTCATCGACCGGGAGGGGCGGAGCTACCTGGGGATCGACATTTCCGGGGTCGCCGTCGCGGCGGCGCGCAGGCGGTTCGCGTCCCAGGCCGGCCGGATCCGGTTCGAGCGCAGGGACGTCCTGGCGGCGCCGGCCTGGGACGCGTCGCTCATCGTCGTCCTCGGGCTCCTGGACTGGATCGACGAAGCCGAGGCCCGGCGGCTGTTCCAGCGGCTGCGGGGACGCAGCCTGTGCTTCTCGTTCACCGAGACGGAGAGCGGCGGCGCGAGCCTGCTTTACCGCCAGTACCGGCGCTGCATCGACCGGACCTACCGCGCGCGCGATTATCGCCAGTCCCAGGTCGTCGCGGCCGCGGAGGAGGCCGGCTATCGCGTGGACAGGGTCCTCCGGCTCTCCCGCTGGGACCCCGGCCGCCTGGTGCTGGCCTCGAAGCCATGACCACCGCGCCAGGCTCCTACTTCGACCGCGCCGCCCCCGACTACCTGGCGGCCAGCGGGCGCGGGCTCTGGGGGCTCGTCCGGGAAGCCGAATGGCGCGCGCTCCGGGACCGGCTGGACCTGGCGCCCGACCTCGCCGTGCTGGACGCCGGCTGCGGAGCCGGTTATCATACCCTCCGCATGCGCGAAACGCAAGGCGTCCGCATCCACGGGATCGATGCCTCCCCGTCGATGATCGAAGCGTATCGGACCCACGGGTTCGCCGGGACCCTCTCCGCCATCGAGGAGTTTCAGGGCGAACGCCGCTATGACCGCATCCTGCTCGCGGGGGTCCTGGAATTCGTCGCGGAGCCGGGGCGCGTACTGGAGAGCCTGGCGCGCGGGCTCAAGACCGCGGGGAAGATCGTCTGCCTGGTCCCGACCGCGGGTCTGGCCGGCGCGCTCTATCGCCTGGTCCACGAGCAATGGGGCTGTCCGACCTTCATCCGGGAGCCGGACTGGTACTTCCAACTGGCCCGGCGGCACGAGCTCCAAGCAGGGGAACTCGCGGCCGTCTTCCCCATGAGCTCCGTTTTCTCCCTGCGGCGGGCCCCATGAAGACCCTGCTCTTGGCCTGCGGCAGTCTGGGGCTGGGGAATTCCACCCGCATGCTCGGCATCGTTCAGGTCATCCGTCATCGCTTACAAGCCTCCCGCCAGGACCTGCGCATCGTGGTCTGCGCCGGCGGGAACTCCGCCCGTTTCTGGGCGGCGCATTCCGCGGCGGCCGCGGTCGAGGTCCTGCCGCTCGACGTCTACGAGTTCACCCCGCGGCAGTCGGAGAGCCCGCGGCTCCGCTGGTCCGGCTTCCTCCGCCCCCGGACCGCGGGGGTCTATCTCCGCAACAGCCTGCGGCTGCGTTCGTTCTTGAAGGCGAATCCGGTCGATCTCGCCTTGATCGATTCCGACTACCATTGCCTTCCCCTCCTGCTGTCCCGGACGTCCATCCTGGCCCTGGGGCAGGCCTGGGACGTCGTGCGGCGCTATGAGGAGATCCGCCGCCAGGCGGAGATCCCTCCCGCGAGCATGCTCGTGGAAAGGCTGGACCTGAGGTTCCAGAGGCTGGTGAGCCGCCGCATACTCGCCCCCTCCTTCCAGGCCGACGCATCCGGAGCGACCGACATCACGGCCGTCCCCCTCATCGTGCGTGAGGAGTTCACGGCGCCGGCCGGGCCCGAGCCGGGAACCGGAGCCGCCATCCATGTCCTCCTGAGCGGCTCGGGCATCGGCGCGGCGCCGATGCTCGATTACGCGGAGCAGTACGGCCTCCCGGTCATCCGCTCCCTGCGGGACCGGGATTGGGCCCTCGACGCCGGAGGGCGGCCGCTCATCGACCGCGCCCGCGCCGTCATCGTCCAGGGCGGTCTCAGCTCCATCTCCGAATGCATCGCCCGGCGCCGGAAGATGCTGGTCTGCCCCATCGCGGGGCACGCCGAGCAGTTGGCCAACGCCTTCGAGGTCGAGCGGCGGGGCCTGGGGATGCGGACGGCGGAGCTGACGCTCCCGCCGGAACTCCTGCTTGAGCGGCTGGACCGCGTCCTGGCCGCGGCGCCTAAGAGCGCCCCGCCGCGCTGCGACGGGGCGGAAGTGGTCGCCCGCCTCCTCCTCGAACCGCTGGGCCTGGCCGCCCGATGAGGACGCTCCTCCTCCTCGCGGTCCTCTCCGGCGCGGCGCAGGCCGCCCAGCCGAGCACCGCCGCGGTCCGGCTGGGCTACTTCCACGGCGGCCGGACCGGCCTCTTCTACCGGGTCTGCGTCAACGGCTGCTTCGCCGCCGCGGGGATCCGGCTGGACCTGTACTCCCGGCGCGGCATGCGCGACGCCGGCTTCACCCGCATCCCGATGGGCCTCTGGCTTGACGACGAAGGCCTCGCCAAGGCCTCCGGGGTCGACATCGTGGACCGGATCGCGGCCGGAGAGCTCGACGGCGGGACGATCGGGGAAGCCTCCTTCCTCGACGCCGTCGACCGCGGCCGGCCCATCGTCGCGGTAGCGCTGCTCGGCCATCAGACCACGGACAATCCCTCGCACGCGATCCTCATCCGCCGCGGCCTCGAGATCCGGAGTCCCGAGGATCTCAAAGGCAAGACCCTCATCTCCCGGAAAGCCGGGCCCATGGACGAGGCACTCCTGCGGGAGTTCGTCCGCCAGGAGGGACTCGACCCGGACAAGGACGTGAAGATCCTGCCGCAGGTGTACAACGACGAGGCCAAATCCCTGCTCATCGCGGGCAAGGTCGACGGCGGCCTCTATCACCTTCTGGCGGCAAAGAAGCTCATCGAGAAAAAGGCCGCCTACCTCTACAGGCCGATGGATTGGGCCGACCCCGGGATGCTGCAGGCGCTGCTCGTCTTTCATAAAGACTATCTCCGCCGGAACCCCGACACGGTGCGCCGGATCGTCGAAGCCTACACCCGCCGCATCGCCTTCGAGCGCGCGATACCGGAGGAGAAGAAGGACCGGTCCTTCTTCCGGGGGCTCATGATGGCGGGGGATTTCGAAGGGCTGAAGGTCCCGAGCCATTCCCTGCCGCCGCGGGTCCGTCTGGAACCGCTCGCGCAGGCCCAGCAGCTCCTGCTCCGCTCCGGCGCCCTGAAGAAGGCCTCCAAGCTGGAGCCTTTCATCGACAACCGCTTCGTCGACCAGGCCGCGGCGGCCCTGGCCGCGGACCCGGCGCCGCGAGCCTGCCTGCCGCACCCGCGCCTGCCCTTCCAGAACATCCTGCTCATCCGATGGGCCGGAGCCTCCCGCGCCGGCGTGCGCCGGCAGATGGGACTCGGTCAGCTCCGCCAGCTCCGCGAACTGAGCGAAGACGGGGCCTTCGTCGACATCGCGCCGGACTCGGACCGGCCCGGGGGGTCCTGGTCGCCGGCGATGCTGAAAGATCCGCTGGGACGCGGCGGCATCGCGACCCGGGACCTGGATGCGGACCCGTCCCAGGACCGGCTGGCCCAGATACGGCGACTGGGAGCCGGGAGATTCCTGCTCTCCGCGCGGTTCCGGGATCCCATCGGCGAGGCGGACGTCTGGCTCGGAAGGATCACCGAGGTCATGCGGGAACGGAAGCTCTTCGAGAAGACGCTCATCTACGTGATAGGGGAGGATTTCCTGGCGACCAACGACCGCGCGGTGAGCGCGGAGGAGGGTCGCCTCCAGGACATCGCCACGACCTTGCTGGACCGTTTCGGGGCCTGGCCGCGCTCCACCCCGGGCCGCGCGGAGGGCCGCTCTTTACTCGCGCCCGCGCCCCCACGCTAGCGCCATGCTGCGCACCTGGGCGGGCAGGCTTCTACCGGGACTGGCCGCCGCGGCCCTGTACCTGCTCCTGACCTTGCCCAACCTGGATGCCGTCGGCCTCTATTACGACGAGGCGAACCAGGCCCCCGCCGCCTTCGCCTACGTAGGCCGGACCCCGACGCGGGGCACCGCCCTTTCCGCGGGCCCGGTCCCCGTGCTCAACGCCAGCTACATCGGCGCGCTCAAGTCCGGAGTCTACGGCTTATATCTGAGGATCTCCGGGAGGCCCTTCAGCGCGCGCAGCTGGCGGATGACCGGCCTGCTGTTCGTCGCCGCGGGCCTGGTCGCGTTCTCAGCGACCGCGGGCGGCTCCCTGGGCTCCGGGGCTCTGGCGCTGTTCTTCGTCCTCCTGCTCACGGATGCGAACTTCCTGCTGACCACCCGGCACGACTACGGACCCGCGGCCTTGAGCTTCCTCCTGCGCCTGCTCTTCCTGTCCGCCTGGCTCGCCCCGCTGCCGCCGGGACCGGCCGCGGCGCGCCGGCGCGCCGCGGTCATGGGCGCCCTGCTCGGCGTCGCCCTGTTCGAGAAAGCGACGGCCGTCGTCCTCCTGCCGAGCCTCTTGATCTGCCTGGCCTGGGGCCCTGGGCGGACGGAGCGCGGACGCTGGGCCGCGGCCGCGGCCGGACTTGCGGTCGGCCTCATCCCTCTGGCCGCCGCGAACCTCTATACGCTGCTGGCGGGGCAAGGCTTGATCTCCCTCATCCGCATCGCCAAGCCCTGGCGAGGCCTGCCTTCGCCCATGGAAGCCTTCTGGTTCCTGAGAGAATACCTAGGTCTGGGCCAGGGGCTCCACGCGGCCTGGACCATCCTGGACGTCCGGCGTCCGAGCGCGCTCCCGGATGCGGAAGCCGTACTCATGGCGCTGCTGCTGGGGCTCATCCTCTACGAAGGCCTGCGGCGCCGCGGCTCGGACGACGGAAGCGCCGCGCCGGCTGCCGCGGCGGCGTTCCTCGGAGTGGGGGCTGCCATGCTCCTGCTCCCTTACCGGCTGGACTTCCACCACTTGGTGATCGCGACCCCCTTCCAGTACCTCGCCTTAGCGCTCTGGAGCCGGCACGCGGCCCGACGCACGGCCGGGCTCGGCCGCCTCCCCCGCCTGCTGCCTTTCCTGCCCGCCTTGATAGTGCTGCTGCGCCTGCCCGGTCTCGCCGCCGTGGGACAGGCCCAACTATCGGGCCGGACCGGCGTCATGTGGGACCGTTCCTTCACCACGGTCGCGGAATTCGCGGCGCGCAACGCGTCGCGGGCCGTGTTCGTAGCCGCGGATTGGGGCTTCGCCAATCAGATCTACTGCCTGAGCCAGGCGCGGGAAGGAGTCGTCTTCGAACCTTTCTGGGAGGATGGCCGGCCGGGAGGGCTGGATGCGGCCCTGGCCGCGGCCGAAGGCAGGGCGGCGATCTACGTCCTGACCCGGAAGTTCCGCCCGCCCCTGCGGCCGGAAAGGACCCGCGCCGCGCTGAGCGCCATCGCGGGCCTGCCGGGCTGGGTCCCGGCCGAGGTGGAGCCGGAGCTGGCTTCCTCGCGGGCCATCGGCGTCCTGAAGTACGTGCCCCGGCGCTCCGGCGCCGCCGCTACGCCTTAGGCTCCGCGGGCTGGCCGGAGACGACGCGGAAGGTGTCCCGCGCGATGAGCAGTTCTTCGTTGGTGGGGATGACGTGGACCTTGAGCTTCGAGTCTTTGTTCGAGATGAGGCCCCCCTCACCCTGCGCCACGCGCTCGTTCGCGTTCTTGTCGAGGCTCAGCCCCAGGCACTCCAGCCCCTCGCAGATGCGCCTGCGGATGACCGCCGAGCCCTCCCCGATGCCGCCCGTGAAGACCACCGCGTCCGCCCCGCCCATCTCCGCCAGGTAGCCGCCGATGTAGCGCTTCACCCGCTGGCAGAAGATGTCGATGGCCAGGCGGGCCCGGCGGTCCTGGTTCTCCGCTTCCTCCGCCAGAAGCTCCCTCATGTCGTTGGTCAGACCGGACAGTCCCAGCAGTCCGGATTGCTTGTTGAGCATGGAGTCCACCTGGTCGATGCTCAGGCCCTCCTTATGCACCAGGAAATCGATGATGGACGGGTCGATGTCGCCGCTGCGCGTGCCCATCAGCAATCCCTCCAAGGGGGTGAAGCCCATGGAGGTGGCGAACGACTTCCCCCCCTTGATGGCGCAGGCCGAGCAGCCGCTGCCGAGGTGCAGGGTGATGATGTCCACCTGCTTGCGCTCCAACTTGTACATCTGCCGGTAGCGGTAAGCGATGTACCTGTGGGACGTGCCGTGGAACCCATAGCGCCGGATCCCGTGTCTCCGGTAAAGCTGGTACGGTATCCCGTAAAGGTAGGACGTCTCCGGCATGGTGGAATGGAACGAGGTGTCGAAGACCGCCACCTGGGGGATCCCTTCTCCGAGCAATTCCGTCGTAGCCCGGATGCCCTTCAGGTTCGCGGGGTTGTGCAGGGGCGCGAGATCGATGCAGTCTTCGATCTTGCGGAGGACCTCCTCGTTGATGCGCGCCGAGGTCCGGAAGCGCTCCCCCCCATGCACGACCCGGTGCCCCACGGCGTCGATGCTGGCCAGCGATTTGATCCGCTCGATCTTGGACTCCGGCGAGATGACCCACTTGAGGACCATGTCCACGGCGGCCTTGTGGTCCCTCAGGGGCACCGCCTGCTTGACCGGCCTCTGGCCCTCGGTCTGCAACGTCACGAGGCTCTGGCTGCCGATCCTCTCCAGCAAGCCCCAGGCGAGGCGGCGGTCCTGGTCCGCGCCGATGAGTCCCGTGTCGGTCTCGATGAGCTGGAACTTGACCGTCGAAGAGCCGCAGTTCAGAACGAGTATGTTCATGGTGCCGCGATTATACGAAGTGCCGCGCGGCGGCGCCAGCGGAGTCTCTCTTCCCCGATCCTCGGCTAAGCAACTGTGCCCGGGCACAGTTGCCCCGTTGTGCCGCCGCTGAAAAACAGCCCGCCAGCTGCGCCGTCGCCGCCCTTCGAGATTCCGACGGCCCCTCACCGGGGTTCGCAGGGTCGTATGGCGCGCCTACTTATCGCTTAGCCGAGGATTGGGGTCTCTTGAAGGGGATGTGAGCGGCCCGTGAGTGTGCGTTGAGGCCGCCCGCGCAGACTATACCGGGGGAGCGAAGCAGGCGAAGGAGGTCGTATGCCCCAAGTGCAGGAGAAAACGGAGATCAAGAACTTCAACTACCCCGACGAAGTCCGCAAATTCGACAAGGGCAAGCTGGAGCTGCTCGACATCGGAGGAACGCTCGTAGGCAAGGCCACGTTCCAGCCCGGGTGGCGCTGGTCGGAATCGTTGAAACCTCTAGTCAACACCAAGAGCTGTCTGGCGCCGCACTTCCAGTACCAGCTCTCGGGGAAGCTGCGCATCCTGATGGACGACGGGACCGAGCTGCTCAGCAAGGCGGGCGATGTCGCACGGGTGCCGTCAGGCCATGATGCCTGGGTGGAAGGCGATGAACCAGTCGTGGTCGTGGACTTCCAAGGGATGGTCGACTACGCGCGGCGGAAGGGCTGAGCCGCGCTGGCGCCGTCAGGCCTGCCTGAGGCGCGCCGGCCGGCACCAGTCCGCCCGGCTGTCGGCCGCGTTGGCCGTGGAGGGGGAAGGGACGAGACCCTGGTACACCCAAAGCCGGAGGAACAAGCACGCGCTGATGCGCCTGCCAATGACCCGTCGGGGGTGAACGACGGGGTCAAAGTGTTATATTCCCGGTCATGGGACCGGGGACGAGGAAGTTGCGCCCTTTCCTGCTGCTGGCCCTGGCCTATGCGATCGCCTGGGCTCTCATCTACCTGCTCATCCCCCTGCGCAGCGCTGACGATTGGTATCGCACCTGCCTTTGGATGACGCCGACCAAGGCCCTGGCTTTCGGCGGACTGCTGTATCTGGACCGGAGAGCCGGGATGGCCACGGCCTGCGGACTGTTCCGGACCCATGGCCCGCGCCCGCTCCCCCACGGCCTGCTCTTGACCGCGCTCTGGGGCCTCCTATGGAGCCTGAGCAGCGGTTTGCGCTGGACCTGGACCCAGACCCTGGCCGGGGCGGCGGCTTCCCTGGCCATCGGCTTCTTCGAGGAATACGCCTACCGCGGCGTCGTCATGGACGAGCTGCAGAGACGGTGGGGGGCCCTCCCCGCGGTACTGGGCAGCTCCGTGCTCTTCACCCTGTCGCATCTCAGGCCGCAGGCGATCCCCTCGTGGCCGCACATATTCCTCACGGGAGCCGTGTTCGCCAACCTGCGGCTCCGGGGCATGGGTCTGGGACAACTGGCCCTCATCCACGCCGCCTTGGACACGCTCTTCTTCTTCGTGGGCAAGGACATGGTCCACGAGCTGGGCGGCGCGCGCTACCATCTGATGCTGGCGGGCCTGTTCGTCTACGCCGTCTGCACCTGGCCCCGGGATCCCCGTGCCGCGGGCAACGGCGATATTGCTAGACTGTAGCGGCCGCCAGCGAGAACTATTCCCCCCGCAGAATGTCCAAATTGAGCGCCGAGGAACTGGTACGCCTGACCCTGGACCGAGCCTATACCTTGGCGCTCCGCTTGACCGGAAACGAAGCGGATGCTTGGGACCTCACCCAGGATGCGCTGCTCAAAGCGATCTCGGGACTCGACGGCTTCCGCGACGAGGCGGACCCCAGGACCTGGGTCTACCGGATAACGCTCAACGCCTGGAAGAACCAGGTGGGCTCTCGGCTTTGGAAATGGTGGCGGCGTCTGGCGCCCATCGATCCGGCGAGCGGGGATCCGCCTTCCCGGGAAGACTCGCCGGAGCGCTCCCTGGACGCAAAGGAAAGGGCGCGTGAGTTCGAGGCCGCGCTCTCCGGCTTGGATCCAGAGGACCGGGCGACCCTCGTCCTGCGGGAACTGGACGGGATGCGCTATGCGGACATCGCCCGCACCATGGACGTGCCCATCGGGACGGTGAAATCGCGGCTGTATCGGGCCCGCGCCGCGTTGGCGCGGCTTCTGGAGAAATACGATGACGCATGAGATAGAAGCGGAGGAACTGTCCGCGTACCTGGACGGCGAACTCACCCCGAAAAAGAAGGCCGGCGTGGATCGCCACCTGGAAGCCTGCGCCGAGTGCCGGGACCGGTTGGAGTCCCTGCGCAAGGCCTCCGCGCGCTTCCGCGCCGAGGCCGCACGGAAGGCGCCGGAATCCCTGCGCGAAGCCGTCCTGGGCGGCGCGCCGAAGGCGGAAGCCGCTCCCTCCTCGCCGCTGGGCTTCGCCCTCGCGCTGGCCGTCCTGTTGCTCGTCCTGCTCGGCGTAGGCAAGCTGTTCAAGCCCCAGATCTCGCAGGTGTTCAATCAGGTCATGGCCATGGTCTCCGGCGCGGCGCAGAGCGTCGGCTCCGGCAACTGATCCCCCCAAGAACAAACCGGGCGTCTTCCTGTCTAAGTCCGCAGGAGGCGCAAAATGAACATCCTCGCCAAGCTGCTCCGGGACAGGAAGGGTCAGGGCACCGTCGAGTATCTGATGATGATCGCGGTGATCGTGGGGGTCATCATGGTGATCGGCACCATGTTCAAGCCCCAGATGAGCGGCATCTTCAACTCCGTCATGGAGAAGATCCGCGGCACCGTGGACTTCGTGGGAGCCCCGAGATAGG
>MGTY01000004.1:41594-42313 GCA_001799695.1 Elusimicrobia bacterium GWA2_69_24
GACATGAGCATCAGGATGAAAAGGAAGCCCTCAATGTCGGGCGCCGGGTCTGCCGGAGCGGCGCGGGAAGACACTAGGCCGCGTAAAGCCAGAGCACGACCGCCAGCAGGATGAAGGTCCCGGCATAGGCGACCTTCTTATAACGGGCGGGCATCTTGACCACGGACATCCGCCTCACCAGGAAGAACAGCAGCAGCGAGACCAGGCACAACAGCCCGGCGCTGACGGCGATCCCCGGCGTCGCCGCCGGACTGGGCTCAAATGAATCGGAAGTGCTCATAATCATATTCATCCCCCCACTCCAGACCTTAGACCGATACCTGCCGCCTTTGTTCTTGACCTGACGGACCTCCTAGCGAGCTGCCCGGTCAATCAGTCCTCTTGGGAGACGGTCGTCCGGAGGCTCCTGACGCCGGCCAGGATTCCCGGCATTCATCGGAAAGCTCGTCTTGATGGGCATCGAGACACTTCACGATGCGCCCCGCCCCGGGCTCGATTCCCGGGCAAAACCTCTCGACGTCGCGCTGGCAACGGACCCGGGCGCGGCGGACGGGACCAGGACGCGCAATCCCCTTGGGCGCGAATGTCCTTGGGGCCGCTGTTCGGCGCGTTGCCGCGGCCTTGGCGAACACCGCGAAGAGCCCTTTGTGCACGGGCAGCGACACGCTCAACGGCGATCCATCGGCTGCCTGGAGGTCCGGGGATTTCAAGGAGATGCT
>MGTY01000004.1:42378-43064 GCA_001799695.1 Elusimicrobia bacterium GWA2_69_24
GCCGATCGGAGGACATCCTCTCTCTCGGCTGGAACCGCCTCCAACGCGGCCTGATCCGACTGACTGTGGAGCGCGGCCTCCGGCTCCCCCCCGATAGTGTCCGTGCTCCGGAGGTCCCGCCACTCCCCCTCCACCTCGGAAGGCGATTCCGTGTGGGACGGCGGACCTAGCGCTTCCGTCGGATACGCGATCATGAAGGCGGTCAATTGGGAAGTGACGCCGTGGACCCTGCGCCGGATCGGGTCCAATTCGGTCGTGATGTCACGAGACATCCCAGTCGCCGGATCGACCTGCAGGAGACGGACCCTGCGCGCGACGTCGATGGGGTGCCGGGCGAGCACCGGGCGGAAGCTGAATTCGATATGGATCTTGCCCTCATATTGGGCCGTGGTCTTGAACTCGAATGCGGCGGAATCGGGCTGGCTATTCATTCCGGGAGGTGCTTTGACCCTTTTCTTCTCCAGCGTCGTCATGCCCGGCCGGCGGACCTGAGCGAAACGCAACCGGACATCAGGGGCGACGATCACGTCGACCGCCGCCCCATTGGGAGTATTGGGCAGGATGACCGGTCCACCCTGAAGGAGTTCCATCGTCTTCCCATGCGCGCGCACGGTGAAGCCCACGTTCGCTCTATTGTCTCTTCGGTCGACCACCTCGACCGCATACTTCCCCTCGGATACCCCCTG
>MGTY01000005.1:0-262 GCA_001799695.1 Elusimicrobia bacterium GWA2_69_24
CGGTGCCGCCGGACCACCTGGAGGTGTCCTTGGACCACGTCCGGGAGGGGGTCCGTTCCCTGTGCGCGCGTGCGACGGGTCCGCGCAGCCGGGCGGTACTGCGGAGCTGGAAGCCATGAGGATATTGGCGGTGGATACGACCTGGGAGGGGCTCTCCATGGCCCTGTCCGACGCTTCCAAGTCCTGGCGGATCACCGAGCGCCCGGGCCGGAACCTGGACGCGCGGCTGTTCCCCGTCCTGGAGAAGCTGCTCCAGCGCGCG
>MGTY01000005.1:473-13609 GCA_001799695.1 Elusimicrobia bacterium GWA2_69_24
TCCGGGGGGAATCCTTCCTGCAGGAGTTCCGCAAGCGCCGCGGGGTCGTCGCTCCGGCGGGGGAGCCGCGCTGGCGCCTGGCGCAGGATTCGGGTCCTTCACCGGCGGTGGTGGACGCCGGCCCCCACCTCCCCTCAGCGCTGGACCTCATCCCCCTTGCGGCAGCGGTCCTGCGGAAGGGGGGAGGGAAGGTCCGGCCCCTCTACCTGAAGCCGGCCAACTTCCTGAAAAGCGCGTGACCGTGCGCCCGGCGACAGAGGCGGACCTGGAGGCCATCCTCGACATCGAGGGGCGCTGGCTGACTACGCCCCATTGGAACCGGACGCAGTTCGCCTCCGAGCTCGCGGGGTCCCGGCCGCGCTTCCTCGCGGCCGAAGAGGACGGGCGGGTCGTCGGCTACGCGGTCTGCTGGATCGTGGCGGGCGAGGCCGAACTCCTGAACCTGGCCGTGCATCCGGAGCGGGCCCGGGGCGGACTCGGACGGGGTCTGCTGGCGGCGGCCATGCGGGCCGCGGAGGAGGCGGACTGCTCCAAGATGACGCTCGAGGTCAGCGCACGCAACGCCCCCGCCGTCCGTCTCTACGAGTCCGCCGGGTTCCGCGTTGTCGGCCGCAGGGCTAAATATTATAATGACGGGGCGGACGCGCTTCTGATGGATGCTCGCCTGAACCCGCGGCCGCACCCGTGAAAAGCCTCCTTCGCCTCCTTCTTCTGTCCTGCTGGCTCCTGCCGTCCGGCTCCGCCTGGGCCTCGGCCAAACCTTCCTATCAGCACTATCTCAAGGCGCTTCTCCTGTCCAATCAAGGGGAGTACAAGGAGGCGCTCCAGGAGTTCGAGGCCGCGCTCAAGCTCGACCCGCAGTCCGCATTCCTCTGTCAGCAGGCCGCGGAGCTGGCCCTCTCCGTCGGGCAGACGGACCGGGCCCTCGATCTGGTGACGCACCTCCTGGAGCTCTCTCCCGGCAGCGCGGACGCCTGGCACCTGGCCGGCAACATCCGTTGGGCCCGCGGCGAGGCCGCGGAGGCCCAGAAGGCCTTCGAGAAGGCTCTCGAGCTCCAGCCTGGGCACCAGACCGCCATGTTCGCCCTGGGGAACCTCCTGAGTTCGCAATCCCCGGAGCGCGCCAAGAAGTATTTCCTGGACTACATCGCCGCCAACCCGGACGACCGGGGCGAGGCGGAGTACCACATCGCCCTCCTGGAGCAGAAGGCCGGGCGCAACGACGAGGCCATCGCGCATTATCGCGCCGCGATCCAGGCGGACCCGCAGTATATGGAGCCGCGCTTCGGTCTGGCCCAGCTCTACGAGGTCGGCCGCGCCACGGACGCGGCCATCGCGGAATACCTCGTGATCCTCAAATACGACGCGGGCAACGTCATGCTGCTCAACCACGTGGGGGAGATGTACTTCTCCAAGGGCGACATCGAGAACGCCCGCCGGCTCTTCCTCCAGGCCAAGGAGACGGTGCCCTCCCACCCCGCGACCTGCCTCTGGCTGGCCCTCATCGCGGAGCAGGAGAACGACTACGCCGCGGCGGTGGACTACCTCAAGTCGAGCGCGGCCCTGGCCGAGGACCCGGGCCTGAGCCTGCGCCTCAGCTATTACCTGACCCAGGCCAACCGTCTGCCGGAAGCCGTGAAGATCCTCGAGGGTGCGCACCGGCAATGGGCCGACAACGAGGAGATCTCCTATTTCCTGGCCCTGGGCTACGACGACCTGCACGAGCCGAAGAAGGCCGTCGAGCTGATGAAGCAGGTCCTCCGGTTCCGGCCGGACCACCGCGACGCGCTCTTCCAGCTCGGCTCGCTCTACGAAAAGCTGGGCGACCTCGCGGGCATGGAGGCCGCGTTCCGCGAGTTGATGCGCCTGCAGCCCAACGACGCCTCCGCGCTCAACTACCTCGGCTATTCCCTGGCGGACCGGGGGCTCAAGCTCGATGAGGCCGAGCCGATCATCCGGCGGGCCGTCGAGCTGGATCCGGGCAACGGGGCTTACCTCGACTCCCTGGGCTGGGTCCACTTCAAGCAGGGACGCCTGGGGGACGCCGTGGCGGAGCTGAAGACCGCCGCCCGGCGGCTGCCCGAGGACGACGCCATCTGGGACCATCTGGGCGAGGTCTACTCCGTCCTGGGGGACACGACCGCGGCGTGGACCTCCTGGAAGCGCGCGCAGCTGCTCTCCGACGGCAAGGCCGGCATCGAGAAGAAGCTCGCCCGGGTGGAGGACCGATTCTCCCCGGAGGAGCTCGGCCGGCTTTCCCTGGATTTCATGGGCTCGGCGCGGGGGACCTGGGAACGCTACGGGGGGCCGTGCGCCATCGAGGGCACGGTGGGACCCCATCCTTTCCGCTTCCAGGGACTCCTGCAGTTCCGCGCGCCCGATGAACTCAGCATGGAGGTGCTCGGCCCCCTCTTCATTCCCCTGTTCCGCGCCGCCCTGGTCGGCGGGGAAGGCTTCGAGATGGATCCGCTGGGCATGGGGGACGCCCCGCCGGAGCAGACCCGCGAGGCCCTTCTGGGAGCGCTGCGCTTCCTGCGCCGGTACATGCAGGGCGAGCTGTTCCGCAGCCGGCCCGCGGAGTCCCGCAAGAGCTGGCGGAAGGCCTGGATCGAGACGCCTGAGCTCTCCTTCTTCCTCGAAGAGAAGCGGATGCACCTGGGGGCGGTCGAGACTCTGGAGAAGGAGCGCTACCGTCTGGAGCTCTCGGGTTATCGCTTCGTAGAGGGGCGTTGGGTCCCGGAGACCTTGAAGATCGACGGCCGGGGCTTCTCCCTGACCTTTCATTTCTCCAGCCCGCCCAGCGTCCGTTTCGAGTAGGGGCCGTGCGATGCCCCTGACGGCGCAGGCGCAATGCCCGGCCAAGATCCACCTGTTCCACGAGTTCGCAGGTCTCCGCGGCGGGAAGCTCCAGACCGCCGACCTCGTCGCGAAGATCAGCCTCTACGACGTCATCGACGCCAGCCCCGCGCCGTCCGGCCTCGCGCTGGAGATCGTGGACGAGACCGGGGGGTCCCCGGGCCCGGAGGCCGGACCGCGGCACCCCGCCCTGCGCGCGGCCGAGGCGTTCCGGCGGGAGTTCCGGATGGGGCCGGGGGTACAGCTGCGCCTGACCAAGCGCATCCCCGCGGGCGGGGGGCTGGGCTGCGGGGATTCCCAGGCGGCTGGCGTCCTGAGGGCCCTGACCCGTTTGCATCGCCTGGAGCGGGACGCCTCCCGGCTGCGCCGGGTCCGCGCCGTGGGGGTCCGGCTGGGAGGGTACGTCCCCTTCTTCCTCAGCCGGAACCCGATGGCCGGATTCACCGGCGCCGGGAGGGCTCCGAGGTACCTCACGTCGCCCCGGGCCCTGCCCTGGCTGCTCCTGGCCTCCTCCGGCGCCGCGCCGCGTAAGCGCCCATCCGGGCCTCCTTTGGAGGTCCCTCGTCGAGAATCCGTCTTGACCAGCCTTTCCCATCTTGGTACACTCAAAACAAAGCTAGAAAAAGGAAGGCCTATTTCGGAATGGGCGGGCCTTCTGTTCAACCGGCACGAAGAATCCGTTTTCCGTCTTCGCCCGGAGCTGCGCCAGGTGCGGGAACTGTTGACTCGCCTGGGACTTGAAGGGGCCCGTCTTTCCGGTCCCGGGGATTTCGTTTTCGCTTTCGCATCCTCCCGGGAAGAAGGGGAGGCGGCCATGAAGCGTCTGCGGGGATACCCGTGGAAGGTCTTCCTGGCCTGCTGTCTGGGGTGACGCGTCGTCGGACTGTCTGATCTCGTCGGTGGCGGGACAACAAGGGGGCGGCAATGGAGATCACCGAGATCCGGGTCCATTTGCGCAGCGAAGATAAGCTGAAAGCGTTCGTGACCGTGACTTTCGACGGGTGCTTCGTCGTACGGAACATGAAGATCATCGAGGGGAACAAAGGGCTGCTCCTGTGCATGCCGTCGCGCAAGCTCCCCAACGGGAACTACAAGGACGTCGCGCACCCCATCACGATGGAGTTCCGGCACTATCTGGAACAGAAGATCATGGCGGCGTACGAGGAAGAGGCGAAGCGGGGCGCGGGGGCTCCCGCCGCGGACCCGGAGTCGGCGGAATGAATTTATTCCCGGGTGGTGTAACGGTAACACACCAGCCTTTGGAGCTGGGTTTCTAGGTTCGAGTCCTAGCCCGGGAGATTTAGAGAGTGACTATGAAACTGTCCGGAACCGGAAGGAAAGCGGAGCACGGCGGATTCGGGGTCCTGATCCTGGCCGCCGGCAAGGGGACGCGGATGCATTCGGACCTTCCCAAGGTCCTGCATCCCCTTTCCGGCCGGCCCATGATCCATTACGTCCTGCGCATCGCCAACGCCCTGAAGCCGGACGGGATCGGAGTGGTCATCGGGCATCATGGCGACGAGGTCCGCAAGCTCATCCAGGACTCGCTCAAGGACTGGGGCATCTCGCGGCCCATCACCTTCATCCGGCAGGAGGATCCGACGGGTTCCGGCGCGGCCGTGCTGGAGGCGCTCCCCTTCCTGAAGAAGTTCCAGACCTCGCTGGTCACCTGCGGCGACGCGCCGCTTTTGACCTTCGACACGCTTTTCGCGCTCATCAACCATCACCGCAACCAGAAGGGGCAGGTGACGATCCTGACCGCCCGCATGCGCGATCCCAAGGGCTACGGCCGCATCCTCCGCTCCCCGATCGGCGAGGTCCTGCGCATCGTCGAGGACGCCCACGCCAACCCCAAAGAGGCGGCGATCAACGAGATCAACTCGGGGACCTACTGCTTCGAGGTGCCGCTCCTGGTCAGCGCGGTCAAGAAGCTGACCCCGCAGGGGTCCAAGCGCGAGTTCTATCTGACCGACTGCATGGAGCACGTCCGTGCCGAGGGCGGCCGCGTGGGCGGCTTCCCGGCGCCGAGCCAGGAAGAGGCGATCGGGATCAACAACCGGGTCCAGCTCGCCCAGGCCGACCGCATCCTCAACCGCCGGCTGCTCGAGCGCCTGATGCTCTCGGGCGTCACCGTGGTCGACCCCAACCAGACCTACGTGGACTCCGATGTCGAGGTCGGACAGGACAGCGTCCTGCTGCCGGGGACCATCCTGCGCGGCAAGACCAAGATCGGGAAGCAGTGCCGGATCGGCCCCTACACGGTGATGGAGGACTGCTCCATCGGCAACGAGTGCTCCGTGGTCTTCTCCTTCCTGCGCGACGCGCGCATCCTGGAAAAGACCAGCGTGGGTCCCTTCTCGCACGTGCGCCCCGGGACGGTCGCCGGTCCCCGCGCGCGCATCGGGAACTTCACCGAGGTGAAGGCCTCCAAGATCGGCTACGGGTCCAAGGTCCCGCACCTGAGCTACATCGGCGACGCCGAGCTCGCCGAGGACGTGAACATCGGGGCGGGGACCATCACCTGCAATTACGACGGCAAGGAGAAGCACCGGACCACGATCGGAGCCAAGGCCTTCGTCGGCTCCAACGTGAACTTCGTCGCTCCGGTGAAGATCGGCAAAGGGGCCCTGATCGCGGCGGGCTCCACCATCACCGAAGACGTCCCGGAGGGGGATCTGGCCATCGCGCGTTCGCGACAGGTCAATAAACCGAGGAAATGAAGACCGAAACCATCGTGCCAGGGGAGCCAACGGATCGCAAGATGATGAACCGGAAGAAGCCTCAGTGGCGGCGGATACAGACCACCCCGATGTCGGGCCCCATGCGGCTCTTCTCGGGGAATTCCAACCGGCCGCTCGCGGAGAAGATCGCGGCCTACGTGGGCAACGAGCTCGGGCGCTCGGACGTGGGCCGGTTCGCGGACGGAGAGGTGAACGTCCATATCCGCCAGAACGTGCGCGGGAAGGACTGCTACCTCATCCAGTCCACTTGCCGTCCCGCCAACGAGAACCTGATGGAGCTCCTCATCATGATCGACGCGCTCCGGCGCGCCAGCGCGGGCCGGATCAACGCGGTCATCCCGTATTTCGGCTACGCCCGGGCCGACCGCAAGTCCGAGCCCCGGGTCCCGATCACCGCCAAGCTGGTGGCCAACCTCATCACCGGGGCCGGCGCGGACCGCATCATCACGATGGACCTCCACGCGGGGCAGATCCAGGGCTTCTTCGATATCCCCCTGGACCACCTTTACGCTTCGCCCGTGGTCCTGGACTACATCAACGCCAAGAAGCTGAAGGACCTGGTCGTGGTCTCGCCCGACGTGGGCGGCGTGGAGCGCGCCCGCGCCCTGGCCAAACGGATCAAGGCGGGCCTGGTCATCATCGACAAGCGCCGTCCGCGGCCCAACGAGGCCTCCATCTACAACGTGATCGGAGACGTCCAGGGCAAGAACGCCATCATCTTCGACGACATCTGCGACACGGGGGGGACCCTCATCAAGGTCGCGGAGACCATCCGGCTGAAGGGGGCCAACAAGGTGTTCGGGGTCTGCGTCCACGGGGTGCTCTCGGGCAACTCCATGGAGATGATCGAGCGTTCCTGTCTCGAGGAGCTGGTCATCAGCGACTCGATCCCGGTCCCGGTCGCCAAAGGCAGCAAGATCACCGTGCTTTCGATCGCCCGCCTCCTCGGGGAGGCCATACTCCGGAACCACGGCGGGGAATCGATCAGTGAGCTGTTCGTCTGAAGGGGGATTTTGGAACCAGTCTGCCAGGGAGAAAACATGGAAGCCATCAAGCTGAAGGCCGAAATCCGGCCGGACAAGAGCACCAAGAAATCTCTTTCGGATCTCCGCGGATCCTGGAAGATCCCTGCCGTCATCTATGGCGGCAAGGGCAAGGCCGTCCACGTCATCGTGGATGAGAAGCTCCTCATGGGATCGCTCCGGTCCGCCGGGGCCAACGCCATCATGAGCCTCCAGTACGACAACGTCTCGGACACCGTCATCCTCAAGAGCCTGCAGAAACACCCGGTCACCGGCCGCCCGATCCACGCGGACTTCCAACGCATCCTGATGACCGAGAAGATCGAGGTCAAGGTCCCGCTGCACGCCGTGGGCGAGGCCCCGGGCGTGAAGCTGCAGGGCGGCCTGCTCGAGCACAACCTGCGCGAGCTGACCATCCGCTGTCTGCCCAACGCCATCCCCCAGCACATCGACGTCGACGTCAGCAAGCTGGAGATGACCATGGGCGTCAGCGTGAAGGACCTGGTCCTGCCCCCCGGCATCGAGGTCCTCGACTTGCCCGAGCAGCGGGTCATCCACGTCGTCGCCGTCAAGGAAGAGGTCGTTGCGGCCGCGGCGGTGCCCGCGGAAGGCGCGGCGGCTCAGCCCGAGGTCATCGCCAAGGGCAAAGAGAAGGAAGAGGGGGCCGAGGGCAAAGCCGCGGAAGCGAAGCCCGGCGAGGCCAAGAAGCCCGGCGAAGCCAAGAAGCCCGAAGGCAAGAAAGAAGGCGGGAAGTAGCCGCCGCTCGTGCCGTCGGAAGTGCGCCTGGTGGTCGGCCTGGGGAACCCCGGTCCCGAGTACGTCGGGACCCGCCACAACGTGGGGTTCCTCACGGCCGACCGCTTCGTCGGGGAATGCGAGGCTTCCTGGGGGCCGTCCCCCGTGGGCGACGGCCTGGCGGCCCGGGTCCGGTTAGACGACGGTCCGGACCTGTGGGCGGCCAAGCCGCACACCTACATGAACGAGTCGGGAACCATGGTGGCCCCGCTGGCCCGGTATTTCAAGATCCCGCCGGGAGCCGTCCTGGTCGTCTCCGACGACATGGACCTCCCGCTGGGCCGGATCCGGGTGCGGGCGAAGGGCTCCTCGGGCGGGCAGCGGGGCCTCGACTCCATCCTCCGGCACCTGGGGAGCACCGAGGTGCCCCGGATCCGTCTCGGCGTCGGCCCGCGTCCGGAGCGGATGGAGGCGGCGGACTTCGTCCTGGGACGCTTCCGGCCCGAGGAACGCGAAGCCGCGGAGCGCCTCATCGAGCGCGGGGCGGAGGCCGTCCGGACGGTCCTGCGCGACGGGGTCGCGGCCGCGATGAACGCCTTCAACGGGGGTGAGTCGTGAGCCCGCTGAGCCGGGTCCTGGTCGGCATCTTCTTCTTCCTGCTCGGGCTGGGCTACCTGTACAAGCCGGGCTTCATCGAGCGCATGAACGCGTTCCTGCGCGACTACCTCCTCAACGACGCGCACATCGCCCTGGAACGCCGGAAATGGGGCGTGTTCTTCCTGCTCCTCTCGGTCTTCTTCCTCTATACCGGCTACATGGCCTTGTACCCGCCGCCCTGATGGAGACTCCTCTCTTGGAGTTGGCCGATCGGGTCGTGGAATGGATCGGCAGGAAGGCTCCCGGCCTGGAGGCGGAGGCCTACCTCCTGCGCAGCCGCGACCGGGGGATCGACCTCAAGGACGGGGTCGCGGACACCATTCAGGAATCCTCGGAAGGGGGGATGGGCCTGCGCCTGTTCGACGGCAAGCGCATGGCGTTCTCCTTCTGCGGCGGGCTCGAGCCGGAGATGATAGGCGACCTCTTCGCCCGGGCGGCCAGCCAGCTTCCCCATCTGCCCGCGGACCCCGACCGCGCGCTGCCCGTCGCGGCGGCGGGCGCGGTCCCCGCCCCTGAGGGCGAGGCCCTGCCGGCGACCCTGCATGACCCGTGGATCTTCTCGCGGCCCATCCAGGAGTTCATCCCCGAGCTGCGCGAGATGGAGGCGCGGGCCAAGCGCGCGGATCCGCGCATCGCCAAGGTGCTCCAGGTCGGCTACGGGGAGAACGCCTCGGAGGTGGCCATCTCCAGCACGCGGGGGATCCGCGCCTGCGAGCGGGGGACGAGCTGCAGCGGCGGGCTCTACGCCATGGCTTCCGCGGGCGACGACGTGCAGGTTGGCTCCGCCTCCCGCTTCGCCCGCTTCCGCAAGGACCTCGACCTGGGGCGCGTCGCCGACGAGGCCGTGTTCCGGACGGTCTCCCTGCTCGGGGCCCGGAAGCTCCCCAGCCGCCGGCGGGCCGTGCTCTTCGACCCCTGGCTGGCGGGGGAGATCGTGGACCTGGTGGCCAGCCCGATGTCCGCGGAGATGGTCCAGCGCGGGAAGTCCCTGCTCAAGGGCCGCGTCGGCGAGCGCATCGCGAGCCCGGCCGTGACCTTCGTGGACGACCCCTGGCTCCCGGGCGGGGTGTCGAGCGCGCGCTTCGACGACGAGGGGGTGCCCACCCAGCGCAAGACGATGATCGACCAGGGCGTGCTCTGCGACTACTTCTACGACACCTACACGGCCCGCAAGGACGGGCGCTCCTCCAACGGCTGCGCCGGGCGGGCGGGCTTCCGCGGGCTCCCGGCGGCGACCCCCTCCAATTTCTTCATGCGCCCCGGGAAGATGACGCGCGAAGAGCTCATCGCCGACACCAAGGATGGGATACTGGTCCTCGAGCTCATGGGCATGCACATGACCGACCCCATCTCGGGGGAGGTGTCGGTGGGCATCTCCGGGGTGGCCATCACGGACGGGGAGATCACCCACGGCATCCGCGGCGCCATGCTGTCGTGCGGACTCCTGGACCTCCTCAACTCCATCGACGGGGTCGCCGACGACCTCACCTTCTACGGCAGCCTGGCCGCCCCCACCTTCCGCGCCTCCGACCTGACCGTCGCCTAGCGGTTCCGCCGAGCTGGCCCTGGTCCCGTTCGTCCGGACCGGGGTCGCGCCCCTTCACGCCGTCATCCCGGCGAAAGCCGGGATCCAGGAATTGCCGTTAAGCCGTAAGCTTGGACCCCGGGTCAAGCCCGGGGTGACGACTCACGGATGGACCCCGCTGCCCATCAGGTGTGGATTAGTCGGGGGGTCATTGGGATTCGTCAAGGACGATGTCGACGTGGCGGTCGCCGGCGCGGGCGGTGCCGCGGTGGCGGCCGCGGATGTCGCCGGGCTGCACCAGGCCCACGGTCCCGTGGGGGGTGAGGGTCACGCTCACGGTCAGGGGCCCGTCCCCGGCGTGTCCCGGCAGGACGAGGTCGTCCTCGTTGAGCGAGTACTTTAGGGGGAGGTCGGGGTTGATGATCTGCCGGACCGCGACGGGGACGCCGCCGTTGTTGGACGCGACGATGAGGAGCACCGAGTTCGGCTTGGGGGTCTTGAGGGGGAGGTTGGGGGCCGCGGTGATCGAGCCGGAGAGATGGAACCCGTTCAGGAACGCGGCGCAGCCCGCCCCGATCCAGAGCACGGCGGCCAGAGTGCCGGCCACCGCCAGCACGACGGCCGCGGCCGCGCTCAGGCGTCGAGCGGGAGAGGGGATGCCGGATCCGGGGGCGTTGCGATCAGTCGGATGGCTTGCCACAGGTAGACTCCAACGACCAGGAGGGCGAGGATGCCGAAATAGGGGATGCGGGGCAGGAACAAGGAGACGATCTGGAGGGCGATGACCGGCGTCTGCGCGTAGACGGCGAGCTTGTAGAGGGCCGGGAACTCCAGCCCCGAGTCCATCAGCGCGTTCAAGAGGAAGGCCAGCAGGGCGTAGATCGCGGCGGAGGCGTGCTTCCAGAAGAAGAAGACGGCCCACGCGGTGAAGAAGCCCACGGGATAGAGGACGATCTTGGCCGCGCGCGCGAAGGTGCGGTAGAACTTCTCGTCCACCTCGACGCGCTTGCCGGCCTTGGCCGGGGCGAGGTCATAAGTCTGCAGGCGCTTGCTGTCGTAGATGTAGAGCGCGTTCTGGGTCAGGTAGACCATGAGCTTGCGGTCCATCATCTCCTGGACGGGAACCGGCTCCGCCCGGTCCACGTCGACGACGATGGCCAGGTCCTGGATCTCGGGGTGGCGCACTTCCCGCGGTCCGGGGGGGATGCTGGTCAGCTTGCCGCCGTCCAGGACGACCCGGGGCAGGGCGGCGGACGCCCAGTCGGCGGCCGCGTCGATCTTGGGATGGAGATGCACGAAGATGGCGAGCACGACCGCCGCCGCGAAAAGGAGGCCGAGGTAGGCGATGTAGCCCGACGCGGCGGCGAAGCTCTTCTGGGGCACCTGGCGATAGAACGGGAAGCTGACGATGCTCTGTATGGGTTCGCGCAGCATGGAGGAGGATAGGGTATCAGATTCCGCGCGGCCCTTTCCACCTAGGGCTCGCAATGAAATAAGTGGCACATTTCGCCGGAGGCGATTTTTGAGGCGAGCCGAAGCGATGCGAGACGCGCAGGCCTTAAGGCCTGTAAGTCGAGCAGCGCGAAGGCGCAGCCCCTGCGGCGATAGCGCCGCAGGGACCTGCGGCAGGGAGTAACTCCTTTCCGCAGGCCCAAAAGCGCCCCGGCCCTCCGGGGAGGCCCCTGCCGCTATTGACCGGCAGGGACCGTGCAAGAAGATGTTCTCCGGACGCACGGCCCGCTATTGGCCGATTTCTTCGTTGCTCGTCGCTTGCATAGCTCACGCTATGCGCGCTCCTCGCGCCTAGAAATCGGCTCAACATCGGGCCTCCGAAGTGCGCCACTTATTTCATTGCGAGCCCTTAGGGGACGGCGGTTCGGGAGCGCGCAGTTCCCGGTTGGTCCAGCGCGCCGCGGTGAACAGGAAGGCCGAGAGGCTGTTCAGATAGGGGACGGCGGTCCGGGCCTCCGGGGCCTTCCCGAGGGCGCAGAAGACGCGTTCCGTCCGGCGGCAGACGGCCCGGGCCAGATGGAGCAGCGCTCCCGGGGGCGAGCCGCCGGGGACAAGGAAGGAGCGGAGGCGCGGCAGGCCTGAAGCGAGCCGGGCTTGCTCGCGCTCCAGCCAGGCCGGATCGGGGCCCGGGGCGAAGAGCTCGCCCTGGATGCGTTCCAGGGCCCTCCGCAGTCCCGCGAAACGGCGCCGCCGGGGCAGGAGGCTGAGGGCGGCCCCGAGGGCCGAACCGAGCTCGTCGAGCTCTCCCGCGGCCGCGATCCGGGGGTCGTCCTTGCGCACCCGACCTCCGCCCCGCAGCGCGGTCATCCCCTGGTCGCCGGGTCTCATCGCCCGATGTTAGGAATTTGGGAGGGGGCCGGCAACAATGGCCCGCGCGCCTGTCAAGGCCGTTTAGAAATGTCCGGTAGTTAAGCCAAGTAGAAATGTCATGTCGGTGCCGTTGCCGTTGGGGGAAGAGAAGAAGCCCGTCGTCGGCCGGTCCTCTTTCTTTTTGCTTCTTTTTCTTTCTGTGAATAGCTGTGGATAGTTGTGGGTAGTGTGGATTGTCATAGGGGAAGTTCGGCACCGGATCGGGAATGGCCTTGGGACGCACGAGGATCAGCCAGGACGGGCTTGTCATGCCTGGAGCAGGGCGGAGGCCGGGGGATTGGTTGGAGCCCGCCTGGAGGCCAGCGAGAAGGCCGCGTAGAAGGAATTGCCGCGAGGTCGTCGCGCCGGGGAGGAAGCCGGCGTCGGCTTGTGCCTCGAGCGTGCCGAAGCCGGACGCGGATGCCTTCCCGGAATCTCGTGAAACTTGAGGCACCGGCCCTTGAATACGGGATGGATGGACCCATCGAGGCGTTCTTGCACGATGATATCGGCCTTGCGGTAGAGGCGGACCGGCTGCTTCTCCTCGAGTTGGAAGAAGCGGTTATGGTGCCGGATCGTGAAGTCGTTCTGAACTTCCCGCTGGAGCTGGATGGAGAGGATGGCGGCAAGGTCGTGGGAGGGCAGGAGGGGTTTGTGGACGTCGACGGGGTCTGCAGGCTCGACGGCGTAGCTCCGGTTGTGCTTTGGGATGTAGACCTCGTACAGGAACCTATTGGCATCCTCCATCGTCGAGATGCCCGCCAGGCGCAGTTCCTTGACCAGGCGGTCCTGATGGGTCCCGAATCCACGCTCGACGCGCCCCTTCGCCTGAGGACTGTTCGCGGAGATGACCCCGATGCCCAGTTGCCGCATGGCGCGCGTGAACTGGGTGAGGGGCTGCTCATCGCGTAGGTCCTCCTCGACAGTGGCCTGGCGGTTGACCTTGTAGATCGAGTCCTTGTCGACGTAGAAGTCCACGGGCCTGCCCCAGCTCTGGAGGTAAGTCTTGGTGGTGCGCAGCAGCGTGAGCGTGTCCTCGACATCGACGAACTCGCCGTAGAGGATGCGGGAGGTGGCGTCGTCGATGTAGATGATCAGGACACAGCGCGGGCCTCGTCCCTCGAACCAATCGTGGTCGGAGCCGTCGAGCTGGATCAGCATGCCCACGCAAGCCCGGCGCTCTCGCCAGGCGCGGTGTCTTATCCCGCGGCGATGGACTTCCCAGAGGTTCGTCAGGAC
>MGTY01000006.1 GCA_001799695.1 Elusimicrobia bacterium GWA2_69_24
GACGAGGACTGGGACTACGGCTACGACGAGCACGCGGGCCTGTTCCCCCATCTCTTCGGCAACCGCTTCGGGCAGCACCGCATGCCCCCCATGCCGTTCACGACCCCCAAGTCCAACGAGGCCCAGGTGTCCCAGGCGGGTGAGTCCCTGGTCAAGTCGCTGGAGATGGTCGCGCGCATCCTCTCCAGCTACATGGGCCTGCGCCTGGTCCCCTTCTACTACCTCCAGAAGCACGGCGAGGACGCCCAGAACACGCCGCGGCAATGGCGCACCGTCCTGCAGATGGAGGAGATCCAATACCTGCCCGAGGACCTGGCCGACAAGGACCGAAACGTCTCCCTGGGCCGGCTGGCGCACGAAATCTGGCACCTCCTCTTCAGCCGCCCCGAGCTCATCTTCGACCACCCCGAGTTCGAAGACGACATGGCCTTCCAGGCGCTGTGGTGGGCCGTGGAGGACCCGCGCGTCAACAACTTGGGCATGGCCGAGCACCCGGGCGCCAAGGCCTGGATCGACGCCGCCTACGCCAAGGACTTCGCCATCCAGGACATCGACCTGGAGCGCGCCCAGTGGTCCCAGATCCCGCTGCACCTCCAGTTCAACTACGGTCTCATCTACCAGTGGTGGTCCGGCAAGTCCGACCCCCGCATCACGGACGCCCGCGTCCTGGACGCGCTCAAGCGCGCCCGCCCGGCCATCCGCAAGGCCGCCGAGGAGAGTGACGCCGCCCGCGCCTTCGAGCTCGTCCGCGACGAGATCTGGCCCATCTATAAGGAACTCCTGGACGAGGCCTACGAGCAGGCCATGAAGGACAAAGCCCGGCAGAAGCAGGAAAAGCAGCAGGGCGAGAAGTCCGAGGAACAGGACGAGGACCAGCAGGGCCAGGGTCAGGGCCAGGGCGAGCAGGGGGAGGAGAAGGAATCCGACCAGGACCAGGACGGGGGGCAGGGCAAGCCCGGCAAGCCCAAGCCCGGCAAGCAGGGGAAGCCGGGCCAGAAGCAGGACCAGCCCCTGACCGACGAGGAGCGCCAGAAGGTCGAAAAGCAGGTCAAGGAGGAGATGCGCAAGAAGGAGAAGGAGTTCCGGGACAAGCACTCCAGCAAGATGGTGGACCAGAAGGACAAGATGTCGGACGCCGAGAAGGAGAAGCGGCGCAAGGAGATGGAGGAGCTGCGCAAGAAGCTGGATAAGGCCCGGCAGAAAGGCCAGCCCCAGAAGGGCAAGCCGCAGGACGGCAAACCCCAGGACGGGCAGCCCCAGGACGGCGAGAGCGCCGACGGCGCGGCCGACAAGAAGAACGAGCCCGACAAGAAGCTCTCCGAGAAGCAGAAGCAGCGCCTCAACAAGGCCGACGAGGAGAAGAAGGACCTGCGCAACGAGGACCACGAGCGCTACCGCAAGTACTTCGACCGCGTCCGCCAGCTCGTGCCCGTGATGCGGCACCAGTTCATGGAGACCTTGAAACAGAAGATCCGCCGGCGCACGCTGCGCGGCCGCGACTCGGGCGACCTCGACCCCGACGCCCTGCACCTGCTCCCCTCCGGCAACAAGGACGTCTTCGTCGAAGAGTTCATGCCCAACAAGACCCTCTACCGCATCTCGCTGCTCATCGACACCAGCGGCTCCATGAGCGGGGACAAGAAGGAGCGCGCCATCGAGGGCGCCATCATGATGATGGAGGCGCTCGACAAGGTGCCGGGCGTCGTGTTCGAGATCGTCAAATACGACAGCGACCCCAAGGTGCTCAAGCCCTTCAACGTGAAGCTGACCCCCAAGATGAAGGAGGGGATCGTCTCCTCCATCCACAGCGGCTCGGGCTCCACCGAGGCCTTCAACGCCCTCAAGGAAGCCATCGAGCGCGTCCGCCAGGGCCGCGGGGACAAGATGGTCATCATGGTCAACGACGGCGACCCGGACTACAACTTCGACCGGGACGCCTACCGGGCCATGGTCAAGGCCGCCAAGGACGTGGAGATCCACGGCATCGGCCTGGGCGACGGCGCCCAGCTCGTCCTCGACCTCTTCCCGCCCGGCCAGGGCCACTGGGTCAAGGACGCGGCCGACTTCGCCAAGAACCTGCGCAGCATCCTGCGCAAGAAGCTCCTCGGCAAGTAGCCGGGGAGACCGCCGCCCGACCGGGTCAGGCGGAGCCGGGGCCCCAATCCCATGCGCTCGAGCGTTCCGCGTGCGAGCCGAGCCCCCCTCCGGGCGGCCTTTCGGCTATGAAATATCATCACCGGGAGCAATTCCCGGGCGTTTGCAGGACGGCGGAGGGGGTCGGGTGGGGGTTCGGTTCCTGGCTTAATCGGCCAGAATATTGCGGAAGGTGCCCATCAAGGGCTACCGCGTGCTCGATCCCAGCGGACCGCGGCGAGGCCCCTGCGATTCTGGCTGGATGATCCAGGCGAACCTCCCGGGAATGATGAGCTTCGCCCGCAGGTCGCTTCGCTGCTCGGCCACGAGAAGCGGTAGTTCGGTTCCGGGCGAGTCGATCTCGGCGGAGGAATTCGGCGGCCCTTTCCAGACCCTCCCCCGGTAGTCCCGGCCTTCTCTTGCTATGATTTGAGGGCATGCCCGCTCGAGCCCTGCTGCGGCGCTCCGTCCCCCTGGCCCTCCTGGCCGCGTTCTGGCTGCAGGGTGCTTATCTCGTCTTCCGGACCGGCGTGACCTATGACGAACCGGTGCACATCGCCGCCGGCTTCCGCTATTGGCACGACGGACTCGGCTTCTTCACCCATCAGAACCCGCCCCTGATGGACTATCTGCGCGCGCTGCCCCTGCTTGCCCTGAGACCCTCCTCCCCGCAGGCGCCCCGCGGCCAGGAGCTGTTCGTCTCGGCGGACACCTACGGGCAGATGTTCCTGTTCGGCAACCGCCTGGCCCCCCGGCTGCTCCTGCGGAGCGCGCGCATGATGTCCTTGCTGCTGGGCCTGCTCCTGGCGGTCGTCCTCTGGCGCTGGACGGCCTCCGTCGCTGGAGAGACGGCCGGCACCGCGGCGCTGTTCTGCTTCGCTTTCGACCCCAACATGCTCGCCCACTGCACTCTGGCGACCAGCGACATGGGCGTGCCGGCATTCGCCCTGATGTCTCTGGCCGCCTGGGAACGACACCTGACCCTGCGGACTCCGGGCTGGGCGTGCGCAGCGGGCCTGGCCGCCGGGGCCGCGCTGACCAGCAAGGCGACGGGTCTCGTCCTGCTCCCGGCCATGGCGGCCTCACTGCTCTGGGCCCGGGCCGCGGCCTGGCGCGCGTCGCCCGCTTCTGCGAAGACGGACCTGATCCCTCTCGCCTGGGCGTGGCTCTCGGCCGCCGCGGTGCTCCTCGTGGTCTATCCGCCCGCGCAGCTGCATCGCTACCTGGAGATGGTCCGCTTCCATCTCGTCGACCTGACCCGGCCCATACCGACCTTCCTCTTCGGCAGGGTGTACCCGCAAGGACATCCTCTATATTACCCGGCCGTGATCCTCATGAAGACCCCTCTGCCCCTTCTGGGCCTGGCGGGTCTGGGACTCCTGCGGCTCCGTGCGCGGCCGGACCGGACCCATGCCCTGCGCGCACTATTCACGTTCCTCGTCCTCCTCCTCATCGCCGTACTCCGGTCCCAGCGCCAGCTCGGCGTCCGGTACCTCCTGCCGCTCTACCCCGCGTTCTGCGCTCTGGCGGGGATCGGGGTCGCCGCGCTTTGGGAGCGGCCCCTGGGACGGCGCGTCGCTCTGGCTGCCGCGGCCTGCCTTCTGGGAGGGTCCCTGGCGGTGTTCCCTTTCCCGCTCACCTACTTCAACGCGCTTGCCGGGCTCCCGTCAAGAGGTCAGCAGGTGCTCGCGGACCACAACCTCGACTGGGGCCAGGCCCTCCCAGAACTCCAGGCCTTCCTGGCCCGCAACCCCGGCGGGCTCATCCTTTCCTATTTCGGGAAAGACTGCCCCGAAGCCTACGGTCTGGAGGCCCAGCACATCTTCTCGACGCCGGGCCTCTGCACCGGGCAGCCGACCCTGCTCCCCCCCGATATCGGCCGGGAATGGCTGGCGATCGGCGCGACCAAGTGGCAGGGCGCGTTCGAGACCGGCGCCCCGGTGTTCGGCTGGCTGCGCGCCAGAACCCCTGCCGCGACGCTGGGCCGCTCCCTGTTCGTCTATGACGTGACGGAGGATGCGGACGCTCACCGTCAGCTGGCGGGGATGTACGAAACGCTGGGCAACCCGGCCGCGGCGGCGCGAGAGCGCGCCCGTGCCGGACGGATCGAGGCCGCTCATGGGACCCGTTAGCCCGCGGCTCCGGAACACCGCCGTCCTGGCGGCCGGACTCTTCCTCCTTCTCGCCGGACTGCGCAACCGGGATTTCTGGGCTTATCTTCTCACCGAACCCGGCGTCTACGGATGGGACTGCGCCATCCGTGCGGCCGGGAGCCTCCTGCCGTCCTCGACTTGCGCGGGCCTCCTCCTCTTCGCCTCCTGGGGACTCGGGAGGAGCCTTCTGCGTCTGTTCGCCGGGGCGGGTCCGCAGGATGAGGGACCGGCCGCCCTGGCGCTCGGCACGGGCGCGCTCTCCATTTCAGTCTTCCTCCTGGGTACGGCGGGCCTCTACGACAGGACCGTCTTCGGCGCGCTCCTGATCCCGGCCCTGGCCTGCGCCGGGTGGGAATCCTTCCGGATGTCCCGCGCCCCATGGACGGCCGTGGAAAAGGGTCCCTCCCCCTCGTTCCGGTGGCTCCTGTGTGGACTGCTCTTATTCCTGGCCTGGCACGCGGCGATCATGGCCTCGGCTCCTCCGACCGAATGGGATTCCCTCGCCTATCATCTGGCCTTGCCCAAGCTTTACCTGTCCGCCGGACGCATCCTGGAGATCCCCTGGCTCCTGCACAGCCACTGGCCCCATGCCCTCGAAGTCCTTTACGGCCTCCCCTTGTCTTTGGGACTGGACACCGTCCCCGCTCTCCTGCACGCCGCGCTGTGCGCCGCGCTGGTCCTGGCGGTCTTCCGGGCGGGAAAGCAGGAGCTCGATGCGGAGAGCGCCTGGCTCGGCGCCGCGCTCCTGGCCGCGCAGCCGGTCCTGACGGGTCTGGCCGGCACGCCGCACAGCGACGGCGGCTTCGCCTTGTTCCACTTCCTCGGGACCCTCGCCTTATGGTCGTGGCGCGGCTCCGGAGCGCGCTCGACGCTCGCGCTGGCGGGCCTGCTCGCCGGATTCGCCGTTTCCGCGAAACTGCTGGGGCTCCTGCCGCTGGCGGTCCTCGCGGTCTGGACCGCGCTCGTCGACAAAGGCCGCGGCGGCTGGTCCCGCGGACTGCGCTCCGCGGGGCTGTATCTGGCGCTGGCCGCCGCGCCGCTGGCTCCCTGGCTGATGAAGACCTGGCTCGGCGCAGGGAACCCGGTCTGGCCGTTCTTCTCCGCGGTATTCGGCGGCCACTGGGGCGCCGCGGCCCTCGCAGGCCCCTACTCCCTGGTCAATCGCTGGTCCTTCCCGGAAGACCTCGGCCTCCTGGGAAGATACGGCCCCTTCGTACTACTGGGACCCCTGGCCGCGCTGTACGCCATGGCCCGCGCGCTGGGCCAGCGTCTGCCGCCGTTCCTATCCTTCCTGCTCCTGCCCCTCCCCTTCTATCTCCTGGCGACCATCCGCCACCATGAAGTCTGGCGCTTCTGTCTCCCCTTCCTGCCCGGCCTGACTCTCAGCGCAGGCTGGCTCGCGGCACAGCTCCTCAAGAGAGACGTCATGGTCCGCAGCGCGGCCGTCGTCCTTCTCGCCATCGCCGTTGCGCCCGCCCTGACTCTGAATCAGAACAACGAGCTCTTCGCCATACTCGGTCCCCGCTCCCAGACCCGGCCGGAGGCATCTCCCCGGGAACTCTATCTCGACCGGTCTCTGGACCATCACCGCTTCTTCCGGGCCGTGAACCGGACGCTGCCGCCTTCGTCTAAGGTCCTGCTCTTCCGGGAGATCCGGGGGTATTATCTCGACGTTCCCTATATGTGGGGCGACCCGGTCAACCAGGGCCTGCTCCTCTACGCCCCGCTGCAGGATGACCTCCAGCTCCTTGACCGCCTGAGGGCACTCGGGGTCACCCATGTCCTGCTCAACCGGGGGAGATATCCCCCTTCCGAACGCTACTACACCCTCCGCCTCCTCGAACTCATGGAGCGGATGCTCCGGGACCGGGCGCGGCCTCTGCTGCGGGATGGCCCGCTGGAACTGCACCAACTGGATCGGACTGTGCCCGGGCACAGTCCCGCTGGACGCCGCCGAAGACCGCCTCCTTCGATGTCCCGGAGTTCAATCCCTGTTTCCCCACCATCGCCGCGGCACGATGCACGGCGCTGCAGAAGATACCATGCTTTACTCTCCAGCATCCTGGTCCCCATCACGGAGCACCGCGGGGTGGTCAACAAGTTCATCGGCGACACCGTCAACATCGCCGCGCGGATCGAGTCCACCACCAAGACCCTCGACTCGACCATCCTGCTCAGCTCGGAAGTGCACCGCAAGATGAGCCCCGACCTGCGGGCGCGCCTCCCCCTGGAGCAATGCGCCGACGTCCGGCTCAAGGGCAAGGACCACCCCCTGACCCTCTACAAACTGGGTTGAGCCTCGGCCGGTTTGCCGCGCACGAAGATGCGGTCGTAGACGATCAGGCCGATCATCGAGGCCAGGCCGATCAGGGCGAACCAGATCCAGATGCGGTCGGGGTGGAAGCGCTCGAACAGGACCCGCGTGGCCTCCCCCGCCGTGACGTTCAGCTTCGCGGCCACCAGCGGCAGGACCTCCTGCTTGGGCAGGGCCTTGACCGCCTCGCCCGTCATGCCGAAGTCCGTCTCCAGCACCCGCCGGGCCAGGTTGGTCTTGTCCGCGAAGTTCTCGTAGAGATAGCCGCCGATCTTGCTCCCGATGGCCCAGCCGATGGCCAGCGGCACGTTGGCGTAGCCGAGATAAAGCCCCTTCTTCTCCGGCGGAGCCAGCGAGGAGAGGTACTCCATCTTCTTGGGGGAGGAGGCCATCTCCCCGATCGAGAAGATCAGGATGCCCAGGATGCACAGGGCGCCGTTCATGGAAGAACCCGCCAGGACCAGCCCGCAGGCCGAGATGAAGATGCCCACGATGATGGAGGTGAGGGCCTTCAGGCGCGAGAAGAGGACGGCGATGGGGATCATGAGGACGATGATGAAGCCGGCGTTGAGGTTGACCATCCATTCCGGCGGGATGTTGAAGCCGGAGGCGCCGAGCTCCGCCAGCCTCCCGATGTGCAGGAAGCGGCCCAGGCCCAGCACCACGCCGGAGGAATCCACCCAGTCGTCTATGAAGTTGGGCAGGATGTCGAAGAGCTGCATGAACATGAGCCAGAAACCCGAGAAGAGCAGTAGGAAGCTGATGAGCTTGGGCTCGAAGATGTTCACGACCGAGGCATATAGGATCTTGAAGAACTCCTTGACCGGATCGGCGTCGGTAAACTCCTTGGCCTGCTTGGGCTTGGGATCCGAGTAGAGGAAGAGCATGAGGTAGTTGACCGAGATCATCACCGCGCTCATCATGAACACGTATTTCCAGGACATCATGCGCAAATAGCCCGCGACCCACGGACCGATGAACCCGCCGATGTTGACCATCTGGTAGAACAGGCCCCAGCCCACCGCCGCGTGCTTTTCGTCGAGCGAATGGGCGATGGTCCCCTGCACCCCGGGCTTGAACACCGCGGTGCCGGTGGCGAGCATCATGCAGCCGAAGAAGAACCCCCAATAGGTCTTCTGCGTGCCCATCAGCAGATACCCCGCGATGACCAGGACCCAGGACACGGCCATGGTCTTCTTGTAGCCGTAGCGGTCGGCGTACCCGCCCGTGAACATGGGCAGCAGGCACTGAATGAGCGCCCACCAGGAGTAGATGCTGCCCTTCTGCAGATGGTTGAACTCCAGCCCGCCCTTGGCCGCGGCGTCCACGATGTAGATGGAGAGCAGCGCCCGCACCCCGTAATAGGCCCAGCGCTCGAAGAGTTCGATGATGTTGGCGCACCACAGGGCGCGCGGGAAAGACTTGATCACGGCCCAGGTGGAGGGAGACTCGGTGGGTTCCATCAGGCTATGATATCATGTCAGCCGGAGTCGGCATCCATGGCCTCGCTCAAGCTCACGGACGGAATCCTTTCAGGACCCGCTTCGGACGGGGTCCGGGCCGTCGCCTCCAGCCTCATGGACGCGGCGCAGGAGGCGCACCTGCGCATGGACGACCCCCAGGACGCGGAGGCGCTGCACGACTTCCGGGTGTCCTTGAGGCGCCTGCGCAGCTCCCTCCGGTTCTACCGTCCCCTGCTGGGGGGCGCCCTGAAGAGGAAGGTTCTACGGCGCCTCAAAGGAGTCGCCGCGGCCACCAACCCCGGGCGGGACGCGGAAGTGCAGGCCGCCTGCCTGCGGGATTGGGAACCGCTGTTCTCCGCCAGGGTCCGGCACGGGGTGTCTCTGTTCCGAGCCCAGGTGGAAGCGCGGCGGGACGCGGCCTACGCCGCCGGGGTCGGGGAGGCCCGTGCCGCTTTCCATGCCTTGGAGCCGGTCCTGCGCGGCGCATTCACGGGACCCAGGACGGAAGAGGCCTCCGCGGACCGCGCACCGCTGGCTCCGGGACCTACGTTCGCCCTGGCTGCCGGAGAATCCATCCTCTGCGCCGCGGAAGACATGCGCAAATGCCTCTACTCCATCCATCCTCAGAGCGTGAGCAGGAATCCCGGACCGAGCCGGGCGCTTGAGATGCGAGCAGCGCAAGGCGCGACGAACGCGCGTGCCGATAGGCACGTAAGTGAGGAGCAACGCCGCGATGCGACGCAGATCGAGCGATCCGGCGACGGGAGGGATTTCTGCTCCCGCTCTCAGGCCGACGCGGCCATCGTGCACTCGGCCCGCATCACGGGCAAGCGCCTACGCTACCTCCTCGAGCCGTTTCAGGAACGGTCCAAAGCCTGGGCCCGGTGCATCAAGGCGCTCAAAGCGCTGCAGGACATCCTGGGCGAACTCCACGACCTGCACATCCTGTCTTTGGACATATCCCATGCCGCAGAGACGGGCGCCGTGGAAGAGGTGCGCCGTCGCTTTTCCTTGAAGCTGGGGACCGCGGCCCCACCGGCACCCGCACGCCGCAAAGACCCCTTGCCTGGACTCATCCGCCTGGCCAAGCACGTGCGCGACCGGGAGCGCCTGCTCCACCGCCGCCTGCACCGCAGCTGGGGAGACGTACGCCGGGCCCGTTTCTTCGGAGAAGTCGCGGCGCTGGCCGAGAGCCTGCGCCGCATCCGTCCCCACCCCCATGCCCAGGAGGCATCCCAACCATGAGATTCATGATCGTCGGCAGCGGAATGCAGGGCCGTGCCTGCGCGTTCGACATGCTCAAGAACCCCAAGGTCACCGAAGTCCTTTTGGCCGACAGCTCACCGGAGAACCTGGCCTCGGCCAAGCGCCTCCTCAAGTCGAAGAAGGTCCGCACGCTGCGCGTGGACGCCTCGGACGCGGCCCGCATCGGCAAACTGGCCGCGCGCTACGACGTCCTGGTGAGCTGCGTCCCCTATTTCTTGAACCTCCCGCTGGCCAAGGCCGCGCTGGCCAACAAGACCCACTTCGTGGACTTGGGCGGAAACACGACCATCGTGCGCCAGGAACTGGCGCTCCACCCCCAGGCGATCAAGGCCGGCGTCTGCATCCAGCCCGACGTGGGCCTGGGCCCCGGGATGATCAACACCATCGCGGCGCACGGCATCGCCATGATGGACCGGGCCACGGACGTCCTCATCCGCGACGGCGGCCTGCCCCAGAAGCCGGTTCCGCCCATGAACTACATGCTCACCTTCTCGGAGCACGGGCTCATCAACGAGTACGTCGAGGACGCGACCGCGGTCCGCAACGGCCGGCTGGTCAAGGTGACGGGGCTCGGCGAGACCGAGCTCATCGACCTGCCCCCGCCCCTGGGGCGCTGCGAGGCGGCCCACGCCTCGGGCGGGCTCTCCACCATGGCCTGGACCTTCGCGGGCAAGGTTCGCAACATGGACAACAAGCTTATCCGCTACCCCGGCCACATCGCGATCATCAACGCGATGACGGCCATGGGCTACTTCGACCAGAAGAAGCGCAGGGTCGCGGGAGTCGAGATCGCGCCGCGCGCCTTGAGCGCGGTCCTCTTCCGGGAGCACTTCGACCGACCGGGGGAAAAGGACCTGGTGGTGATCCGAGTGACCGTGCGCGGCTTCAAAGACAGGCGCAAGGCCGAAGTCGTCTACGACATGATGGACAAGTACGACGACCGCAACAAGATGACCGCCATGATGCGGACCACGGGCTTCCCCGCCTCCATCGTCGCGCAGATGATGGCGGAAGGGGTCATGAAGCCGGGCGCGCGGCCGGTCGAGATAGGGGTGCCGCACGAGCCTTTCTTCAAGGAGGCCCGCAAGCGCGGCTTCAACCTCAAGTGGAAGTTCCGCTTCCGCAAATGACCGCATGAGCGGCGCGAAGAGCTGCCAGAAGTGCAGTCTTGACAGGGCCGCGCGCTAAGTTACAATGTAGCGTAAAGCCCCGCCGGAGCCGGGGACTTTCAGGAGGCATAGCGATGGGAATCCTCAAGACGACCCTCTGCGCAGTCCTCAT
The DNA here is from genome assembly GCA_001799695.1 of Elusimicrobia bacterium GWA2_69_24. GTDB lineage: Bacteria > Elusimicrobiota > Elusimicrobia > UBA1565 > UBA1565 > UBA10166. The sequence goes on from MGTY01000006.1 coordinate 10,611, forward strand.
AGCCGTCTGCGCCGCCGCCGTTCAAGCCCAGAAGCCCGGTCCGGGAACCGCCCCCGGGGCCGCGGCTGGAGGAGGCGAGGGCAAACAGGGAGCGCAGAAAGCCCACAAGGCGTACCTGCTGGGAGACGAGCTCCTCCTGCAGATGCCGGAGCCCCTGGCGAAGGCGATGCGCGCCGAAGAGGGCGGCCCCAGGGTCGTGGCCGAGTTCAACGGGGTCGGGGTCGGACGCGTCCGCAACCAGATCAAGACCATCGAGGGCGTCATCACAGTGGCCTCGGCCGCGGAAGGCGCGGGCGAAGCCATGGCCGGGGAAGCCATCAAGAAGTTCCTCAAAGCCCAGATGGCCGACAAGGCCGAGGGCAGTGGATTGCGCCGGTTCCTGCTCTTGAAGAAGGAAGGGATATGGAAGGAGGGCCAGGCCCTGAAGGTCCAGGTGCTCTACCCCGAGAAGCAGGAGTTCCTGTTCAAGGTGGGCGCCGCCAAGAAGACGCTGACCAAGGACCTGGGCAAGACCGCCGGCGGGCAGCCTACTCCCGGGAAGTCGGGCGGCGAAAAAGACCGACCCGAATAAGGAAGACCGCGGCGACGGCTGCCGCGATCCAGAGCCCCCATCGGCTTCCCGGCGCGCTCCGCCGGGGAGCCGATGGCGGGACTCCAGCCGACGGACCCGCGGAGGCCATCGCGTCGCCCCGCCTCCCTCGCGAGGGTCCCGATCCCGCCCCAGGAGTGCCCCGCGCGCCTGCGTCTCCCGGCAACCGCGATTCCGGGGACAAGACCGCCCCGCCGTCTCCGGAAACAGCCGACTCGTCTTCCCTCCCGCCGAAGAACCTGCCGATGGAGGCCATGAGCCCGCGGAGGCCGCCGCCCCCGTCGAAAGCGCTGCGGGAAAGCTTGTCCCGGGCCTCTTTGAGGTCGCTGTCGTCGTCGAGGACCCACTCCCCGTCATCGTCGAGTGACTCGTATACGGCGCGGAGGTCCTCCGGGGGCACGTACTGCCCCTTGGAATAGGAGGCCGACAGGACCTGCTGATTGCAGTCCCCGGAAAGCTTCGCGCAGGTGGCCGACCACAGGAAATCCCGCCGGTCGTCCGCCAAGGCGATGTGCCGGAAGGCCTTTTCCTCCGGCGGCTTCACCCCGAACACTTGCTTGAGTTCGGCGTGCTGGGGCCGCCCCAGCACCTGGAAGAAATCGGGGCGCTGCAGCAGGGCCCGGGGCTCCGCTCGGATCCGTTCGCGCAGGGTCTGGAGCTCGCCGGCCCCCGCCGGAGCGCCGCTCATGCGGAGGATGGCGGGCCGCCCGTCGTCGCCGGTCCCCACCTTGAGGCCGAGGTCCTTGAGCGTCCCCCGATACCCCGCCATCGCGGCCATGACCAGGTCCTGCGGAGTGGCGGGATCGGACAGGTTCTGCGGCAGAGCCGCGCCGTCGAAGCCCGGGATCCGGGGGCCCGCGGAGGAACGAGCGCCCCCCCCGCCGCCCGGAAGGCGCCCCGCTCCGTCCCCGCCTCCGGGAAATCCGCCGTCAGTCTCCTTGTACCCCTGGTCCAGAGCCCCGGCGTCCGTGCGCATCCCGCTCAAGGTGCGGCCGACGCCCGAGGCATCCAACTGGGACTCCAGCAGCTGCGGCGGGACTTCCGGGCGCTCCGCAGAGGTCGTCCCTCCCGGCCGCGGACCTCGGACCGGGACCTGCCCCGACGTCGGACCCCGGCCCGGACGCGTCCCCGTGCGCACCGCGGTCGCCTGGCCCGGAGCCCCGCCCGCCGGGCCCCGCTCCGCGGCCTCCTGGACCGGCTCCTCTTTTTCCTCGGCCGCGAACAGGGCCTTCTTGCGCAAGTTCGCGTATTTCCCGGCCTGATACTCCAGGCTCTTTATCTTCGCTTCGAGTTCGGCCAGACGCTTTTCGTCCGCCTTGCCCGAAAGGTCCAAGGCCAGCTTGTCCCGCTCCATGGCCGCCTTGTCCAGGTCCTTATGGATCCCCTTCAGGGCCTCATCGAGGTTCCGGCCCTCGTAGTAGACGACTCCGTCGCGCACCTCGAGTCCCGGAGAATCCTTGCCCGCCGCGCCCTCCGCCTTGCGGGCCTCCGGAGGGCTCTCCTTGGAGGCGGCCTTCTTCAGCTCATCGCCGTCGGCGCCGAGGCCGGGCGCCGCGGCCGCCAGGAGCAGGATGGTCAGGAGATGGGCTGGGAGCATCGCAAGCTAGCCGAACAGCCCCTGCATGACCTCGATGGCGCGGGCCAGGGTCGGGCGGTCGAGGGTGAAGGCGAAGCGCACGCAGCCCTCCCCGGAAGGCCCGAAGGCGATGCCCGGGGACGAACCCACGCCGCCCTGGTCGATGAGATAGTCCGTCATGGCCCAGGAATCGCGCTTCCCCTGATATCCCTCCCAAGAGTCCGCGATCCGGCACCAGACGTAGAACGCGCCCTCCGGCTCGAACGGCTCGAAGACCCGGATGGTCTTCAGCCCCGAGAAGAACAGGTCCCGGCGCGCCGCCAGCTCCGAGACCATCTCCCGGACGGCCGTGTCGGGCCCGGTCAGGGCGGCCAGCCCGCCCCACTGGGTTATCGAGGGGACGCCGTTGGTGGTCAGGCGCAAAAGCTTGCGGCAGCGGTCCACGATCAGGTCGTCGTTGACCGCCATGTAGCCCAGCCGCAGTCCGGTCATGGCATAGGTCTTGGAGAAGGTGTAGGCCGTGATGGTCCGGGCGGCGATCTCGGGGATGGAGCCGATGCTGAAATGTCTGCGCCCGTCGAAGATGACGTGCTCGTAGGCCTCGTCGCTCACCACCCACAGGCCGTTCTTGACGGCGAGGCGGGCGATCTGGCGCTGGGCGGCCTCCGACACCACCGCGCCGACGGGATTCTGGGGCGAATTGATGTAGATGGCCTTGGTCCTGGGGGTGATCGCGGCCGCGATCGCCTCCGGGTCATAGAGGAAGCCCTGCTCGGAACGCAGGGCGACCGGCACGGGCACTCCCCCGGGCCGCTTGATCAACTCGGCGATCTCGCTCCACATGGGATCGGGCAGGATGACCTCGTCGCCGGGGGACAACAGGGCGGCGAACGCCATGTAGAGCCCGTGCATTCCGCCGATGGTGACCATCACGTGCTCTTCGTCCTTGACGACCAGCTGGTTCTCCCGGCGCATCTTGTCGAGCATGGCCTGGCGCAGCTGGGGCAGGCCGGTGGACGGCGGATAGTGGGTCTTGCCCTGCCTCATGGCCTCGGTGATGGCCTGCTGGATGCCGGCCGGGACCGCGAAATCGGTGTCCCCGACCTCGAGCCGGTACACCTTGCGCCCCGCCGCCTGCTGCGCCATCATCTTGTCGCGCACCAGGACCAGCGCGCCCAAGGTGATCCCGTCGACGATGTGAGTCATTCCACTGTCTCCTTTTCGACCGGAGCCGGATAGCCGGCCTCGGGATAGCCCTGCGCCGCGGCCTTCTCGCGCCAGGCCAGGGCCTCGTCCTCATCCGCCTCGACGCCCCAGCCGTTGGCGTAGAGGACGGCGAGGTCGAACTGGGCGCGCGGCTCGCCCTGCTCCGCGGCCTTGCGATACCACCCGGCGGCGGCCTCGTAATCCCGCTCCACGCCGATGCCCTGCGCGTACATGACGGCCAGGTTGAGCTCGGCCACCGCGTGCCCCTGCTCGGCCGCCTTGCGGTACCAGAGAAGCGCGGCGTCGAGATCCTTCGCGGCGCCCTGCCCGCCATAGAACATGCTGCCCAGGTTGTTCTGGGCCTTGGCGTCGCCCTGCTCGGCCGCCTTCGCGAGCCACTGCAAGGCCTGGGCCGGGTCCTGGGGGACCCCGAGTCCGTCGCGATACATGAGCCCGAGATTGGACTGGGCCTTGGCGTCCCCTCCTTCCGCCGCCTGCCGGGTCCAGCGCACCGCCTGGGGAAGGTCCTGGGGCACCCCTGCACCCGACAAATACATCCGCCCGAGGAGGGACTGCGCGGCCCGGTCCCCGCGCTCCGCGGCGGGCAAGAGGGATTCCGGGGAGGGGGCGCCGCCCCCGCCGAGGGGAGCCGGCCGCCCCGCGCCGGAAACGGCGGTTTCCTGACCGCCGGTCTGGCGCCAACCCCATTCCAGATACAGCCAGACCGCCCCGGCGAGCAGGAGCAGAGCCGCGACCGACAATACTAGGTTCCGGACCGAGAACAGCGCTGGGATCCGGGAGCCGGTGAAGAACACGCGTTAGAACAGCGTGTAGACGAAAGGGGCCACGGCCGAGGTCTCCGTGAACACCAACAGGATGCCGAAGAGCAGGAGTATGAGCACGATGGGGGTCAGCCAATAGCGCTTGCGCACCTTCATGAACGCCCACAATTCCTTCAAGATCTCCATCCGTGCCATCAGAATTGCCTCTCGTAAGACTTCGGATCCGTGATCGGCTCCCGCGTCTTCCAGTAGCTGTCCCCGGTGCCCAGCTTCTCGTCGAGGAGGTCCTTGCCCAGCAGCCGCGCGATGAGCCGATACGGCGTTACCATGAGATAGAAGACCACGGCCATGAGCAGGAAAGCGTTCACCGCGCCGATCACCCCGACGACGCGCATCCAGGGGCCGTAGACCGGGGTCAATGCCGCGGGCCGCAGCCAGCCCAACAGGGCCGCCGCGGCGCCGGCCCAGAACCAGTAAGGCGCGGCCGCCCCCCCCTTGCGCCAGGACAGCAGGCAGAACACTCCGCAGAGCATCCCCAGACCGAGACCGAACACCCGGAGGTCCTTGAGCGTCGGGGCCGCGGACTTAGTCAAGGGCGAACTCCTTCATCCAGGACTGGTCTTCCTCCGCGGCGCTCTGGGACGTCTTCTCCACCAGGAAGCTGCCCATGGCGAGATAGTCCATGTGCGTACGCATGAAGCAGGTGTACGCGTCCTGCGGAGTGCAGACGATGGGCTCGCCGCGGACGTTGAACGAGGTGTTCACCAGCACCCCGCAGCCGGTCTTCTCGTAGAAGCGCCGCAGGAGCGGATAGAAGGACTCGTTCTCCGGGTCCACGGTCTGGATGCGCGCGGAGTAGTCCACGTGGGTCACCGCAGGGATGTCGGAGCGGGACACGTTGAGGCGCTCGATGCCCCAGAGCTCGCGCTCCCCGTCCCTCATGGGCCGGCGCCGCTCGGGGCGGACGTCGGCCACCAGGAGCATGTAGGGGCTCGCGCAGTCGAGCTCGAAATAATCCGAGACCTTCTCCCGCAGGACGATGGGTGCGAAGGGCCGGAAGGATTCGCGGAACTTGATCTTGAGGTTCATCTTGGACTGCATCTCGACGTTGCGCGCGTCCCCGACGATGCTCCGCGCGCCCAGGGCCCGCGGACCGAACTCCATGCGCCCCTGGAACCAGCCCAGGACGTTGCCCTTGGCGATCATCTCGGCCGCCTTATCGAGCAGCGCCCTGCGCTCGAGCCGCTCGTAGGGGATCTTCCGCTCCTGCAAAAACGACTCGATCTCCGCGTCGGAGAAGGCGGGGCCGAGCAGAGCCGCCTGCATGGAATCGCGCTCCCCGTCGGCCCGCCGCGGCTGGCCCTGCACCTGATGCCACAGGAAGAGCGCGGCGCCGACCGCCCCGCCCGCGTCGCCGGCGGCCGGCTGTATCCACATCCGGTCGAATATCTTCTCGCGGTTGAGCTTGCCGTTGCCCACGCAGTTGAGCGCCACCCCGCCGGCCAGGCAGAGGTTCCTGGAGCCGGTGAGCGCCCGGGCATGGCGCGCCATGCGGCGCATGACCTCTTCGCAGACCTCCTGCACCGAGCGCGCGAGGTCCATCTCGCGCTGCGTGAGCTTGGACTCGGGTTCGCGGGGCGGACCCCCGAAGAGCCGATCGAACTTCTTGTTGGTCATGGTCAGGCCGGCGCAGTAATCGAAATACTCCATGTTGAGCTTGAAGGAGCCGTCCGCCTTCAGGTCCAGCAGTTCTTCATAGATCGCAGCGACGTGCTTCGGCTCGCCGTAGGGAGCCAGCCCCATCACCTTGTACTCCCCGGAGTTCACCTTGAAGCCCGTGTAGTAGGTGAAGGCCGAATAGAGCATCCCCAGGGAATGCGGGAAATGGAGCTCCTTGAGCAAAGAGACCTTGTTGTCCGAACCCCGGCCGATGCTGCTGGTGGCCCACTCACCCACACCGTCCATGGTCAGGATCGCGGATTCCTGGAAGGGCGAGGGGAAGAAGGCCGAGGCCGCGTGCGATTCGTGATGCTCGAGGAAGTGGACCTTCCCCGCGTACCCCAGCGCCTCGCGGACGAGGTCGCGCATCCAGAGCTTTTCCTTGACCCAGAGCGGGATCGCCATGCGGAAGGATTCGAATCCGCGGGGAGCGTAGGCCAGGTAGGTCTGGAGCAGGCGGTCGAATTTGAGGATGGGCTTGTCGTAGAAGCCCACCATGTCGAGCCCGGAGGCCTGGATCCCCCCCGTTTTCAGGCAATACGCGACCGCGTTCTTAGGGAAATCGGGATCATGCTTCTTGCGGGTGAAGCGCTCCTCCTGGGCGGCCGCGACGATCCGGCCGTCCCGCACGAGGCAGGCGGCGCTGTCGTGATAGAAAGCGGATATCCCCAGGATGTCCATGGAACAGCGGCAGTAGGATTATAACCGATTGGGACGGGATTGTCAGACGGACTGCAGGAGCTTGTCCACCAGCGCGATCTCGTTCTTGTCGAGCCAGATGCCGCGGCAGGTCTCGCAGCAGTCCACGCGCAGGAGTTCGCTGATCAGGCCCCCGTTCACCAGCTTGCGCCGGCAGCGGGGGCAATCGCGCTCGGACGGGCGCGTCCGCTTGAGCCCGCCTTCCTGGGCCTTGCGGAACTTCTCGGGATCCTTGGAGACCTTCTCCAGCTCGGAGAGGTCGTACCAGCGGCCGCCGCATT
>MGTY01000007.1 GCA_001799695.1 Elusimicrobia bacterium GWA2_69_24
GCTTCCGCCGGGGTGACGACTCACGGACGGGCATCATGACACAGCCTCTCGCGCCGGATGACGAAAGCAAAGGGATTTGTGACGCACTACACTAGCATGATATTATTGGAGAATTCAGGAGGAAGCGGATGAACAAGCCCACCGTGAAGACGAAGTGCCCCCATTTCTCGTCGGGACCCTGCGCCAAGAGGCCCGGCTGGACGGTCGACGCCCTGAAGAACGCCCTGGTGGGCCGGTCCCACCGCTCCAAGGAAGGCAAGGCCCGCCTGCAGGAGTGCTCGGACCGCATGAAGAAGGTCCTGGGCCTGCCCGCCGACTACCGGATCGGGACCGTCGCCGGGTCCGACACCGGGGCGGTCGAGCTGGCCATGTGGACCTTGCTGGGGCCCCGGCCGGTCGATATCTTCGGCTGGGAGTCCTTCGGCAAGGGCTGGATCACCGATGCGGTCAAATACCTCAAGCTGCCCAAGGTGCGCGAATTCAAGGCGGACTACGGCAAGATCCCGGACCTCAAGCAGGCCGACCCCAAGCACGACGTCATCTTCACGGCCAACGGCACGACCTCCGGGGTGAAGGTCCCGAACCTGGACTGGATCTCCCCCGCCCGGGAAGGCCTCACCATCTGCGACGCCACCTCCGGCATCTTCGCCATGGAGCTGGACTGGTCCAAGCTCGACGTCATCACCTTCTCCTGGCAGAAGGTGCTGGGCGGCGAGGCGGCCCACGGGGTCATCATCCTCTCGCCCCGCGCGGTGCAGCGCATGACCGAGAACGAGCCCCGGGTGCCCTGGCCGCTCCCCAAGATCTTCCGCCTCAGCGCGGAAGGGAAGCTCAAGCCGGGCGAGCTCGAGTACAACACGGTCAACACCCCCTCCATGCTCTGCGTGGAGGACGCCATCGACGCCCTGAAGTGGGCGGATACCATCGGCGGCCTCAAGGGCCTCGTGGCCCGCTCCACCGCGAACCTCGCGGCCCTGGAGCGCTGGGTCGAAAAGACCGACTGGGTGGACTTTTTGGCCGAGACCAAGGAGATCCGCTCCAACACCTCGGTCTGCCTCAAGATCACCGCGGACTGGTTCCTCAAGCTGTCCGACGATGAGAAGACCAAGGCCGCCAAGAAGATCACCTCCCTGCTGGACAAAGAGGGAGTGGCCCACGACATCAACTCCTACGGCAAGGCCCCCGCGGGAATCCGCGTCTGGTGCGGCGCCACCGTGGAGGCCTCCGACGTGCAGGCCCTCACCGCGTGGCTGGATTGGGCGTACGACGCGGTCGCCGCTGAATACTGCAAGGAGAGCGTGAAATGAACAAGGTCCTCATCGCCGACAAAGCCGACGGGATCTGCGAGAAGGTCCTCAAGGAGCGGGGACTCCATCCGGTGGTCAAGACCGGCATGAAGCCGGCCGAGCTCAAGTCCTGCATCAAGGACTACTCCGCCATCATCGTGCGCTCGGCCACCACCCTCACCGCCGACCTCGTCGAGGCCGCCGAGAAGCTCAAGGCCGTGGCCCGGGCCGGCAGCGGGGTCGACAACATCGACGTCGCCGCCTGCACCGAACGGAAGGTGCTGGTCATGAACACGCCCTTCGGCAACACGGTGTCCACCGGGGAACACGCCATCGCCATGATGTTCGCCCTGGCGCGCCACATCCCGCAGGCCAACGCCTCCACCCATGCGGGCAAGTGGGAGAAGAAGAAGTTCGAAGGGGTCGAAATCACCGACAAGACCCTGGGAGTCGTCGGCTGCGGCAACATCGGCGCGGTGGTGGCCAACCGGGCCATGGGGCTGCGGATGAAGGTGCTCGCCTATGACCCGGTCATGACCACCGAGCGCGCCCGCGAGCTGGGCGTGCAGATGGTCGGCCTGGACGAGCTCTACGCCAAATCCGACTTCATCACCTACCACGTGGTCATCCGCGACACCACCAAGGGTATGCTGAACAAGGACGCCATCGCCAAGATGAAGAAGGGCGTGCGCATCATCAACTGCTCCCGCGGCGGCATCATGGTGGAAGCCGACCTCAAGGAGGGCCTGCAGAGCGGGCACATCGCCGGCCTCGCCGTCGACGTCTACGCCAAGGAGCCGGCCACCGAGCACGTCTTCTTCGGCATGGATAACGTCATCTGCACGCCGCACATCGCGGCGTCCACCAAGGACGCCCAGATCACGGTGGCGCGGCAGGCCGCCGAGCAGATCGCGGACTACCTGCTCACGGGCAAGAAGACCCACGCCATCAACGGCGACGACGTCTAAGGGAAGGGACGATGAAGAAGCTCCCCCTATTCTCCCCCATCTGCGGCATCCGGCCCGCCCCGGGCCGGGCCCAGGACGTCATCGCCCCCCCGTACGACGTCCTCGACTCCCGGGAGGCCCGGGAACTCGCCCAGGGGAAGCCCCTGAGCTTCCTGCACGTGTCCAAGGCCGAGATCGACCTCCCGGAGGGGACGGACGTCCATTCCGAAGCGGTGTACAAGAAGGCCGCCGAGAACTTCGAGAAGATGCTGAAGGACGGCGTCCTCGTCCGCGAGAAGAAGCCCTGCTTCTACGTCTACCGGCTCAAGATGGGCGAGCACGTGCAGACCGGGCTCATGGTGGGCGCCTGCGTGGACGACTACGACGCCGATCGCATCCGCAAGCACGAGTTCACCCGCCCCGTGAAGGAAGACGACCGGGTCAACCAGATCAAGTTCGTCAAAGCCCAGACCGGCCCCGGCATCATCGCCTACAAGCAGGTCCCTGAGATCGACGCGGTCATCAAGGAGACGGTCCGGAAGGAGCCCGCGTTCTCCGTCATTGGCATCGGCGGGGTGGTCCACACCCTGTGGGTCATCGACAACGCTGCCGACATCCAGGCGATCTCGGCGGCCTCCGAACAGCAGAAGACGGTCTACATCGCCGACGGGCACCACCGCTCGGCGGCCGCCTCCCGGGTCAAGAAGTCCATGGTCGAGCAGCGGGGCCCCGCGCACAGGGGGGACGAGCCCTACAACGTCTACCTCGCGGCCGCCTTCCCGGTCGACGAGATGAAGATCTGGGACTACAACCGCGTGGTCAAGGACTTGAACGGCATGACCCCGGAGAAGTTCCTGGAGGCCCTCAAGAAGAGCTTCTCCGTGACCCCGGTCAAAGGTCAGGCCAAGCCCGTTGCCAAGCGCGAGTTCGGCCTGTACCTGAAGAAGCGGTGGCATCTCCTTAAGCCCACGGCCCCAACCCCCGACAAGAAGGACGATCCCGTGCTCGCCCTGGATGTGAGCGTGCTCTCGGACCTCGTGCTCGACAAGCTGCTGGGGATCAAGGATCTGCGCAAGTCCGACCGCGTGGACTTCGTGGGCGGCATCCGCGGTCTCCAGGAGCTCGAGAAGCGGGTGGATTCCGGCGAGATGGCCGCGGCCTTCGCCCTGCACCCGACCTCGCTCGATGAGCTCATCTCGGTGGCCGACGACAACCAGGTGATGCCGCCCAAGAGCACCTGGTTCGAGCCCAAGCTGGCCGACGGCCTGGTCTCCAACCCGCTCCTGTAATTCCCTCCGCCCCATTGCGCCCTTCTACCTCCCCCCCTGCGGGGGAGGGCCGGGGTCGGGGGATCACTGTGCCCGGGCACACCCGCTACTCACTCTGTCCGAACGAGATTGAGTCCGTTGCAGAGGGGCTTTTGGTCGGATATTCTTGGAAGATGCCGGCCTTTGACCTTGCCACCCTGGGCAAATCCTTGAGGCGTTTGGGGGCGGATGTGAGGGCCTTGGGCGCTCGTATCATCTCCAAATTGACGCCGAAGCGCGGCCGCAAGACCGAACCTCTAGACCACCGGGGTCTTCACTTCCTTTTGGCAAAACTGACGATTGTTAACTTTGCCTAACAAGTGCAGCGGGGAATCGAGCTCCCGTCAATGCCGCCGGGATGCTGCCGCCCCAGTCCCCTCCCCGGGGATGCTCGGGTTGGGGAAACACTGTGCCCGGGCACAGCCCATCCGGCAGAGAGATGCCGCCTGACCGGCTAATCCAGGTCCTGGAGGGCGGCCTCGATGATGGCGACGGCCTCGTCGATCTGCGCCTTGGTGATGATCAGCGGCGGCGCGAAGCGGACGGTGACCGCGTGCGTGTCCTTGGCCAGCAGCCCGCGCGCCATCATCTTCTTGCAGAAGTCCTTGGCGATGGGTTTGGTGAACTCCAGGGCCAAAAGCAGACCCTTGCCGCGGCGCTCCTTGAGGAGCGGATGCTTGATGGCGTCGAGCTTGGCCCGGAAGTACTCGCCCATCTTCTGGGCCTTCTCGGGCAGCTTCTCACCCACCAGGACGTCCAGGGCCGCCACCCCGATGGCCGAAGCCAGGGAGTTGCCGCCGTAGGTCGACCCGTGCGTGCCGGGCTTGAACACCTTCATCACCGCGTCGTCGGCCGCGATGGCCGAGATGGGATACACTCCGCCCGAGAGCGCCTTGCCCATCACGATGATGTCCGGGCGTATGCCCGAGTGCTCGAAGCAGAACATCTTCCCGGTGCGCCCCAGGCCGGTCTGGATCTCGTCCACGGCGAGCAGGACGTTGTGCTTGGTGCACAGCTCGCGCGCGGCCTTGAGGAAGCCCTCGGAAGGGACCTTCACCCCGGCCTCGCCCTGCACCGGCTCCACCAGGAAGCCGCAGGTGGAGGTCGTGATGGCCTTCTCGAGCGCCGCAGGGTCGTCGTAGGGGATGACCTTGAAGCCCGGCATCTTGGGACCGTAGCCCGCGTAGGAGTCGGGGTCGGTCGAGAAGCTCACGATGGTCGAGGTGCGGCCGTGGAAGTTCTCCGCGCAGACGATGATCTCGGCCTTGCCCTCCGGGATCCCCTTCACCTCGTAGCCCCAGCGCCGCATGGCCTTGATCGCGGTCTCGACCGCCTCGGCCCCGGAGTTCATTAGCAGGATCTTCTCCATCCCCGTGATCCCCGCGAGTTTTTCGAGGAGGGCGCCCATCTTGTCGTTGTAGAAGGCGCGGGAGGTGAGACAGAGCCGGTCCATCTGGGCCTTGGCCGCGGCGATGATCTTGGGGTGGTTATGCCCCTGATTGACGGCGCTGTAGGCGCTGAGCATGTCGAAGTAGCGCTTGCCCTCGACGTCCCAGACGAAGACGCCCTCCCCTCGTTCGAGCACGACCGGGAGCGGGCCGTAGTTCTGGGCGCCGTAGCGCTTGTCCTGGTCGATGTACTGCTGGGTCTTCGCGGTCATGGTCGCCATGGTGAAAGTCCTCTGCTGGTGAAATATCCCGGGGAGGGTCCCCCCATCCCGACCTTCCCCCGCCAAGGGGGGAAGGAGAATTCAATGATAGTACCGACGGGCGGGCCGAATCAATCCCCCTCCGCCGCTGCGCGGCACCTCCCCCGCTTCGCGGGGGAGGGTAGGGTGGGGGTATCCGCGGAGGGGGATCAGAGGGTGAACAGGCGGTCGTAGAACTCGGCGGGGCCGGCTATCCTTTTCGCCGGATCGGGCGCGAGCGCCTCCAAGAGGAAGCCGTCCAAGGCCGCCGGAAGCCCGGGCACCGCGACCCGGGCGGGCAGGTACCGGGCCCGCTCCTTTTCCGCCAGAGAGTCTCCCGCGGGGAAAGGCAGCTCCCCGGTCAGCAGCTCGTAGAGGGTGACGCCCATAGCGTAGACGTCCGCAGCGGGAGAGGACCGGCCGTGATGCTGTTCCGGGGCCAGGTACGCGCTCGTCCCGGCAGCTTGCGGTCCCGCCAGCCGCGCCGCCATGTCCTTGGCCTCCCGGGACAGGGAGAAGTCCAGCACCCGGGCGGCGCCGTCCGGCCCGATCATGATGTTGGCCGGCTTGAGGTCCCGGTGCAGGACCCCCGCGCGATGGGCGATGGCCACGGCCTGGTACACGTCGTCTAGGAATATCTTGCACTCGTCGAGCTGCAGGCGGCCGCGCGCCGACAGGATGGAAGACAGCGGCTGCCCTTCGGCGAATTCATAGACGAGGAGGGTGCGCTCCGGCCCCGCATCCACCTCCAGGAGCCGCACGATGCCGCGGCCCGAGAGCCCCGTGACGGTCCGCGCCGCCGCCAGGAAACGCTTCAGATCGGCGGCGCTGCGCTGAATCTCGGGGCGGAGTTCCTTGACGGCCGCCCGTAGGGAAGACGCCTTCTCCACCCCCTCGAACACGGGCCCCAGGGCCCCGGCGCCGATGCGTCCGCGCAGCTCGAAGCGCCCCGCCGCGAGCCGGGCCGCGGGCGCAACCGGGGCCGCTGCGGCGGCGGGCGGCCGCGGCGAGGCTTCCAAGGCGCGCAGACGCCGGCGCGCGTCGCGGAAATCGATATCCTCCTCCAGGAAACGGCCGAAGATCTCCTGGGCGAGGGACGCGTCCCCCGCGGCTTCCGCGCCGGCGGCGAGGGTGTAATAGACGAAGGGCGCCATCTTGGCCGTGGCCCGGACGCGGTAACCCGCATACAGCTCCCGCACCGCGTGGGCCGAGGGACGGCGCGACAGAGCATCCAATTCCTTGAGGCCCAGGAAAGCGTCCACCTCGGCGCGCGCGCGCCGGGCCGCCCAGAGCCGCGGCTCCGCCGATCGCTGCTCGAGGATGAGCTCGCCCACGATGCGTTCCAATCCGGAGCGGTAGCGCCCTTCGTGGCGTGGGTCCTCGCGGATCCACAGGCGCTCCCGATCCATGGCCGAGGCCACGCGCGCTCTCGGCAAGGGGTCCGAAGTCCCGCGGGCCGGAGCCGGAGCATCCAGCTCCGGCTCGGGCTCCCAGACCGGCCGGCCGGCCCCGCGCAGGCGCGCCGCCAGATCGGGGCCCCATTCCCGTCCCGAGGGCTCGCGCTCCGCCAGCGCCCCCAAAAGCGGCTTGAGCGCCGCTACCCAGCCGGATTTGGGCTTCTCCACCGCCCAGATCTTCCCGGCGTTGGCCAGTTCGGGCAGGCGCGCCTCGAAAGGCATGCGGGAAAGGGCGGTCTTCCCCATGGTCGAGAAGAAGCGCTCCAGGTCCTCCGGGGTGAAGGCCCCATGCAGGTCGCAGGCGTTGACGACGAACTCGCATTTGGCGACCGCGGCCAAGAGGTCGGGCGAAGCCAGGAACTGTCCACAAGTCGTCTCGAGGTGGGCGCGCAGAGGCAGAAGCACCGAGAAGACGACGTCGGCGAGCTCGACGGCGAGCCCCTGCAGGGCCGGGTCGGGGCCGACGTCCAGGAACAGGTCGTGGTCCCGATGGAGGGCGCGCAGGACCCCGACGATGTCCTCGGGGGCGAGCGCGGCCCGCTCCTGCGCGTTCTCAGCGAAACGGACGCATGCCACCCCGAAGGGGGTGAAGTCCAGCCGGTCCCGCCAGACCGCAGACGCCGGGGCGCCGGCGCGCAGCTCCCGGGCCAAGGAACCCAAGGAAGGCACCTGCTTCTGGCCCAGCAAGAAACCCAACTCCTGTCCGCAGAGCGGGTCCAGCTGGACGATCACGGCCCAGCGTTCGCGCCAGGCGGCCCAGGCCATGGCCAGGTTGAGGCCTAGCGTGGTCTTTCCCGCCCCGTCCCGGGGGCCGGTGAACGCGGCCACCCGGCCGCCCGCCCCCTCCGGCCCGGCTCCAGGGAGCGGAGGGGCGGACCGCTCCGGCGACCACAGGAAGGCCTGCCCGCGCCGGAGGTCATCGCTCGTCCAGGCCGTGAAGGGCTTCCGGCGGGGGTGGGAATGCAGGAGACGGCCCAGCAGGGGCCGCAGGGCATCGACCCAGGGCCGCCGCGGGTCCTCGATGACGAGGTTCTTCCCCCGGTTCGCGCACTCGAATAGAAGATCCTCCCAGGGCATGTAGGACAGGACCTTCCGGTCCATGGTCGCGAAGAAGCAGTCGAGCTCCATCCGGCTCAAGGCGCCGGGTACCCCCGCCTGGTTCACCACGAAATCGAAGTCCGAGGCCCGGAAGAGCAGGCTCCGGAGCTCCATAAGACGGTCGAAGGTCGCCTCCGTGTAGGCCAAGGACGGGCGGGTGATCCAGAATCGGACGTCGGCGATGTCGAAAGCGAATTCCTGGAGGGTGGAGCCGGGGTCGAGGTCGATGAAGAGGTCGTAGCGCTCCAGGAGCGCCTGCAAGGTGCGCACGAGGTCCCGGGGATCGAGCGGGGCGGACCCGCCTTCCGCGCCCCAGGTGAGGGCCCCCACCCCCCAATGCGTGGGGAGCTCGAGGTCGGCCGGTGACGGAGCTCGCCCGCGCAGGGAATTAGCCAGTTCCGCCAGCGAGCCGGGCTGCTCCGCTCCCAGCAGGAAACCCAGTTCGCGCCGGCACTGGGGATCGAACTGCAGGATGAGGACCTTGCGCTTCTGTATGCCCGCCCAGGCCAGGGCCAGGTTTACGCAGACGGCGGTCTTGCCGACCCCCTGCTTGGGGCCCGCGAACACCGCGATGCGCTTGGGAGCCTCCTCCTGGGCAGCGCTGTCGTCGACGAGGTCTTCCACCAGCCGGAGTATATCCTTGATCGCGGGGACATTCAAGGCGGCAGCGGGTCCCTGGGAGAGGTGGGCCCGGGTCCCAGGCCGGGGTCCCAGACGGCCCTGTGGCAATTCCGCTTGCCGGCTACACTTTCCATATATGCGGAGACGGCGTCAGGCCCTCGCGCTGCTGCTCTCTTTAGGCCTCCTCTGCCCTAGCGCCGCGGCGCAGGTCCGGACCGCGGCCGTCACCCAGACCGCGCCCGTCCTCGTCTCCGGCATCGTCTCGGCCCCCCTCTCGGCTCCCGTCCCCCTGACCCTCGGGACCCAGTCCCTCTCGCCTTCGCTCGCCGCGCCTCTGCCGGCCCTCTCGCCCGCGCTCCCCGCCGTCTCCGCCCGGGCCCTCCCGCAGGCGCTGGCCCTGCCCGCTTCCTCCCTGCGCGCCGCGCGCCCGGTCCGGGCGATCGCACCCGCGGCACAGGCCGTCCCCCTGCCCGCGGCTGCGTCCTTCGGCCGCCGGATACAGGCCCTCGCCGCCGGCATCGCCGAGGCGGGCAAGGCTCTCCTGGCCCCCGCATCCGACGGCGGGCGCTCGGCGGCCGAGACCCTGTTCAGCCGCCTGCTCGACGCGGACGCGGCCATCCCGGCCTCATCCGAAGACGATCTCGTCCTCCCGGTAGAGGGGGTAGACTTCTCGGCCGAACAGCTCCGCCGGGTCAGCATGACGAGCGCCGCTCTCGAGCGCGCCGTGGCCCTGGCCGCCGGTTCGGCCCTCCCCGGCGCGGTCCTGCAGGCCCGCTCCCGCGGCTCCTCGTCGCGCGGCACTCAGAGCGACGAGAACCCCGATTACGACCTCATGGTCCGCGTGGACCAGGGCTCTCCCGAGGCGGCCGCGGAGGCCATCTCGGGCGCCCTGCCCGCCCTCAAGAGCGCTTTGACCGCGGCCGTGAGCCGCGAGGCCTCCCAGCTCTTCCCGGGACTCGAGCTTACGGTCTCCGTGGGGAACCCCGTCCAGCTCAACGACCCCGCCGACCACAAGCGGGTCCAGGGCGTGTTCATGCTCCCCGTGCAGGTGAGCGGCCCCTCGGGTCTCCTCATCGACGCGGACGTCTCCTTCAGCGGCCGGCCCGAATACTCCAACGACTACCCCGGCTATTTCGACGATCAGCTGGCCGCGGTGCGGCGCCTGGGCGGCGAGCAGGCCGCGGCCCGGGTGCTCCATGACATCCGCCTGGCCAAGAAGCTCTTCATCGCCCTCATCGGCTCCTACAAGCCCTGGCGCGGCGGCCCCAGCGGCGTGGGAGCCGAGCAGCTCATTATGCAGTCCGGCCGCGTCTCGGACGCGGACCGGGGGCGCACGGTCCTGGAGGCCGGCAGCTTCGACAAGTTCATGGACCGCATCCATGCCGCGGCCTACGAATCCGACGGCCGCCTGCGCGGCGCGAAGAAGGGCCGGCGGTTCTGGCTCGTGCACAACGCCTTCATGGCCCCGGAGAACTTCCTCGACCTGGTGAGCGACGGGACCTGGAACCAACTCGCCCGCGCGGCCAAGCTCTACCGCGAGGCCCGCGCCGAGGGCCGCCCCGTGGACCTGGACTCCCTCAAGCCGGAGAAGCCCGCGCCTGCCATGCTCCGGCCGGTGGAGCGCGTGGTCCCCATCGTGTCGACCCCCGCACCCGTGACCCCCAGCCTCACCATGACCTCCCCCCTGCGGATCTGGAAAGCCAAGGAGCTGGTGAACGGGGCCGTGCGCCGGCTCAAGGAGCGCGGCCATGCGGTCGAGAAGTCGGCCGTGGCCTGGCGGCGGGTGAACGGCGAGAACGTCTACACCGTGACGCTCCAGCTCGCCCCGGGCGGCGACGCAGCCAAGGCCCTCCGCGACTTGGGCGAGCTCATCACCCGCGAGCACCCGGCCGCCCGGCTCGAGGCGGGCGCCCAGGCCCCGGCCCTCAAGACCGCCGACGCCCGGCTCTTCCTCCGTTCGCGCTCCGGCCGCGACGCGGCCGACCGGCAGGCGCAGAAGTTCGCCCGGCACATGGGTCTGGGGCGCATCGAGCTGGCGCTGCGGCCCGGAGCGGACGGCTCCTATGCCGCCGGCTTCTCGCTCGACGGCATGACCCGCGAGAAGTTCGCGGCGGCTGCGATCGCCTTCTTCAAGGCCTCGGATGCGGTGGAACTCGCGGCCGTGGGCTTCCCGAACGGCGCGGCCCCCGCCGCCTCCGCGGCCGAAGCTCCGGGCCGGCTGACCCTCGAGATGCTGAACCGCTTCACCACCAACGGCCCCGCTCCCTCCAAACGCGGCGACGCGTACCTGTACGCGCAGGGGGCCAAGGCCCTGCCCGCGGGCCTGGAGTCCTCGGGGCGGCGCACCCAGGTCGCCAGCGACCCGGGCCCCATGGACGGGGTCACCCGCACGATGCTTTTGCGCAAGAATGGCCGCGCCTACGTCATGCTCGAAGAGGACAACGGCGAAGGCATGCCGGCGCATAAGCCCGTCAAGATCCCGGGAAGGTTCGCCCAGGGCCTCATGACCCAGACCTTGGTGGAGGTCGTGCACGAAGGCAAGCTCATCCGCTCCGTGCGGCCCATCGGCGCCTACGCCGTGGACATGATGATCGGACGGGTCAGCAAGGTCGGGCAGGGACTCCGCCTGGCCCCGCTCTTCAGCGGCGACGCGGCCAAGGCCCTCTACGAGCCCCTGGCCATCGCGGGCGGCGGCCAAGGGGCCGCCGTCCTCGCAGGCGCGAGTCGTTCTCCTCTCGCCGGAGAGGGCGGCGCGGCCCGGGAGGGCGACATCCTGCAGGTCTTCGTCCGGCCCGGCCAGGGCGCCTACGAGGCGGTCCCGCTCCTGAGCCTCGGCCGCGAGCTCACCCCCGAGATCGCGGCGCGCGAGATCGCCCTGCGCCACGGGGCGCGCGGCTACTTCGAGGAAGCCGTCATACGGCAGGCGGAAGAGGTCGGCCGCACACAGGACCCTGCGGCGGACTTCCAGCGCATGAAGGCCTCCAAGGGCCGGACCGAGGACCTGCGCCAGCTCCCCTTCGTCACCATAGACCCGGTGGGGGCCGGCGACCTCGACGACGCCTACTACGTGCGCAAGGAGGCGGACGGGAGCTGGACCTGGTACCTCGCCACCGCGGACGTGGCCCAATACGTGAAGCCCGGCACCCCGGCCTTCAAGGCCGCGGCGCGCATCGGCAACACGTTCTACTCGGTGGACAAGGACGGGGTCTCGGAGTTCCCGATGAACCACCCCGTCGTCTCAAAGTCGGTGTCGAGCCTGCTGGCGGGCAAGGACTCGCTAGCCATGGTCTCCAAGATGCGCTTCAGCGCCGAGGGGAAGTTCCTCCTCGAAGAATCCGAGGTGTTCCTGGGCCTGGTGCGCGTACAGGGCCGCTACACCTACGACCAGGTCGCGGCGCTCTGGAAGGGCAAGGCCGGGCACGGCATCGCCCACCTGGACCAGGTGGCCCTGGCCCGTGAGCTCTCGCGCAAGCTCAACACCCAGGACCAGGACCGGGGCAAGCTCCAGCTCCATTTTCAGGAGGTCGAGCACCGCAAGGGACCGGACGGCCGCTGGGGCAACTTCGTCGTCGCAGAGGACCCGCTCATCCAGGAGTCGCACCGCCTCATCGAGGAGCTCAAGGTGTACGGCAACCGCGTCATCGCCGTTCGCCTGGAGGCCATCGCCGATAAGGCGGGCATACCGCACATCAGTCGGGTGCACCCGGCCCAGGACGAGAAGATCAACGAGCGCCTGCGCTCGGAACTCTCCGGCATCGGCGTGCCCTGGCCCAAGGACGAGCCCCTGTGGCAGTACCTGGCCCGCCTGCGGGAACGCACGGACCTCTCACCGGAGCTCCGCGAGACCGCCCAGATACTGGCCCTGCGCAGCCGCAGCTCCGCCCTTTATGCGGCGGACGACGCCGAAGGCCACGAAGGCCTGGCTCTCGTAGCCAAGGCCTACGACCATCCCTCAACGCCCATCCGCCGCTTCTCGGACATGTTCAACCGGGCGCTGCTCGAGTCCTACCTCGAAGGCGGCGACCCCAAGGCCCTCTACGAAGCCGTGCTGGCGGACATGAAGGAGCTGGGCTTCGAGTCCCTGGAGGAATACCTGCTCCACCTCAACGGCCGCGAGCAGGCCGCGCGGAGCATGGACCGCGAGATGGACGAATTCGTGTCGGTCTACGAGCTGGCCAAGCCCGAGAACCGCGGCAGGCATTTCACCGGCTACGTGAAGATGCTCAAGGAAGGCAAGAACGCCGAGGCGGTCATCCAGCTGCGGGAACTGCCCGTGACCATCACCCTGCGCGGCGAGGACGCCCGCCGCTTCAAGCTCCTGGGCAAGGTCGCCGTCGAACTGCGCGGCGCGGACACGGCCCGCATGCAGATCGACGCCTCCATCCATTCCCTGGCCGACTAGCGAAGCCGCAGGCACCCGATGCCGGCGTGTCGGCTGGGCGCTTGAGATTCGTACGATACCTATGCCACAATACCCTCGCATCATGGCCGAAGGTAAGGGCTGAACGCGGCCGCGGGATTTAGGGTGAGCCGGGTCATTTTCCTCATCGCCGTCTTCGCGGTCACGGGGATTGCAGGCTGCGCCGGACCTGAGACCCGGGTTTTGGCTATCGCCGACCGGATTCCAGGACCCGGCGTGATCATACGCGATCCGGACAAACTCGATGCCGTCGCCGCGCTCTTCGGAGAGGAGGATCTCTCGGAGGCGAACCTGCGGCGGTATTCCGACAAGACGATCGCCCTCCTGTATCGGTCGCTCCGGCGAACGACCTTTTACCTACCGGAGCAGGAGCGCTATATCGTCTTGCTGCGCAGATTGCTGGCCGAGCATCTCCGGCGCGGGACGCAAACCGATGACGACGTCAAGAACATGTACAAGGCTTATCTCGGCGCGAGGATGTTCGAGAGCGCGGGGGATCTTCGCAAGCAGTTCCCCGGGCTGGCTTTCCCCGCGACACCCGAGATCGTGGCATCCAGCGCGATGCCGGAGGCGACTCGCTGGCGTGCGTATGAGATATCGGAAGGAGGCGGGAAGGCCGAGCTTACGGCGTTGCCCTTGGGACAAGGCGCCAAGATCGTCGTCGTCATGTTCCCCGGTTGCTCCGTAGCGGAAAGAGCGCTGACCGAGGTGTTAGGCGATGCCGAGTTCGCCGATAGATTCAAGGCGAATGGCCTGCTGGTGACGGAACGATTCGATTCCGTGGGTGTTGCGAAGTGGAAGAGCCATTTCAATTTCGATGCGGTATACATCACAAGCAAGGCCAGCGATTTCCCGGGTCTTGATTTTCGTTCTTCACCGCAGTTTTATTTCCTGGAAGACGGCAAGGTGGTCTATCACTTCGAGGGCTGGGACACGGGGAAGGAGTTCGACACGGCAGCCCTCCTGCGCAAGGGACTAAAGGCTCTCCGCCTCTGACCCGGCCGACAGGACCGCTTTCCGGAGCAGAGCGCGCACGAGCTGTACCTTGAAGCCGTTCTTACCCAGGGGCATGCAGCCCTGCACGGCGATGTCGCCGGCCCGAGCCGCCGTGGCCTCGTCCGGGATCCTCCCTTTCAGGAACGCCTCGACGGCTTTGACCCTGACCGGGGATGGCGCCACGGCGCCCAGGGCGATGGCCGCGTCCCGGAGCCGGCCGCCCTTCATTGCGAATACGGAGGCCACGCTCACGATGGGGAAGTCGATGGCGTTGCGGATTCGGAACTTCAAGAAGCCCTGCCGGGAACCGGGCTTGGGTGCCGGGACGAACACCTCGGTCACGAGTTCTCCGGGTTCGAGGCGGGTCGTCCTCCGGGGCTCGCTGGCGAAGAAATCGCCCGCGGCAATAGTGCGCCGGGTCGTCTTGATGCGGGCGTCCAAGGCCACAAGCGCGGGAGCCATATCCGAGGCATTGACCGCGACGCAGCCGCAGTTGGCGCAGCGGCGCGCCTCCTCCTGGATGGCGGCCTGGTCCAGGGTCGGCCGGTCTTCCTGATCCAGCTTCCTCCCCTCGGGCGAAGTCTGCGGGGCCGGTGTCCGGCGGCTGGGTTCGAACGCGGCCGCGTTGAACTCCAGCATGGAACCCGGACCGCCCGCTCCCCGCGGCAGCGTCCTGGCCTTGCGACCGCTCAAGAAGCGGTCGATGGCCTGGCCGGCCTTGCGCCCGGCCGCAATGGCGGACACGACCGTAAGCGGACCGCTCACCGCGTCGCCGCCCGCGAACACCCCTTTCAGGCTGGTGGCCAGGGAATCCTCGTCGGCCGCAGCCAGGCCGCGGCCAAGCTTCAGGGCGCGGCCGGCGTAGGAAAGGTCCGCGGACAGGCCGATGGAGAGGATGACCTCGTCCGCCTCGATGGTCCTGGTGTCCACGGGATCGAAGACGGGGCGGAACCGCTTCTCGTTGTCGAAGACCGCGGTGCAACGGACCAATTCCATCCCCTGGATCTTGCCGCCGCTCTCCAGGACCCGCAGCGGCCCCCACGACGGGAGGAACTCCACGCCCTCGCGCAAAGCCTGCTCGATATCCTCAGGCAGGGCCGGCATCTCGGCCCGGGATTCCAGGAACGCCATGCTGACGCCGGACGCGCCTTGGCGCAGGGCGGAGACCGCCGCGTCCACGGCCGCGCTGCCGCCGCCGATGACCAGCACCTGGCGGCCCGCGCAGGACGCCTTGCCGGACTTGCTGTCCATCAGAAAACGCAGGCCGGAGCCGAGCAGTTCTTCTTTATCGAGACCCAAAGACCTCGTCCGCCACAGGCCGGTGCCCAGGAACACGGCGTCGAAGCTCCGGCGCAGGGCCGCCAGGGTCCGCCCCCCGGCACCCACCTCGGCGCCGAGCTCGAACTCCACCCCCATGCGCTCCAGCGCGGCCGCAACCCGCGCCGGGATCTCCTTGGGCAGACGGTAGGAGGGGATGCCGTAGGCGAGCATCCCGCCCGCGACGGGCAGCCGGTCCAACACCGTCACCCGGTGGCCGGCCTTACGCAGGAAGTAGGCCGCCGACAGGCCCGCCGGCCCGGCGCCGACCACGGCGACGCGCTTGCGGGTGGAGTTCCGGGGCGCCCGGTAGAACTCTTCGGCATGTTCCAGACAAAAGTCGCCGAGGAACCGCTCCACTTCACGGATGGACACCGCCTCGTCGTGCCCGGTCCGGCCGCAGCCGCCCTCGCAGGCATGCGGACAGACGCGGCCGGTCACGGCCGGCATGGGGTTGACCTCTAGGAGCTTGCGGGCCGCGCCCGCGAGGTCCCCCTGCCGCAGGGCGCTCATCACGGCCGGGATCTCGGTGGCGTTGGGGCAGGCATGGGAGCACGGAGACCCCGCCATCCGGCTGGCCCCGAATATCGAGTGGTAGCGGTTCTCGCCGAACATGGCCCCGCATACGTCTCCGCCCTTGCGCAGGCAATGGAAGCGGTTGTCCGGGGTGCGGTAATACCAGCAGCGCGGCTCCTGGCAGAGGTTTCCCGCCACGGTCCCCATGTTCCGTATCTGCGGCGACGCCACCGCTCTTGCGGCCTGGGCCAGCAACGGATACTCCGCTTGCGCGGCCGGGTGCGCCGCCACCTCCGACAACGTGGCCAGGGCGCCGATCGAGAGGCCTTTCTTCCCCTCCTTGATGGCGCGCATCCCCGGGATGGACTTGAGGTCCACGAGCAGTCCGGGGCCGACGGGATGGATGTTGTCCTTGAGGGTCCCGAACAGGTCGGTGCCGCCCGCCAGCGCCGCGACCTTGCCCGGATCCCCGGCGAGGAGCGCGGCCGCTTCCTTGACCGAGCCCGCTCTCTTATAGGCGAAGCCTCTCATGGCCATGGCGTCACCCCCGTCCCTTTCCGGCCAGGGCTTTGAGCACCTTCTCGGGTTTGACCGGGATGTCGTCGATGCGCACGCCGATGGCGTTGTACACGGCGTTGAGGACCGCCCGCGGGGTGCAGGTCAGCACTGACTCGCCGATGCCGCACGCCCCGTACTCGCCGGCCCCGCGCCAGACCTCCATGAGCACGGGCTCGATGTCCGGCATGTCCGCCATGGTGGGGATCTGGTAGTCGATCCAGTTGAAATTGAGCGGCACGCCCGTCGCCTCGTCGTAGATGATCTCTTCGGTCAGCGTCTCACCCAGGCCCGCGACCTGCCCGCCCAACTGCTGGG
Organism: Elusimicrobia bacterium GWA2_69_24; assembly: GCA_001799695.1. Lineage (GTDB taxonomy): Bacteria > Elusimicrobiota > Elusimicrobia > UBA1565 > UBA1565 > UBA10166. The sequence goes on from MGTY01000007.1 coordinate 16,526, forward strand.
CCTCGGCGCCCGAGGCGTACATCACGGTGCCGCAGTCGTTGAGGATGACCAGCTTGTCCACTACCACCTTCCCGGTCGAGACATCGACCGAGACCTCCGAGAAGGCGGCCAGGAAGGGCACCCCCGTCTTCTCGCCCGCGGGGGTACGGCTGATGGAAACGGCGATGGGCACCAGGTCCCCCCGCCAGAGCAGGTCCCGGAAGGGGACGCCCTGCTCGGGAGCGGCTCTCGGGAAGATGCGGCCATCCTTTATGTCGAGGTCTTCCGGCCGGGCCTGGAGCACGCCCGCGGCCATCTCCAGCACCGTCCTCTTGAGTTCCGCGGCCGCGTCCACCATGGCCTCCGACTGCAAGAACGAGACGGCGCTGTCGGTCTGCACGGTGTCCTTGAGGCTCTGGTCCGTGTCCACCACGGAGGTCCATCGGATGTCGGCGGGCGCGATCCCTAAAAACCCCAGGGCCTCGGCGCAGCCCAGCACGTTGCAGGTGTTGGAACCGGGCCCGGTCTCGACCGTGGGCGCGTCGAGCATCACGGTCCCGTCCGGGTTGAGCCGCAGAGCGACTTGGATCTTCCCGCGGCGCAGCTCCTGCCACTCGGCGTGCCAGCCCGGGTGGAACGAGAACCCCTTCCCGCTCTTCCAGACGCCGTCCCGCGCGGGGCCCGCGCCCGGGGCGCGACGCTTCGCCCAGCCGACCCGCCGAGCCCCTTCCCGGAGCACCGCGCTCAGGCTCTTGTCCGGCAGGGTCTCCCAGGCGTGGCCGAAGTTCTTGATGGCCAGGTCGATGGGGTCCAGGCCGAGTTTTTCGGCCAGGACGTCCACGATGTGGCCGAGGACGAGGTTGAGCTGGGAGTTGCCGACCCCGCGCATCATGCAGGCGGGCAGCTTGTTGGTGTAGACGCCGTAGGCTTCCATCTTCAGGTTGGGTATGTGGGCGAACGCCATCTCCGCGGCCTCGGCGGGAGCGAACTTGAGCGCGAACATGGTGTGGTCGGCGTAGGCGCCCGCGTTGCCGACGGCCTTGAAGCCCAGAGCCGTGATGGTCCCGTCCTTGGCGGCCGCGGCCCGGGCCGTGTAGACCGCGGGCTGGCGGGAGTCGTGGAAGGCCTCGCGCCGGGTGTGCTTGAACTTGACGGGACGGCCCGCCTTTTTCGCCAGCAGGGCCGTGAAGATGAAGAGCGGCTGGTCGCCGGTGTCGTTGCGGCCGAACTGGCCGCCCACGAAGTTGCACACGATCCGGACCTTGTGCAGGGGCATCTCGAGCATCTGGCTGATGAACATCCGGGTCTGGTCGGCCTCGTAGGAGTTGGACCAGATGGTGAGCCGGTCTTCCTCCCACTTGGCCAGGCAGCACCAGTTCTCAAGCGTTGCCTGGTTGGCGTTGTGGTAGACCGAGGTCGCCTCCGCCGTCACCTCGGCTTCGGAAAAAGCCTTCTCGAAGTCGCCCTTGGATAGGTAGACGTCGCTGCCCCCCACGGGGTCGGCGGGCAGGATGTTGTTCGGGGCGATCTCCGGGTGCACGGCGGGAGCCCCCGGCCGCATGGCCGCGACCGGGTCGAGCACGAACGGCAGGACCTCCCATTCGACGTCGATGCGGCGCAGCGCCTCCTCAGCTATCGCCTCGCTCTCGGCCGCCACCACCACGCCGGCCTCGTCCCCCACCCAGCAGACGGTGTCGGAGAGTACGCGCCGATCGAGGAACCGCCGCCACATCTGCCGCTGATAGGAGACCGTGTCCACCCCGTCGGTCCAGCCCGCGCTGGTGGGCTTGAGGCCCGCCGCCTCGGGGTCCTTATAAGTAAGCACGGCCTTGACCCCGGGCAGGGCCTCGGCCCGGGCCGTGTCCAGGCGCTTGATGCGTGCATGGGGGTGGGGGCTGCGCAGGATCTTGGCGTACAGCAGGTCCGGGAAATTCGCCTTGATCGCCACGTCGTCGGCGAACAGCGCGCGGCCGCTGGCCTTCTCCAGCCCGTCGATGCGGGGCCGGTAGCCCCCGATGTGCTTGCGGGGCTTGCGCTGCTTGAAGGGAGCTTTCATCGGCCGCCTCCCGCCCGGACCTTCTCCGCCTCCGCGGCGTGCAATACAGCCTGGGCGATGGCGGCGTAACAGCCGCAGCGGCAGAGGTTTCCGGAAAGCGCTTCTTTGACCTCGGCGAGGGTCGGCGCAGGGTTCTCGTTGAGCAGGGCCCGGGCCGTCATGACGAAGCCCGGAGTGCAGTACCCGCACTGCAGCGCCGTCCCGTACCCGGGCTCGCTCTGCGCCGCGAAGGCCTGCACCACGGGGTCGTCCTTGGCCAGGCCCTCGATGGTCGTGATCTCATGGCCGTCCGCCTGCAGGGCGAGCAGCATGCAGGACAGCACCGCCTTGCCGTCCATGATGACGGTGCAAGCCCCGCACGCTCCCTCGTCGCAGGACACCTTGATCCCGGTCAGACCCAGGACCTCCTTGAGCAGGTAGGACAGCGTCATGGCGGGGGCGAGGTCCCGGTCGCGGTCGAACTCCCGCGACCGGCCGTTGATCTTGATCCTGATGGGCTCGCGCTCGTTCTTGGGCATGGGTGGATTGTAATGTTTTGGACTTGGCGGGGCAAGAAACGGCGCTCTAGAACAGCCCGAGTTCTAGGAAACGGCGGCAGCGCTCGAAGGTGTCGCGCCCGTTCATGATGAAGGTGTGGGCATGGTGCAGGACCACGAAGTCCCGCATACCCGCGAGCTTGGTGTCCTCCACCAGCACGATGCCGTCATTGGGCTCGGCCGAGAGCAGCTTCGTGCCCTTGTCGCCCGCGATCACCCCGAACTCGACCGAGGGCGTCGGCAGCCCGGCATAGAAGGCGGCCTCGGCGAGCTTTTGGCCGCTGTCGCCGGTGATCCAGCGGTAAAGCGGGTTCTGCTTGAACTTGATGGCCAGCCGGGCGGGATGGTTGGGCGGCGCCAGCATGACGATGCGCCCAAGACCCGGCGGGTAGCCTTTCTTGAAGCCGTTGCGGATGATGATGCTGCCCAGGGAATGCCCGACCAGGTGGTATCTCCCGCCCTTGGTCTCCCGGGCCACGGTCGCGAGCAGCTCATCGGTGATGACGTCCAGGGACTTGGCTCCCTGCCGATAGGGGAAGTTGACGGTCCGGTACCCCGCCTGCCGGAAGCGGCGCGCCAGCAGCGCCATCGAGGCCCGGCTGCGGCCCATGCCATGGAGCAGGATGACCGTCTCGCCGCGGAAGGCTTCCCGGGCCTCGGAGCGCGGCAGAGGGACACAACCGGGTGCCAAGAGCAGGGCCAGGATGAGCATCAACGACCGCCTCATACAATCTTCTTATCAATTTGAGTGCCATAGTGGGCGGTTCGATGGCTATAATCTCCTGTGCCTCGACCACTGAAGAGCGCCCCTTTCCTCCCCCTCCTGCTCCTGCTGGCTACCGCCTGCACGGCCCCGCGCCGCGCCGCGCCGCCGGCCGGAGCCTGTCCGGACGGCTATGTCCTCGTCACGGGAGAGCCCGACCTGGGTACGCGGGATTTCTGCGTCGCGCGCTTCGAGATGAAGGAGCGCGCCGGCAGGCCGGTCTCGCAGGCCGCGGGCAAGCCCTGGATGCAGGTCTCGCGCGACGAAGCCGTCGCCCTTTGCGCCTCTTTGGGCCCGGGCTACGCCCTCATCAGCAACGACCAATGGCAGACCCTCGCGCGCGACATCGAGTCCGTGGCGGCCAACTGGTCTTCGGGCCAGGTCGGGGCCGGGGCCCTCAATATGGGGAACTTCTCCACGGAACTCGGCGGGGCCGTGCCGGACGACCCCTGCGCCACCGAGGGTTTCCCCACCCGCTTCCCCGGCTGCAGGCAGGGCGGCAGCCCGGATTTCGCGCGCAAGCGAGACCATGTTCTGTCCTCGGGCGAGACCATCTGGGACATGGGCGGGAACACGGGGGAATGGACGAGCACGTCGGTCGGTGCGGAGCTGCCGGGGGACTTCCGGGGCCGGCCCTGCTCGGCTCCGGGGCTCTACCGCCGGAATTTCGGTTCGGCCGGCTCCTACCCGGGCCGATGCGACGAGCATGAGAATTCCCTGGGCCTGGGCTACATCGAGGGCTCGGGCGGCTCGGTCATCTTCCGCGGGGGCGGCGCGGGATCGGAGGGCAGCCCCTGGGCCACCTGCCCCGGCGTCTTCTACGCCAACACCAATTCCTTCTGGGACGCGTCGAGACCCGGGCCGGGCTTCCGCTGCGTGAGCCGTCCAGCCGCCCGTTAAAGGACGCAGATGCGGATGGCGAGGAAGTGGCTGGCGCTGCCGCCCAGGACGAACAGATGCCATACGAAGTGCGCGTACTCCCACCGGTCGTCGAGGGCGTAGAAGGCCACTCCCACGGTGTAAGAAAGGCCCCCGGCGACCAGCCAGGGCAGGCCGGGGGACGGCAGGGCCAGCCCTAGCGGCCGGATCGCGATGACGATGAGCCACCCCATACCCAGGTAGAGCCCCAGCGGCGGAATGCGCCAGCGCAGCCGCGGCAGGAGTTCCTGGACGATCCCGACCAGCGCCAGACCCCAGACCAGGCCCAGAAGGGACCAGCCCCAGGCCCCCCGCAGGGTGACCAGCGTGAAAGGGGTGTAGCTGCCGGCGATGAGGAGATAGATGGCGTTGTGGTCGAGCTTGCGGAGCAGTCCCCTGGCCCCTTCCCAGCGGCTGTGATAGAGCGTCGAGCAGACGTAGAGCGTGACGAGGGACGCGCCGTAGACCGCGACGCCGGCGATCTTCCAGGGGTCTCCCTGCCGGCCGGCCCCGACCAGCAGATGCGCCGTGCCGAGCAGGCCCAGGGCCGCTCCGGACAAGGATGAGAGGAAGTGCAGGTTCTGCGCGCGCTCCGTGAAGACTCTCATGGAGGGCGCTATTTCCAGAGGCGGAAGCGGCGCCGCATCCTGAGCACGAGCGGCAGCTGGGAGTACTTGAAGATGTAGACCGCGGCCCCGAGCGCGGCCAGCTGGAGGAGGAGCCACAGCATCCACTTCCGGCCTTCCTTGGCAGGATCTTCCTTGCTCGCGATGTAGTCGTGACTCTGGATGTGCTCGGAGGGCGGCAGGAACTGCTTCCAAAAGACCTCCCCCGTGTCGCCGTCATCCTTCTCGGCTTCCGGAGCTGCCGCCGCAGCGCTCTGCTCCAGCCCGGCGGGGTAGGTCGGGGATCCGGACGGAGCCCCGGCCTCGGCCGGAGGCGCGGTCGCCGCCGACTCTCCCCCTTTCGCGCCTTGGGCCGGAGGCTTGCCGGCCATGGGCTGCATCTCGGCGACCCCGCCCCGGGAGTCGCCGCCTTTCGCGGAATAATTCGGCTGCGCCGGAGCCGACGACTGCCGCCCGTCTCCGCCGCCCGCGGACGCCGCGGACTTGCCGCCCGCCGGACGGATCCGATCGGACACGTTGGCGCCGGCCGGGATGAACAACGACCCGCCCGACGGCATCATCGCGGCCTTGGCGCTGTAAGCCCGGGCTCCTTCGCCATGCGTGGGATCCTTGTAGTCCATCCCCGCGACGCCGCCCTGACCCGGCTTACCCGGGCCGTCGTCGCCGCCGCCTCCGCCGCCACCACCGCCGCCGCCACCACCGCCGCCGCCACCACCGCCGCCGCCTCCGCCGCCTCCGCCGCCTCCGCCGCCTCCGCCTCCGCCTCCGCCGCCGTCACCGCCGCCGCCCTTCTTGTCGCCGCCGTCCTTGCCGCCGGCCTCCGCGGGAGTCCATCCCGAGGAACCGATCACCGCCGGGGGATTCTGGGCGCCGGTCTTCTTGTCCTTGTTGGGGTCGCCGGTTCCGTTCCCGGTCTCGTCGCCTCCGGGATCGTCCTGGTCCCCGTTCTCGTCCTCATCGGGATCGCCCAGGGGGTTCTTCCCGTCCATGTAGGCGACGCCGATCTGCACGGTCTCCGTCGTCGTCTGGTCCCCGTCGGAGGCCGTGACCGTGAGCTTGAACACGCCGAGCCCCCGGACCGTTACTTCCGTGGTCGCCCCCTGCTCCGCGCCCTTGGACACCACCGACTGCGTTGCCGGCTTGAACTCGATCCCTTCGCCGCTGAAGCTGACGTCCACCCGGCCGTCGTTGGTGACGCCGTCGTCCTTGATCCCGGCCACGACGGCCTGCGTCGCCGTTTCAGCCCCGCGGACCATCGGGACCAGGATGGGGTCGTCGATGATGATCTCCGGCGCCTCGTTGCCGCCCACCGTGCTCGGCTGCATCGGGTCCTTGAACTCGTCGCCCACGATCGTCGGGGGCTTCGTGAGGTCCGGGGGCTCCTTGCCCTTCTCGAACCACACGTAGCCGAGCCCGGCCGCGCCCACGATGCCGTAGAGCGCCCACTTCCGGAAGCCGCCCTTCGGCGCGAGCAGGCCCGCCTTGCGCAGCTTGGTCGCCACCTTGTCCTGGGCCTTGATGCGGGCCCGGAGGTCCTTGCGGGTGGCGCCGCGCGCCTCCGCATCGGCCCGCGCCTTGCCCGCGAACTCCTGGTACTTGCCGGCCTGCTTGAGCTTGCCCTTGGCCGCGTGCTGCAGCCTCCAGGCCTGCATGCGGTTCCAGGCCCGCCGGAGGAAGGAGCCCTCCCCGGCTTCGAGGGACGCCTTCACCTGGGTGAGCTTCTTGTTGATGTCCTTGAGCTCGGCCCGGGTCGCCTTGACCCTCCCATCGGCCTCCACGGCGTTGCGCGTCGCGTACTCCTTGAGGCGGGTCTTGGCCTTCTCGGAGCCGAACTTCTCGGCGAGGCGGGACAGCGCGCGGCCGGTCTTGGTGCGTGCCAGCCAATCCATGTCCGTGGTCTTGGTGCCCGGCGTCTTGCTCTGCGCCTGCGCCTCGGCGGTCGGCTTCATCTGGTCCAGGCGGGAGACGAGCTCCTGCGTGGTGACGCCGCGGCTCTGGGCGTCGAGCTTGGCGGTCTCGAAGCTCCGGCGCGTGCTGCGCATCTCCGACACGGCCGACTTGGCCGAGCGGGTGGCGAAGAACTCCTGGAACTTGAGGGACGCCGTCTTGAACATCTGCCCGACCCGGGATCCGAAGCCCTGCGGCTCGGGCATGCTGCGCAGCTGCTGCTTGATGGCCGAACGGTTCTGCAGGGCCTGCCGGGCCTGCACCCGGGCGCTCTCGTACTGCGCCCCCTTCCAGGTCGCCTTGCGCGCCGCGTATTCGGTGAGATAGGTCTGGGCTTCCGCGCTGCCCATCTTGGCCCGCAGCTTGTAAAGGTTCCTCTGGAAGCCGTTGTGCTCGATCTGGGTCATGACGTCGGGATCGAGGGTCTTGGGGCCCGGGGGCTTGGGGGCGATCTCCCCGGGCTGCGGCTTCACGGTCCCGGTCCCCGTCTCGCCCTTGGGGGTCTTTCCGCCGGCGGTCTCCCGCCCCTGGACCTGGGTCCGCTTCCCGGACGGCTTCTGGGTGCCCGTCGGCTTCTTCACCGGCGGGGTGGTCTCCGCGGTCGTGGTCTGCTTCACGGTGGGGGTCTTGACCTTGCCGGTGGGCACCGCGCCTTCGACCGGACCCTGAGGGGTCGTGATCTCCGGCCCCGAGCCGGTCTTGACCTTGGCCGGGGTCTTGACCTTGCCCGGGCTGACCGGGACCTCGATCTCGGCCGGGATGTTCTTGGTCGGGGCGGTCTTGCCGGGCGAGCCGCCCTTGCCCTTGCCGGCCGTGCCCTTGCCGCCGGTCGTGGGCTCGACCTTCGGACCCGTCGTGACCTCGCTTACCGGGGTCTTGACCCCCGGGGTCTTGGCCCCGGCGCTTACCTGGGTCGTCCCGCCGGGCTTCACCCCCGCGCCCTGGCTTCCGGCGACGTTGCGGGCGAGGAGCGGGGACTTGGCGGTCTCGCTGACCTTGGCGCTGAGGGTGTTGGAGCCGCCGGGATTGCCGCCCTGCCCGCCCGCCCCTTTCCCCACGTTCACCTTGGGGCTGCTGACGTTGGGGACCTCGGCGCTTACCTGGGTCTGACCCGAACCCTTGACCGACCCCTTCGCCGTGGGGTTGAGGACCCCCTCCGCGACCGAGGTCGCGGACGGCTTTCCGGAAACCGTCTTGCCGGACACGGTCTGTCCTCCGGAGTTCGCCCCCCCGACCTTGGCCTGAACCTCGACGGTCCCCGCGCCCGTCTTGGCCGGGGCGGAGCGGCCCGCGACCTGAGTTCCCTGCCCGCTGACGTTGCTGCCCATCGTATTGGAGCCCTTGGGCCCTATGCTGCCGCCGGAGGTCGAGCCGGCCGTCGGAGCGTCCAGGGTGGAGCCGCCGAACAGGCTCTTGATCTTCCCCCCGAACGCTTCTCCCAGCGAGGTCCCCTTGCCTTCGAGGATCTTCATGCCTTGCCCGGGGGCCTGGAAGACCTGCTTGACCCCGGAGGTGAACTTCTGCCAGCGCGACGCCGGCGGCGTCTGCGGCGGAGTCGCCGGCGGCGTGGTCGGCCCCTGCTGCGGGGCGGCCTTCGGCGGCGTCTTGGGCGGCGGGTTGCTCGTCGTGTTCTGCGTCGGCGGCGGAGTCTTGGTCACCGTCGGGGGCGGCGCCGGGGCCTTGAGCTTGAGCTTCACCATCAGCTTGGGCAGTTGGGCGCGCGCCATCTTGGACAAGGCGTTCCAACCATGCTGGATGGGGGCCCTGAGCGCGTAGGCGCCGATGATCACCCCGCCGGCGGCGATCACGAGGCCGCGCAGAGCCTGCGCCTGGGCATCGATATCGCCGGCGTCGCGCGCCGCCTGGAACGCCTCCGCCGATTGGATGACCCCCTTCACCCCGGCGTAGAGGGCATAGGCCCCCAGCATCGTCTGACCGATCATGATCGCGGTCTTGCTGACATTGAGGGCCGTCAGCACGCCGGAGACGAAGTTCATGGTGACGATGGCCAGGGCCACGTCGAGCCCCAGCTCCACCAGTCCGCCCGCGATGGCGCCCATGAGCTTGGCGGTGCTCTCGTCCACGCCGAAGACGTGGACCGCCGCCTTCTCCACGAGCCAGCCCACCCCGTCGCCGATCGCCTTGGTGACCGGCTTGAGCATGAGCCAGTCCACCGCCCCGTAGTAGCCGTGGGCGCTCTGGTCCGGGAGCTGGAAGGAGCCCGCCCCGGCCCCGTAGGAGCGCTTGGTGACCTTGGAGGTGCCGCCGAAGAACCGCGAGAGGGACCCGATGACCGCGATGTCGTCGCCGCCCCAGTTGGCCTCGGTGCGCGTGGTCTCGACATACTGCTTGTAGAGGACCGCCCCGCCGGAGTAGGCGGAGCGCCAGACGCCCAGCGGGCGCTTCGAAGCCCCGTCGAACACCGCCAGGCCCCAGTGGTCGCGCTCGTCCTTGTCCTTCATCGCGCTGTAGTTGAGGAGGAGCTCGATGCCGCCGTGCTTCACGCTCCCGGACCACTTGTCCGACAGGTAGACGTCCACGTCGCCCTTGGTCCGGCCCCCGCCGTTGGGGGCGCCCTCGACGAGGACCTTGGCCAGCAGCTGCTCCGGGGACTGGTTCGAGCCCCGGTCGTCCGGCGGCATGATCTGGTAGATGGTGGAGGCCACCCGCTTGAGGATGGTCTCGCGCTCCGCCTGGGTCTTGCCCTCGAGCTGGATCGTCCCGTTCATGTAGTACGGGACGACCGTCTTCACCCCGCGGACCGTGATGGGGGTCCCGTAGCGCGTGTCCGCGTATTTCGCGCCGCCGGGGCGCTCCCCTTTCGCCCGCCACTCGTTCTTCCCGCGGGCGTACTGGGTCGCGTGCCAGCCGGCCCAGAGCCCGTCGGCGCCGACCGACTCCTCGTGCATCCCGACCCATTTGCCGGTCTTCTCCCCCCGCTCGTCCTGCTCTTCCTGGATGTAGTAGCGGTCGGTCTGCACCCACTTGGCGCCCTGCTTCTTCATGCGCACCGACATCATGTTGTCGGCGTAGGTGCTGTTGTCCTCGCGGAGCATGACTTGTTCCGCGTTCACGCCGTTCTGGATGAACTGGGAATGCCCCTGGAAATTCGTCACCACGGTCCGGTCCGCGTCGAACTCGATGAGCTGCATGCGCCGCAGGGACGCGTCCCAGGAGAGGGCGAGCTTGTAGGCGTCGCTGGTGTTCAGCGAGTAGTAGCGCCCCTGGCTGCGGGTGACCCCGGCGCCGTTGGGGTTGCCGTCCGAGAACTCCTTGTGCTCGTAGGTGTAGACCTGGCGGACGTAGCCGTCGAAGTAGGCCTTGTCGTACTGGAGCGGGCGGACGGCGCCGCCCTTCTCCTCGATCAGCCAATCACCCGATTCGCGGTCGCGGTAGATGACGGTCGCGGGATCCAGCTTGTGGGTGAAGACCTCCATCCGCTTCTTCACCTTGCCCTTGGGTCCGGGCAGCTCGACCTCCTCGGTCGCTCCCGAGGCCAGGATGCGGTGCTTCCCGTCCAGGGTCGTGAACTGGATGCTGCCCGACTTGGTCCGGATGTCCACCCCGTCGCCCAGGCCGCCCTCCGTGACCCATTCGCCCCGGGTCGCGTCGAAATGCCCCCGCGAGTCGCGGTCCGCGTCGTCGCCCACCTTGTAGACGTTGCGCCGGAAGACGACCATGTTGGGGTCGTCGAGGAACACCGCCAGGTTCGGGTTCAGGACGCGCACGAGCTTGGCTGGGTCGGGGTTGGCCTCGTACCCGGTCAAGGTCGGCACGGTCGCGGTGATCGCGGGCAGGAAGTGGTTCTGGGCGCCCGCGACCTTGAGCTCCACCGCGAGACCCTGCCGGGCTCCGAAGACCCCCATGATGGCGGTGCGGTCGCCGGGCGCCAGGGCGTCCCAGGCCTTCTGGGAGTCGGCTTTCTTCTTGTAGGCCCCGTAGAGGCCTTGGAGCTGCGCCAGCGCGCCGCTGGGGACCTTCGGGTGCGAGCCCAGATAGCGCCCGAGGCCCTCGCCCAGGAGGCGGTCGAGGAAATCCTGATCCTGCTGGGTAGTGGTGAAGATCAGCGCGTTGCGGACCGCGTCCTCGTAATCGTCGGCCAGCTTGCGCAGGGCGGCGGCGCGGTCGCCGGCGAGGACGCTCGCGGCCCAGGTCTTGTCGAGGATCTGGAAGGGAGCCGGCTGGCCCGAGGCCTTGTAGGAGTCGAACAGGTCGCGGAAAGCCTCCAGGGCCGCCCGCCGCCCTTCCTCCCCCTCGAGCGCGGCGGCCTTCTCGAACAGCGCCGCGCGCCGCAGGAAATCCCCCGACTGCCGCGAGAAATCGGACCACTGCTCGTAATCGCCCGAGCGCAGGACATTCTGGAACTCCTCGGCCGTCATGGGCGGGTCCAGATTCTGCAGGAAGCCCTTCTGATCCGGGGTGAGGCGGTCCGCGGCCCAGTGCGCGGGGTCCATGTCGGCGAGCATCTCGCCGGTCCGGCGCAGGGATTTGCCCTGCTCGACCAGCATGGGCATGAGCTGCATCTGCCAGGTCTGGAGCAGTTCCCGGTTGCGGGGCGTCAGGGAAGCCGCCGGCTGCTGGGCGAGCCCCTGCACCGCCTTGAGGAAGGCGTCGTTGACGTAGCGCGCGTCCACTATCTGGGACGCGTCCCGGAGCAGCAGGTCCGGGGTGAGCGCGCCGGGGCTGTCGGCGTGGCGGCGGAGCAAGGTGCTTGCCGGAGGGGTGTAGAGCGTCCCGTAGACGTCTTTGAGGACGGTCGCGCGGGTCTGCTTCCACCAGGCCTCGATGCGCTCGCGCTCGGACTGCTCCTGCTGGTATTTCTGCGTCATGCGATAATGCAGGTAGCCGTCCACGGCGACCTGGAGCATGCGCAGGCGTCCGGAACGCTTCATGACCTGGTCCAGGCGGAAGGCGTTGTCCGGCCCGATGAGGCCCTCGTCGCGCAGGAAGCGCGTGAGCTCCTGGCTCAGGATCCGCCGCGCCTCGACGGCGTCCGGATCCTGCTCTTTCGGGTCCGGGTTGCCGAGCTTGGACAGGAGGTCCTGGAATTCTTTGGCCGCATTGGCGGCCTCCATCTTGGCCTTGAGCGCGGGCATGCGCTCCGCGATCTCGAAGGCCATCCCCGCCAGGGAGACCAGCCCCGGGTTGTCGCCCTCGTCGCTGAGCGGCGGGCGTCCGGTCCCCAGCGACTTCTTGAAGGCGGCGAGGAATCGCGCGGTGCGGGGGTTGGCGGCCTCCTTCTGGAAGGCCGCGGGATCGTCGGTCTCCAGGTCCGACAGGTATTGGTACACGGCGTTGGTGTAATCCCCGAAGCGCGCGGTGAGGCGCTGGGTCATGGCCTCCTGCCGGGAATCCATCGCCAGGCCGGCGAAGTTCTCGTTGCGCAGGAGCGTCACGGCGTTGCGCAGGGTGCGCAGGGTGGAATCCGCGTGCCGGCGCTCACCCTCCTTGTCGGACTTCCGCTCGGCGGTCCACTTGGCGAACAGCGCGGTCAGCTCGTTGTCCGCGAGCAGGACCGCGTACTTGTTCTTCTCCGCGCCGGCGTCGAAGAGCTGAGAGAGCGCGGCGGAGAGCTTCTCGGGGTCCGCGCCGTCGCGGTTGAAGACCTCGTCGAGGTCCTTGAGGAAGGACTCCATGAGCGCCTTCTTCTCCGCGCCCTTCTGATGCCGTTCCAGCAGGTATTTGCCCAGGGTCTCCACGTTCCCGCCCTGGCTGACCAGGAGCTTGCGCATCTCCGGGGTCAGGTCGCGGGGATTCACGCCGTAGGCTTCCAGCTCCTTCATGATGGCCTGCACGTCGCTCAAGCGGGTGTGGCGCGCGTCCCCGGACAGGCCCTGGAGCCCGGGGTCGAATTCGGCGGCCTGCAGGGACCGGTAGAAGCCCTCCAGCCGCTCCGCGTCCCGCTTCAGGGCTTCGAAGCGGTCGGGGGTCATGGCGGGGCGGAGCTCGAAGAGCCGCTTCTTCCAGGCCCCGAGCTGCTCCAGCGGCGAATCCCCGTCCTCCCCGGCCTTCTTCCCGATCCCATCCAGGGACGAGGAAGCCTGCTGCGTGGTGAATCGGAAATCAGCCGGGACCTCGGCCTGGTCCAGGAGCGGGCGCAGCTCCGCGGGAAGCGCCCCCTTCCAGGCCCCGAGGAGCGACTGGAAGCCCGACGCGGCCCCGGCGGCCACTCCGTCGGACTTCTTGCGGACCTCGAGGGCTTTCTGCAATACGGCCCGGCGGCGCGCGCGCTCCGCCGCGCCCAGCGCCTGGACGCCGGGGGCGGTGGAATCCTCGGCGTAAAGGGCCAGGAGGGCGTTCAGCTTCTCCACGGTGGGGATGCCCGGGATGCCCTCGGAGCCGACGGCCCGGCCGAGAGCGGCCTCGACTCCCTTGAAGGAAGCGTCGCCCGCGGCTGCCGCAGCCGCGGCCTGGGCGGTGCCGAGCAGGCCGGGCAGGGCTTTGGCCCGGACGATTAGCGCTTCCAAGGCGGCCCCCGCTTCGGGCGCGGCCTTCAGGTAGGCGTGGGCGCGCAGGGCCTCCAGGTCGGCCTGGAGTTTCCGGAGGACGGCCGCGTCGGGGAGGGCCGCGCTCCCGGGGTCCTTAAGGAACGTCTCCCAGCGGGAGACCTCTGCCCCGAGTCGGTCGAATTCGGGCTTGTACTTCTTCTCCTGCGCCCCCTTCACCTGATCCATCCGGCCCGCGATGGCGTCGTCCAAGGAGGCCAGACCGGACTTGACCGCCACCATCTGCGCGACGTCCGAGATGGGCAGACCGAGCTGCCAACTGCCCGGGACGGCGGCCGCGACCAGGCCCATGGGAGAATCCCGGTCCGGGAACTGCCCCGCGAAGGCGAGGAGCATGGGCTGCCAGCCGCCCGCCTGCTTCTTGACGACGGGGGTCAAGTCCCCCTGGGGCTTGCCGGGGACCGCCAGGGGACGGCGGAAGGCCGAGGGCAGCTGCCAGCCGACCGTGGTCATGGATTCGGCATGGCCCTGGACCGTCTTCTGGAGGGCGATGAGGGCCGCGGTCTCGACCTCCGGCACGTTGTCGAAGGCGCTGGCGATCTCGTTCATCACCTTGGCCGGGTCGTAGTCCCCCGCGAGCTGGGCCGACAGACGGCTCTGCAGACCCTGCAGCCGACCGCGGAGGACCTGCCGCTGGGACTCCGGCAAGGTGGAGCCGTCGATCGTCCGCTGCAGCGAAGCCATCAGGTCCTCGGCGATCGCGCCGCTGGCCTTGTTGGGGTCTCCGTAGAGGTAGGAGCGGACCGGCCCCAGCCGTTTGCGGTCGAGGTCTTCGACGGCGGCCTTGAGCGCCTGGGCGATCTTCTGATGCTTCTCCAGGAGCGCTTCCGAGGGGCGCTCCCCCTTCCACTCCCGCTTGGAATCCAGCTCCGCCATGATCAGGACGGCGGATTTGTCCACCCCCTCCTTGATCTCCTTCCAGAGCCTGTCCAGCTTGGCGCGGTCCTCGACGCTCAGGGACTCCGGGTTCTTGGCGAGGTAGCGCTCCAGTTCGCGGATGGGCTCTTCCAGCGAGGCGACCTTCCATTTCGCCCCCAAGAGGGGCATGTAGACCGAGAGCCGGTTGAGGGAAAGCTCCGCGCTCCGCTGCGGACGGTCGGCGTCGGCCCACTTGGCCGGGGTGTCGGCTTTCTTCTTCTCCTCGGCCAGGGTGTCCCGCAGGGCCCCCAGCACGCCCTCCAAGCGCGAGGCATCCACGAGGAGACGGTCATAGGACGCCTTGTCGGGCTGGCCCTTCTCCAACTCCGCTTCCAGGGCCGCCAGCCAATCGCCCACCGCCTTTTCATTGAGCAGGAGCGCGCGGTTCTCGGCCACGGCCTTCGCCAAGTCCTGCTTCGACGGCTTGGGGGGGAGTTTCCGGATGAACTCCGTGAGCGGCCCTTCCTTAAAGTCGGCGGTCGGGGCCGCTGGGGCGGCCCAAACGAGGGCGGGCTGCTGCCAGGGCAGCAGATTCAACGCTAGGAAGACAGCGAGACCCTTCCTCATATACCCCGAGGCCGGATTCATCTATCGTAGTTTAGGCCCAAAAGTTCCATTTGGGAAGGGCTGAATGGGCCCCCCGTGGATTTGGGCCCAAAGACCTATGTCGTGACGGCCCCCCTCCTGGCGCAGAAGGCGCCGAAAAGGCGCAGGGCCCGGTCCTGGCTCCGGAACACGGGCACCCCATGCCGCTCCAGGTGCCGGGCCATGGGGTCGTAGATGTCCCCCGCGTCCACGATGACCACCCAGGGCTTGGAGGTTTCCCCGCGGAGCCGGATGAGCCGGGACACGATGGAATCCTCCCGGAGGAAGTCCTCCCGATGCCCCGCCCCCGGGACGAGGGTGTTCAGCGCGGGGGTGAGCGGGACGCAGCCGATCACGCCGGCATCCACCCCCCCGTCCTCCAGAACGGCGCGCACCACGTCCGCGAAGGCCGCGTCGTCCGCCATGGGGGTGAGGTCCACGGGATTGTGGACGTCCACGATCGCGTCGATGCGGCAGCGCGCGAAGACCTCCGTGATGCGCCGCATAGTCCCCTTCTGAAAATCCGCCAGCTTCAGGGCCCCCAGGTTGTCCGCGATCGCCACGCACTCAAAGCCCGCGTTGGAGACCGCTCCCAGGCGGGGCCCCTTCACGGTCTTATCGTGCAGGAGCAAAAACAGCCGGACCAAGTCCTCGAAATCGGCCAGATCCTCGGTCACGAGGGCTCCCGCCGCCTCCGCCAGGGCCCGGGTGACCGCGAAGTCTCCGGCCACCGCGGCCGTGTGGCTCGCGGAGAGGCGTTTGCCCTCCGAAGTCCGGCCGGCGCGATAGAACAGGACGGTCCGGCCGCTCGCCGTGATCTCCCGGACCGATTCCAGGAAACGGACCCCGTCCAGAGGCTGGAACCCTTCCACGTACACCGCGAATAGGTCCACCTCCGGGTCGTCCTTCAGGTAGGCGAGATAATCCCCGACCGTCAGGTCGGTCTGGTTCCCGATCGAGACCGCGTATTTGGGCAGAAAGCCCGCGAACTTGCTCATCTTCGCCACGGCGAAAGCGCCGCTCTGGGACAGGAAGGCGAAGCGGCCGCCCCCTCCGCGGGCGGAAGACGGCGCCGCCCCGGGGACGGCGGCCCCTTGGCCGCCGCACCGCCCGGAGTGCTCGCCGAACATCTTGTAGTCGGGGATGAAGATGGTGTTGTAGCGCCCGGGGACCGAGGCGATGCCCAGGCAGTTCCCCCCGTTGATGACCGGACCCCGGGCTGGGCCGCGGCGCGCCGCGGCCAGGGCCGCGTGCATCCGGGAGACGATGCCCGCGCCCCCGCTCTTCTCCTCGAGCCCGCCCGGGATGATGATGATGCTCTCGGTCTTCTCCAGCTCGATGGCCTGGGCCGCCAGCTCCGACACCTGGGCCGCCGGCACGCTCATGACCAGCAGGTCCACCTTCTCGGGCAGGGCCGCGAGTTCCGGCACGCAGCGACAGCCCTCGATGCGCTCCGAGCCGGGCTTGACCACGAACAGCCGCGCCGGGTCGAAGCCCTGGCGCAGCATGTTGCAGACGATGACGTGCCCGGTGTTCATCCTCTCGGACACCCCGATCACGGCGGCGGACCGGGCCTCCAGGAGGTTGCGGATCTTCGCGATGGGCCGCTCGGGCCGGAGGGGCTCCGACTGGGGCTCGAACTTGGCCAGCGCGTCCAAGGCGACCAGGCCGCCCCCCGACACCACCAGCGGATTGATCTCGAATTCCACGCGCCAGCGCGGAGCGAGGAGCCTTCCCAGCTCCGCCATCTTCCCCACCGCGTCGGCCAGCAGGGCCAGGGGCAGGCGGGGCTTCTGTCCGCGCTGGGGCTCGGCGAGCAGGGCGCCGACCGCGGTCCGACGGATGCCGCGCTCGAGCTCCCGGCGCGCGGTCCCCTGCGCTGCGAAGATCGCCAGGCTCCGCTCGGGGCGGAGGTTCTTGGCCAGGAACTCGGTGTGGATGCCTCCGGAGCCGAAGGTTACCACCGGACCGAAGTCCCGGGTCCAGCGCGTCCCCAGTAGCAGCTCCGAGCCCAGGGCCCGGTCGAAAGGCACGCAGCGGCAGACCAGATAGCCCCGCATGTCCCGCTTTCCCAGCTTGCGGTGCATCTTCGCGATCGCGGCGGCGACGGCGGCCGGGCTCTTCTGCACAAAGGCCACCCCGCCCTCGTCGGTCTTATGCAGGATCTCGGGCGACACGACCTTCACGACCGCCTTCTTCCCCGGCCAGCGCCCCAGCTTCAGCGCGCGCGCCTCCTTGACGTCCCGCACCAGGACGTAGTCGAAGGTCGGGATGCCCAGCGCGCGCAGGACCTCCAGCCCCTCCGGTTCGAGGAGGACGCCGCGCCCCTCCTTTTCCGCCGCCTCGAATATCCGCAGGACCCGGTCCTTATCCATGACTCATTCTCCGAACTTGTAGGACTTGGTCGCCGCCTGCCTGCGCACCGCTCCCAAGACCGCGGTATCGAGCGTGGCGGCGCCGGACGCCGCCGCCCGCTTCTCCTCCTGCGCGACGTGGCGCTGGCGCTCCGCGCCGAGCTTCTGGATACGCTCCTGCAGGGCCTTGCGCTGGGCGATCTTCTCCTCCAGGAAACGCTTGCGCTCCTCGGAGCTCTTGCCTTTGAGCTCGGCCGGCAAGGATCCCTCCTCCAGCTTGTCGGCGCTGAGCTTGCCCGACTCCACGGCCGCGGCCATGTCCCACTCCGCAGCGGCGGAGGCGTACTGCTCCTTGGCCTTGAACATGGCACGTTGTACCGAGGCGCCGCGCACGGCCATGCTCGGGGCGTTGGCCTTCTTGTCCTCCATCTCTTGCCGGAGCGCGGCGTCCTTGCCGGCCGCCCCATAGGCCACGTAGGTCTGGTTGAGCTCCCGGCCCAGCCGCTCGATCTCGTCGTCCTGCGGCGCGCGCATGGCGGTCACCACCCGGTCCTGGTCGATGTTGAGGTATTCCCCCCCGCCCAGGTCCGCGCCGTCCTTCCAGAGCTCCCCGACCCCCTGCTGGCGGCTGCCGCAGTAGATCGTGTTGACGAAGATGGAGCGCGCCTTGGCCGAGGCCACGGCCTCCCGGAAATCCAGGGGCCCCTGGTTGAAGGACTCGTTGCCCGCGACGAAGAGGGCCTTGTAGACTCCCGCCTGCGGCGACCAGTCGAGGCCGCTCACCGCGTCCTGGATGGCTGCGCCGGCGTACTCGCTGCCGCCGTTGGTCTTGAGGCCGAAGATCCCCTCCGAGACCTTGTCGAGGTCCGTGCTGAAGGGCAGGACCCGCCGGACGTAGTTCCCCTGCGCGCTCAAGGAGTTGTTCCCGTATTCGTAGAGGGACACCTGCAGGGCCGGCGCCTGTCCGCCCTTCTCCGCGGAAGCCAGCTCGTTGACGATCTTCCAGAGCTGGGATTTCGCCTGCTCGATGAGCCCGTCCATGCTGTTGGAGGTGTCCAGGAGGATGGCCAGCTGCACCAGGGGCTTGTCCTTGGCCGGTCCCCCCGCGGGCGGCGGCGTCGGCTTGGGCGGATCGGTGACCAGCGCCGTCGCCCCGCCGGGGCGCACGGGGTCGTCTTTCCAGGTGCGCGCGATCTTGGTCAGGCCCGCGGTCAGTATCTCGCCGGATTCCGTGCTGATGAGCCGGGCGTTGACCTCGGTCTTCTCGGCTCCCAGGTCGTAGAGCGTCCCGGTCACGATGCACGCGACCCCCAGCACCTTGCCGAGCTTATGGGTGGTGTCCTTGTCGATGAGCCCGGTGTTCTCCAGCTTCATCTCGTCGAGGACCTTGTTGAGCAGGTTCCTTTCGATGACCTGGACCTTCCCCCCTGCCGCGAGATAGGTCGTCAGGCGCTCCTGCACCAAGGTCGAGCCGCTGCTCGACCGTCCGTCATGATATGGGAAAGCCAGCACCGCCACCTTGCGGTTCTCCTTGCCTTTGAGCGCCTTTTCCATCTTCCGGGCCATCTTCTCCAGGGGCTCGGCTTGGGCCGGCACCGCGCCCGCCAGCGCCAAAGCCAGCACGACCGCGCTCGCGTAGGACAGTTTCCTCATCATGTGCGCCTCCCGTTCCATTTCCTTAGACTCCGCCCGGAATCCAAAAGTTCCCGGCCCGCTCACTGGAATTCCTGCGGCGGACGGACCGGGCTGAAGCGCGGCTGATACAGCCACCCCTTGCGCTCCCAGACGGCTCCGTCCGCCCCGGCATCCGCGACCGCGATGCGCACCCCCCGGCCGTAGCCCAGGAGCTCCGAATCCCCGGACGACGCCACGACCAAGGACGGCGGGCGCCCCACGAACAGGGTGAGGGCCTCCGCCTGCCCGGACCCGACCGGTATGGGGATCAGGACGTCGGCGGTGAGCTTGTCGTTGACGACCTTGCAGCGAACCCCCACGGCCCGGGAACCGTCCACGCCGTACATCGCGGCCATGGTCTTGAGCGACCAGTCGTTGCTGCCGCTGAGGACCCATACGTCGAATCCGCGGTCGAGCAGGCGCCGGTACAGGTCCGCCATCTCCGGGATGCGCCGCAGGCCGACCGGCATCTTCACGGGGGCGGGATCGTCGATGTCGTCGACCGCGAGCTCCTCCCCGACGGGCCGCAGGAACTCCTGCCGGATGGTCTCGGTCGAGTAGTTGCGCAGTTCGTCCTGGGAGAAGCCCTTGAGAAGGACGGTGAGCCAGCGGGCGCAGCTCTTGGCCCCCTCGGCCGCGCACATCCTCTGATAACAGCGCAGGAACCCCTTGCGGTAGCTGCGGTAGGCCGGCTCCTTCGGCCAGGAGGCCTGCGCGTGGTCCCGGAACGACTCGTAGTCCGAACGCAGGCGCGCCCGGCCGTAGACCTCCGGGACCTCACCCCAGAACTCCTCCGAGAACTTGAAATCCGCGCGGGTGACCAAGCGCCGGAACACGGCCTCCCCGAGCCGGTGGGTGATGGACACGTCCTCCCAGCCGAACACCGCGACCGGCGGATCCGCGTCCGAATAGTCCTCCCGCCCCGCGCCCTCCTGCTCCAGCAGGCGCTCGAGCGCGTCCGCGACCTCGGGCCGCCACCGCCCGGGCGCCAGACGCCGGACGCCCGGCGCCGCCTTCGTCGCAGGTGCCGTCCTGCCGTGGCGCTTGGGGCGCGCCTTGGGCCCCTGGGAGTGACGCTTGCGCGGGGAAGCGCGCGGCGCCGGCTCCGCGGCGGACGGGGGCGTCTCGGCTCGGGCCGGGACGGCCGCCAGCAGCAGCACCCCCGCGAGCACGGACGGCAAGGCGGTCATGCCCCGAGTCTACTAAATTGCTTTTCCGGCGCAGGGATCCTTGCATCCTCCGAAAGTTTTGTACAATTACGGCCCGACGAGAAAACGCGAACAGGAGGACGCATCATGCCGAGGAAATCAGACCTGTTGAAGACCCCCATCGAACACATCGACATCACCAAGCACAACACCGTCCCCCTCGTGGACGCGATGTCCAAGATGGCCTTCTCGGCCCGCGACCTGGCCCGCGCCTCCCGCATCTACGACCTGATGCTGGCCGACAAGGACTGCGGCGTCATCCTGTGCCTGGCGGGCTCCCTCATCTCCGCGGGGCTCAAGCGCGTGATCTACGACCTCGTCCGCAACAACATGGTGGACGCCATCGTCTCGACGGGCGCAAACATCGTGGACCAGGACTTCTTCGAGGCGCTGGGCTACAAGCACTACCTGGGCACGAAATGGGTGGACGACAAGGCCCTGCGCGCGACCCGCGTGGACCGGATCTACGACACTTTCATCGACGAGGACGAGCTGGGCAAGTGCGACAGCACGATCTCGCGGATCGCGGACGGCTTGGAGCCCCGGCCCTATTCGTCGCGGGAGTTCCTCGAGGAGATGGGCAAGTTCCTGGTAAAGAACGCGAAGGTGAACGATTCCATCGTCCTGGAGTGCTTCAAGAAGAAGGTCCCCATCTTCGTCCCCGCCTTCTCCGACTGCTCCGCCGGGTTCGGCCTCCTGCACCACCAGTGGCACAACACTGAGCGCCAAGTCACGATCGACTCCGCGAAGGACTTCCGCGAGCTCGTGCGCATCAAGCTGGCGGCCAAGGAGACGGGCCTGCTCATGATCGGCGGCGGGGTGCCCAAGAATTTCGCCCAGGACGTCACCGTGGGCGCGGAGATGCTGGGCCTGGACACGAACATGCACAAGTACGCGGTCCAGATCACCGTGGCCGACGAGCGGGACGGGGCCCTCTCGGGGTCGACGCTCAGGGAAGCCTGCTCCTGGGGCAAGGTGGACACGGTCCACGAGCAGATGGTGTTCTCGGAAGCGACGCTCGCCTTCCCGATCCTCGCCGGGTACGCCTATCACAAGGGCTCGTGGAAGGCGCGCAAGGGGTTCAAGTGGAACGCGCTGCTCGACGACGCGAACGCCCCGATCCCGGCCGCCAAGGTCTGAAGACGGCCGCCGCCCAGGCCTTCGACCCCAACTCGGCCTCCGCGGCCGGCTCGGGGGTGTTCGGGCTCCCCTTCTCCGAGCGCGAGTCCGCGCTGGTCCTGCTGCCCGTCCCCTGGGAAGCCACGGTCTCCTACGGGGGCGGCACATCCCAAGGCCCCGCCGCCATCCTCGCAGCCTCCCGCCAGGTGGACCTGTTCGCTCCCGACATCCGCCGCCCTTACGAGGCGGGCATCTGCATGCTCGCCCCATCCCGCCGCATCCGGAGCGAGAACGCGGCCGCGCGCCGCGCCGCCGCCCCGGTCATCGCCGCGGGCGGCTGGGACGGGCGGAACTCCCGCTTCGGCAAGGCCGCGGCGCGGGTGAACGCCGCTGGCGCCAGGCTCAACGCCCTGGTGCGTGCGGAATCCGCCCGCATCCTCGCCGCCGGCAAGATCCTCGGTGTGGTCGGCGGGGAGCACTCCGTCCCCTTCGGGGCCATCCAGGCCGCCGCCGCGCGGTCCCGCGGCTTCGGCATCCTGCACCTCGACGCGCACTCCGACACCCGGGATGCGTTCGAGGGCTTGCGCTGGTCGCACGCCTCGATCATGCGCAACGTGCTGGAGGATATCCCGCAGGTCCGGCGCCTGGTGCAGGTCGGGATCCGCGATTTCTGCGAGGAAGAGCATCTCTACTGCCGCGGCCTAGGCAAACGGGTCCGCACCTTCCGGGCTCAGGATTTGGCCGCCGCGCGCTTCGCGGGGAAGTCCTGGGACCGGACGGCCCGCGACATCGTCGCCCGCCTGCCCAAGGATGTCTGGGTCTCCTTCGACATCGACGCCCTTGACCCGAGCCTCTGCCCCCACACCGGGACGCCGGTCCCCGGCGGGCTGGGCTTCTGGGAGGCGGACCATCTCCTCTCCCGGGTCGTGCGCTCCGGCCGCCGCATCATCGGGTTCGACCTCTGCGAGGTCGCTCCCGGCCGGGACGACGAATGGGACGCCAACGTGGGGGCCCGGATCCTCTACCGGCTGTGCTCCTGGACCCTGGCCAGCCAGGGCAAAGCCGCGCTCGGCTAGCCCTCTTCGAAGTAGCGGAAACCCTTGCCGGGGATGTTCTGGATGCGGTCGGAGACCGCGGTGGGGAGCTTCTTGCGCAGGTTGCTGATGTGGGTGTCCACCACGTGGTCCACCGTGACGGTCTTCCAGAGGCGGGCGATCAAGTCCTGCCGGCTCACGACCCGGGGCCGGCTCTTGACGAGGAAATGGAGCAGGTCGAACTCCTTGGCCGTGAGCCGAGTGAGCGGCATGGACTGATACCACGCCTCCCGGGATTCCACCATCAGCTGGAGGTCTCCCACCGTGATGCGCGTCCCGGAGGCGGCGTCGAACTGGACGCGGCGCAGGAGGGCCTTTACCCACTGCAAGAGTTCCAGGGGATGCAGCGGCTTCACCAGGTACTGGTCCGCGCCCATGCTGAGCCCGGACAGCTTCGATTCCAGGTTCGCCTCCGCGGTCAGGATGATGACCGGGGTGTTGGGCCCGGCCTGGCTCTGGCGGATGCGGCGGCAGGCGTCGAGCCCGTCGCCGTCGGGCAGCTTCAAGTCCAGGACCACGAGGTCGGGCTTCTGCGTGGAGAAGAGATGCATGCCGGCCTCGACGCATTCCGACTCCAGGATGCGGTAGCCCTCCATGGAGAGGGTGTCGCGGACCAAGCTGCGCACCTTGGGGTCGTCTTCGATGAGCAGGACCGTAGGCGTCGTAGCCATGCTACGGCAATGGTAGCTAAAAACCGGCGTCAGAAGCGCGCGCCGAGCGAGACTCTTTGCACGTTGCCGAGCTGACCGAAGGGGGTGAAGGTGTAATCCGCCCGGAAGCGGCGCAGGCTGATGCCCAGACCCGCCCCCAGGCCGCTGAAGGACGCGAGCGCCCCGCCGCCATTCCCCACGGTCCTAGCGGACTGGGACGCATAGCCCACCCGCAAAGACAGGCTCGAGAGCAGCGCATACTCGGTCCCGATGCCGACTTCCGTGCGCTTGTCATTGATCTCGCGGCGGATATCGAGGGCGAGGTGGAGCACCCCGCCGAGG
>MGTY01000008.1 GCA_001799695.1 Elusimicrobia bacterium GWA2_69_24
CGGCCGCCGTGGAGGGGACGACGGGCTCGGTCGCGGAGAGCCCCAGGTTCCGGCGCGCCTTGGCGATGTCCGCTTCCAGGGCCTTGCGCTTCTGCGGGTCCTTCTGGAGGGAGAGGGCTTTCTGCCAGGCCGTGGCCGCCTCCCCGTAGAGCCCGAGGACATAATAGGTGGAACCGACGCGCTCCAGGGCGCCCAGATTATCGGTCTGCTTCATCTCCAGGACCTGTTTGACCAAGGACAGGCCCTTCTGGTAATCGCCGCGGCTGTAGGCTTCCTCGATGCGGGAGAGCAGGGCTTCCAGGGAGGCGGGGTCTTCCAGCGAGGTCGCGGGGACGGCGGGATCCGCCGGGGACGGCGCCGCGGCCGGGGCGGGCGTCGGGGCGACGGCGGGAGCGTGGCGCAGGCCCGAGCAGGCGCACAGCGCCGCCAGACCGGCCGGCAGGAGTGAATGCCGCGCACCCATCAGCGAAGGATACAAAAAATCGCTAGTTCGGATTGATGAAGCCCGGCAGCAGCTCGGGCACGTAGCCCGGCTCGACCGGGATGTGGAACGAGCCGATGTGGATGTGCGGGCCGCGCTCCCAATGGTTGTTCTCGGCCTGGAGATCGCTGGGGTGGATGCGTATGGCCACTCCCAGCGAACGCGCCTTCCGGAGGAGGAAGTTCGCGGGCCCCTTCTTGAGCGGCGCCCCATGGGAGATGGCCCGGAGTTCCTTGCGGAACGAGCGCTGGGCGTCGATGACGGCGCGGTCGGCGCCCCGCAGGTCCTGGTTGGGGACCCCGGGGTCATCGACCGAGACGGCCGAGCCGGCCGATGCGGAGCCGGAGTTGTCGAAAGTCTTCGCGAGGGCCGCGTTCTGGACGGTCGGGCCGGCCTGGACCTTGGCCAGCGCGCTGATCTCCTGGACGGCCGTTTCGACCTGAGAGCGGACGCTGACGACCGCCTGCACGGGCCTCGGCCGGATGACGGGGCGGAGCTGCGGCGCGGGAGACGGGAGGGCCAGCGGCGCCGCGACGGGTTCGGCCAGCCTGAGGGAAGGCAGGACGCTCGGGAGGACGGACGTCCCCGTGAGGACGGGGGAGACCACCGGCATGGCCTGCTGCAGGACGGGCGCGACCACGGGCATGACCCGGATCAGGCGCACTTCCTGCGCGCCGGCGAGCGCCGGAAGGAGGATTGCCAGGAGGGCCGCGCAGGTCTTCAGCCTCATGCCCTCAGGATAGCCCGGGAACCTCTCAAGGAGAGGGGGCTTCGGTCCCGGCCGGAGCTGGGTCTTAGGGCCCAGTTCCGGTCACTGGCGCCAGTAGCTGAGCTCGCCCGCGGCGCCATCGGAGGAGAGCGCGAAGACCCGGACCTCCGAGCGCCGCAGGTCGCCGAAGAGGTCCTTGGGGATGGCGAACTCGAAGCCGCAGTCCCGGAGGGCGGGGGAGCGCAGGTTGGCGGCCACCCGGGGCCGCGGCATTGAGGCCGTGCCCCGGAACACGAACCTGTCTCCGGCGAAGACCAGCAACGCGGCCGGCGGGACCCGCCGGCGCGCGTCCAGGGCCCAGCCGCGCAGGACCAGGTTGTCCTGGGCGACGAACGCCCGCTCCACGCGCCCCGTGAGCCGGCCGGCCGCGATCGGGTAGCGCGTCCCCGCCGTATCCACGATGGAGCCGGTCCCGGAGGCGTCCCGGGCCAAGGTGTATCCCGGCGGCGCGGAGCGCAGGGGGCAGAGGCGGCCGCCGTCGCGCGGGACGGCGAAGAGTTCGACGGCGCCGCCTTTCCCGCGCAACGACTCCTCGGGCCATAGGATGGAGAAGCGCGCTCCGTCCGGGTCCGGGGTGAGGGGCGCGACGGCGCGGACCGTCCCGTCCACGGCCACGGCCACCGCATCCGCGGAGGCCAGGGGAGAGGCGGAACGTATCCGGCCGGTGAGCAAAGCGGGGGAGACCGCGGAGTCCGTGGCGCGCAGGAGCGCGGCTTGGTCGAGCTCCGCCTCGGCATCGAGCGGGGGGCAGCTCGGGACGGCGGCGACGTCCCGGCCCAGCAGGCGCGAGGAGGCCCCGGCCCGGAAGAGGGACGGCCAGCCGGCGCCGGCCCCGAAGAGGCGCCGCTGGACCGAGAGCGCCGCGTCGCGCGCAGCCTCCGAGAGGGGGAGTTCCCGGCGCCGGCCCTGTCGGTCCATGAAGACCCGGGTCCGGCGGCCGGGGCCGGGCCGCAGGAGGTCTTCGCCATCGGCGGGCACGGCCAGGCGCAGACCGATGGCCCCGGCCAACGTGGGCAGGACGTCCACGGAGGCCGCCGCGCGGTCGACGACCTCTCCGCGCGTCTGCCCCGGGAGCTTGATGAACAGCGGGATGGGCAGGATGCTCCCGGCGTTGCGCTCGGAGAGTATCCGGCGGTGCCCGCCGGCCTCGAAGGCGGCCCCGTGATCGGAGACGAACACGAGCAGCGACCGGTCGTACAGGCCGGTGTCGCGCAGGCGCCGCAGCAGGTCGCCCAGGAGCCGGTCCGTGAACCCGACCTGGAGGAGATGGCGCTGCCAGGCCTGCTGCACGGCGGCGGCGTCGGCCGACCAGCGCTCCCCGTCCGCGGAAAGACCCGGCACCACCCTCTCGTTCTTCGGGACGTAGGACCGGCGGGAGTAGGTACGCCCGGAAGGCAGGTAGATGAAGGGCGGATGCGGCAGCATCGCGTGGAGGAAATGCAAGGTCGGCCGCGGCCCCGGGGTCAGGCCCGAGATGAAGGAGCGGAAGACCGCTTCCCGCTCGTTGAGGGAGGCCTCGGTGCGCCGGACGAGGGCGCCTTGGAAGTCGGTGAAGCCTTTCCAATCCTGCGTCACGGGCGGCAGGCGGCGGCGGAGCGGCGCGGGCAGGACGAGGTGGAGGTACACGACTCCCCAATCGGAGAGCACCGCTGCCGGGCCGCGGGGCTCGTGCGGACGGCCGGGCTCCTCCGGGCACAGCTCCGGCGGGCAGAGCAAGGTGTTGGTCTCGTGCACGTCCAGCGTGTAGGCCCCCGCAGACAGGGTGAACAGGTTGGGCGGATGCGCGGTCCAGACCGGCGGACGGGAGTCCTCGGGGTACCGTCCCGTGAGCAAGGAGGGCACCGCGGTCAAGGTGTCGTCGGTCACGGTGGCGGCGTTGCGGAACCAGAAGGCCTCCCCGCTGAGCGCCGCGAAATTCGGGAAGCGGGAGGCGTCGATGCGCCGGTCCGCGCCCAGGAGCGAGATGAGCGGGAATTCGTCGAACACGACGAAGACGATGGGCGGGAGTCCCGCGGTCCCCTTCGCGAAGGCGGCGGCCGGAGCTGCCGCGGGGGACAGGATGAGCGGACGGATGCCCTTGGAGGCGAGGAAGAGGAGGGGGAAGAGGAGCAGGGCCGGGGAGAGGACGGCCGTGAAAGAACGCATCACCCGGCTGCTGCGGAGGGAGCTCGCGGCGGCGGCTCCGAAAGCGGCCGCGGCCCCGCAGCCGAGCCACCATGGGAGGGCGGACATCCGGTTGAGGGGGGGCAGGACGATCAGCGCGGCGAGCAAAGCGGCGAGCAGCCAGCCGGCGGCGTCCCCGGCGCGGGGTCCGGCCCTGCGGGCGGCTTCGGCCAGGAGGACGGTCAGGAGGGCCGGGACCGCCGCCGCCAGGAAGGTCAAAAGCAGCGTCTCGGCCGGCGTGGGGCGATGGGCGACCAGGAGCCCGGGGTTGCGGGCTACGATGTCGAAGAGCGGCTGGGTGACCGCGAACGCGGCCAGCACGGCGAGATGCAGGCGCGTCATCCTGCGCGGGGCCGGGCGAAATAGAGGACGCGGTCGACGCTGACGAGCGCAAGCCGGTCCAGCACCGTGAAGCGCGTCTCCAAGCCGCGCTCGAAGGCTTCCCGGCTGTAGCCGGGGAATATGTCGCCCTTGTTCCGCATGAGCCTGCGGGCCATGGGATCGCTTTTGTCCACGAATTCGACGATGAGGCTTCCGCCCAGGCCGGCCAGCCAGTCCAGGACCTCGGCCAGCGGCACGTTGGAGCCCAGGCAGAGATGATGGATCAGGGCCAGAGCCAGCGTCAGGTCGGGCCGGCCCCGCTCGGAGAGGGCGCGGCGCTCGCGCCCGCGCCAGCCCAGCCCGGGGGAGGGGTCCGCGAAGTCCACCTGGAGGGGGAGTATGGGCAGGCGGGGACCGGCCTTCAGGCTCCGGTAGAGGGTCTCGATGACCGAGGCGTCGGAATCCATGGCCACGACGCAGCGGCAGTCCGCCGCGGCCAGGCGGGAGAATTCCCCGGTGTTGCAGCCCAGGTCCCAGGCCAGGGGCCAGGCGCGCGAGCCCAGGGCTTTACGGATGAAGGCCGTCTTCTTCTCCCGGTCCTCGGCGGAGTAGTGGGTCCCGCCGCCGTAGGCCGCCCAGCCCGCCTCGGCGGGGGACCAGGACAATCCGGCGACCAGGCCCCGCAGGCCCCGGAGATTCGCCTCGATGAGCCCCTTGTGGAAGCCCGCGTCGCGGATCTCGCCGCCGAGATCCGCCTGCGAGTCGGCCAGGCCGGCCTGGAGGCGCGACTGGAGCCATACGTGCTTGAGCACCCCCGGACGCAGGAGGTCCGCCCAGGTGAACACGCGCGCGCAGTCCGCGGCCCGTATGCCGTCGATCGCGCCGCGCAGCCAGGGACGGAACGGGATGCCCTTGTAGGCCTGGAGCATCAGGGGATAGAGGAACAGCTCGCAGAACTGCCGGTAGCCGGTCCACACCGACCCGGGGCGGAGCGGCTCGAAGGAGGGGATATCGATGAACACCGGAGCCGGTCCGTTCCATTGGATGTTGTAGGGCGTCGCGTCCTTCAGGGAAACGTCCTCGGCCAGCGCCTCCAGGAGGAGGTCGAGCTGGAGCAGGGCCGCGTCCTGGAGCATCCCGCAGCTCCACTCGAAAGGGTAGGAAAGGAAGGGGATCCGTTCGTGGACGAGCGCGGCCTCCCAGCCCTGCAGGGCCGGATCGTCGGCGGGGAGGGCCGTGGTGCGCACGATGCTGCCCTGGGCCATGCGGCGCGTGAAGAAACCGCGGGAGGAGACCGCCCGCCAATCGGCCGCGCTGCGGGAGTCCAGCCCGCGGCAGACGCGTTCGCCGTCGTAGAAGACGCGGTTCCCGGGGTCCCGGAAGGAGCCGGGGTCGGGGAGCATCAGGAGCCCTTCTTGCGGATCCCGAACCGGGCACGGAGCCTGTGCCAGTACATCTTGATGAGGACGACGGCTCCGGCGACCCCCGCGAGCAGGAGCTGGAGCATCATGCTCCCGCTGCCGGGGTCCAGATAGGCGCGGGCGGGGACCGCCGCGGCCGCGAGGAGGCAGACGGACATGAGCACCGCGGTCGCTCTGGAAGCGTGCATCCGATCGGGATTCTATCATAGAATGCCGGAGCCATGGGACCCGCGGCCGCGCCGTCGCCTCTCGTCGAGCGGGCGGAGCGCGCCCGGGAGGCGCAGGCGCGCTGGCGGCGGCATTCCCTCGCCCAGCGCGTCCGCGCCGTCCGCGGCCTATGGGCGGACCTGCTTTCGGTCCGGGAGCGGCTCATCGGCGTGATCCGCGAAGAGACCGGCAAGCCCGCCTTCGAAGCCGGGGTCATGGAGGCGGACGCGGCCGGCTGCCTGGTCAGTCACTTCACCCGCGAGGCCGCCAGGGTGCTGTCGGACCAGGCGGCCCCCAAGCCCTGGGTGTTCTTCAACAAGCGCGCCTACGTCCGCCAGGTGCCGCGGGGCGTGGTCGGCCTCATCACCCCCTGGAACATGCCCTTCCTCATCCCCTTCGGCGACGCCGTCCCCGCGCTCCTGGCGGGGAACGCTGTGCTCCTCAAGCCCTCGGAATGGACGCCGCGCACGGCGCTTTTCCTCGAGGAGCGGTTCCGCGACTGCGGGCTCTTCCCCGAAGGGCTGCTGCAGGTCGTGACGGGAGGGGGCGGCGAGGGGGCCGCGCTCATCGGGCACGTCGATATGGTCCTGTTCACGGGCTCGGTCGCGACCGGGAAGTCCGTGGCCAGGGCCGCGGCGGAGCGGATGATACCGGCGGTGCTGGAACTGGGGGGGCTGCATCCCATGATCGTCGCCAGGGACGCGTCCCTCTCCCGGGCGGTCAAGGCCGCGGTCTGGGGCCGCTTCGCCAACTGCGGACAGCTCTGTGTCGGGGTCGAGCGCGTGTTCGTGGAACGACCCCTGTATCCGGCCTTCTGTCAAGAGCTGGTCCGGGAGACGGGCGCCCTGCGCCAGAGCCTCGAGGCCGGCGACGCCGCCGACGTGGGCCGCCTAGTCACGCCCGGCCAGCTGGACCGCGTCGAGCGGCACCTGGACGACGCCCGCGCCAAGGGCGCCCGGGTGCTCGGCGGCGAGGTCCTGGACCGGGCCCGGCTCCTGGTGCGTCCGGCCATCGTCCTGGACGCGACGCCGGAGATGCTGGTCATGCGGGAGGAGACTTTCGGACCGGTGCTCCCGGTGATGCCCGTGGAAACCCTGGAGGACGCCGTGCGCCTGGCCAACGAGAGCTCCCTGGGGCTCGCGGCCAGCGTCTGGACCGCCGATCCGCGGGTCGGCGAGGCCGCCGCTACCCAGCTGGAGGCGGGACTGGTGGGCGTCAACGACGTTTCGAGCCACTACGTCTTCGGGGCCCTGCCGTTCGGCGGCTTCAAGCAGTCCGGGATGGGGCGGCGGCACTCGGATGAGGGCCTGCGGATGTTCTGCCAGTCCCAGTCGGTCATCGTGCACGAATGGCCCGCCGACTCCCCGGACCCCTGGTGGTTCCCCTACGACCGCGCGAAAGCGCGCCTCCTGGAACTCATCACCCGCTGGACATGATCCTCGGGCTGCATTGCAGTCTGCGGGGCGGCTACCTCGCCGCCTTGCGCCATGCCGAGAGCCTGGGCTGCGGGGCCATACAGGTGTTCACCTACCGGCGCCACCACGCCCCTTCCGAGGCGGAGCTGGCCGAGTTCCGCGCTGCCGCCAAGGGACGACTGCAAGTCGTCGCGCACGCCCGTTTCGTGCCCTGCCTGGCCTCGGCCGAACCCCGGCTCGCGGCGCGTTCGAGCGAACTGCTCGCCGACGAGGTCCGCATCGCCCGCGCTTTCGGGGCCGCGTTCTACGTGCTCCACCTGGGCGCCTATTCCGAAGGTTCCGACTCTGTCGCCGGAACGCGTCTCTTCGCGGAGGGTGTCCGCCGCTCCTGGCAAGACTCCGGGGATCCGCTCCTGGTCCTGGAGAACGTCCCCGGCGGCGGGCGGCGGCTGGGCGGCGAGTTGGAGGAACTGGCTCGCGCGCTCGAAGCCCTGGACCGCGTCGGCGTCCGCGCCGGGGTCTGCCTCGACACGGCCCATGCCTGGGCGCAGGGCTATGACATAGCCGACGCGGGCGGGATGGAAGCTTTCCTGGACCACGCCGAACGGATCTTCGGACCGGAGCGGCTGGCGCTCTTCCACCTCAACAACACCCGGACCGGGCGCGGCTCGCACCGGGAGGACCACTGGCACATCGACGGGGGGATGATAAAGGAAGGCGCCTGGACCGCGCTCCTATCCCGCAAGACCTTGGCGGGCGTGCCGGGCATCCTCGAGACTCCGTCGGGACTCGAGATGGATGCCGCCAACCTAGCCGCCGCGCGCCGGGCCGTTTAGCCGAGCCGCGTCATTCCGGCGCCAGCCGGAATCCAGGTCGGTCGTGCTCCGTCGTCGATAAGAAAAAACCGACCCCGGCTTTCGCCGGGGGACGAATGTAATGACTCACTAGTCTTTCTTGCCGAGCCAGGCGTCGCGCTGGAAGGAGTAGCTGATGTCCCGCTGGGCCAGGTGCTCGCGCATGGACTCGAGTCCCGATATGGAATCGGGAGCGGGGGGCGCTTCCATCCGGTCGAGGGCCTCCCGGTAGGCCTTGGTGACCACGGAGACGTAGTCAGGGCCGAACTGGCGGCCTTCGATCTTGAGGATGGCGATCCCCATCGCGGCGAGCTCCGGCACCCAGGCCAGGCGGTCCAGGTCCCGGCGCCGGAAGGAGCGGGGCGGGGCTCCCGGCTCCGGGCTCGTGCGGAAGGGCTGCTTGCAGGCCAAAGTGCATTCGCCGCGGTTGGAACAGCCCACGATCGCCGCCGAGCCGTGCCCCTGACCCGGCAGGACTCGCTCCCGCCTCAAGTAGGAGGTAAGGGAGCATTTCGCGTCGTGGAAGGTGCAGACGTCCCCGTGCACGAAGACTTCGAGGCCGCCCCGGGTCCCCGCGCGGATGGCGCGGAGTTCCTCCAGCGAATCGACGCTGCGCGACAACACGACCACGTCCGCGCCGCGTTCGTGCAGCCAGCGGGCCGCCGGGGCGTTCGCCGCGGAGAGCTGGACGCTGGCGTGCAGGTGCAGGTCCGGGAACTCCCGGCGCGCGCGCTCCAGCAGGCCGAGGTCGCCGATGACTACGGCGCGGCTCCCGCAGCGGGCGGCATCGCGCACCGCTTCCAGGGCCGCGTCCTCCTCCCCGGGCAGGGGGGCGATGTTGACGCAGGCGGCGACCCAGCCCCCGGCCGCGTCGGCCCGGTCCACGGCCCGGCGCAGGGCGTCCTCATCCAGTTCGAAGACCCCCGGCCTGAGGCTCCAGCCTTTGAGTCCCACGTACACCCCGTCCGCGCCGTTGGAGAAGGCGGCTTCAGCCGACGCCAGGCTTCCTGCGGGGGCCAAAAGCGCGGGACGGCCCGGGTGACGGGTGGGAAGGGGGACGCGTCCCGGGGATCCTCCGCCGGAGCCGGTGCTCAAGGGGCCGCTGCGCGGCGGGGGCGGCTGGACGGCCGGAAGCTGGGAGGGCGCCCGCCCCGTTCCGGCCAGCCCGGCAAGGAAGCCGTCGCTCCCGCGCCGGGAGGACTGGCGCGCCGGGAGCCCGCGGCCCGCGGCCAGGCGATCCAGGGCGGACTTGAAGAGCGCGACGGTCTCGCCCAGTTCGGCCCCTGCGAGCAGGCCTTCCATCCGGAAGCGCCGGAGCCCGAGCTCCCACAGCGTCGGGAGATGCTCGTAGAGGTCGTAGGGGAGGCTGGAGAACAGAGCGCGTCCGACCGCCCCGACCTCCCCGTCGTCCCAGAGCGCGGACATCTCCGGCCGGCCGGCGCAGGCCCCGCAGGCCTCTCCGCCCGTCAAGCAGGGCTTGCCGCAGCTCAGCGGGATGCGGCCATGGACGGTCGGCAGGATGGGCGCGCCGGAGGCGCAAAGGGCGGCGAGGCCGTGAAGGTCGAGTTCTATGGATGGGCACACCGCGATAAAGCGCTCGGGGCCCAGGCGGGCCAGGGTGTCCCGGTTGTAGACGTTGAGAAAAGGGCCGGCCAGGAGCTCGGCGGAGGGGAATCGGGCCCGGACTTCCCCCAGGAGGCCCAGGTCGCTCAATTCGATGCCGTCGGCTCCGGACCCCAGCGCGGCGCGCACGGAGTCCAGGACCCCTTCGAGTTCGCCGGGCAGTACCACGGGGGGGGTCGCCAGCAGGGCCTTGGCCCCCAGCGCATGGACCCGCGCCACGGCCCGCGGTCCGCGCAGCGCGCGGTCCGCCGCCGGGCAGTAGGGCTGGCCGAGCACCACGGCGGCCGCGGTTCCGAGGGTGAGGGAATCGAGGGCCTCCTCCGACGCGACGGCGACGAAGAGTCCTTCGGCGGGAGAGGTCGGCATCGGGAACAGTGTAGAAAATATATATCATGCCCGGACCCATGATCCTGCGCCTCTGCGCCCGTCCGCTTTCCTGCGCCCTTTTCTGCGCCGCGCTGGCGTCCGCCTTGGCCTGCGGCCGCCCGGATGCCGCTTTCACCGACGTCACCGGGTCCTCAGGCCTGGACATCCCGGGGGACGGGGGCGCGGTGGTCCTCTTCGACGCGGACGGCGACGGGCGCCTGGACCTGTTCGTCGCGCGCCGGCTCTTCCTCAATGAAGGGAACGGGCGCTTCCGCGAGGGCGCGGCCCTCTCCGCGGAAGGAACAACGGAGCGCTCCGAGGACCGCGCCTCCTGGGGCGCGGCCCTCTCCGCGG
This sequence comes from Elusimicrobia bacterium GWA2_69_24, assembly GCA_001799695.1. Classification (GTDB taxonomy): domain Bacteria; phylum Elusimicrobiota; class Elusimicrobia; order UBA1565; family UBA1565; genus UBA10166. The sequence goes on from MGTY01000008.1 coordinate 9,975, forward strand.
AAGGAACAACGGAGCGCTCCGAGGACCGCGCCTCCTGGGGCGCGGCCGCGGCGGACTATGACAATGACGGCAGGACCGACCTTTACGTCGCCGGCCGGGGGGGCGGGACCCTGTACCATAACGACGGCGCCGGAGCCTTCAGCGACGTGACGAAGAAGGCCGGTCTGGAGGGCCGTCGCTTCACCCTGCGGCCGTTCTTCGCGGACCCCGATGCGGACGGGTACCTCGACCTGTTCCTGCCGTCCTTCACGGAAGCCCTCCCGGCGGGAAAGGTCTCGCTCGCCGGCCTCCAGCCGGGTCGGAACCTCCTCTTCAACAACAAGGGCAACGGGACCTTCCGGGAAGTCGGCGTCAAGCTGGGTTTGTCCGCGCGGGCGGTACACGGGACCGCCTTCCCCACGGACATCGACCACGACCGCGACCTGGACCTCCTGGTCAGCCGAGTCGACGGAGCGCCGGAGCTCTGGAAGAACGAGCGGCAGGAAGGCTTCGTGGAAGATGCCGCGGGCTCGGGCCTGGCCGGCGTGCGGGGCACCTGGGGCCTGGTCTCTGAAGACCTGAACAACGACCGCTACCGCGACCTGTTCTTCGTGTCCACGGGCTGCGCGCCGAACCGCCTCCTGCTGCGGCGGGGCTACGCCCCGTTCTCGGAGGTCCGCTCCACCGCTTCCTTCCTGGGCAACGGAGGCCGGTCCGTCGCGGCCCTCGATTTCGACAACGACGGCGACATGGACCTGCTGGTCGGCGGGAGCTGCACGCGCAAGGCCGGCGGCTTCCTTCTCTTGCGCAACCGCGGGGACGCGTCGTTCTCGGACGCGTCCGGACTGCTGCCCCTGCCCGAAGGGGACCCGGAGGTGCCGACGGATTTCTCCATGGGCGACTACGACGGGGACGGGGACGGGGACCTGTTCCTGCTGCGGTCGGGGCGGGTGACCCTGCTGCGCAACGACGCGCGCGCGCACTGGGTCGACGTGGCGCTGACCGGAGCCCAGGGCAGCAGCAAGGGGGGCACCGGAGCCAAGGTCGAGGTCAAGGCCGGCGGCCTGTGGGTCGAGCGCGAGGTCCACGGACTGAACGGGGGCTCCTCGCAGGGCGGCGGCCCGGTCCATTTCGGTCTCGGCGCCGGCCGCAAGATCGACCTGGTCCGGGTCACCTGGCCCACCGGCATCCGGCAGTCCGGCAGCGACCTTCGCGGGGACCAGACCCTGCGCTACACCGAGAAGGGGCAGAAGGCCTCCTGCCCCTTCCTCTTCGCCTGGGACGGGAAGCGCTTCCGGTTCGTCACGGACATGCTGGGGGCCGGGTTCATCGGCATCCTGACCGGGCCGGACACCTACTACCAGCCTGACCCCGACGAGACCATCAGGCTCGACTCCGGCCTGCTCCAGCCCAAGGACGGGCGGTACCTGCTGGCCATCGGCGAACAGTTGGAGGAGGTCGATTATTTCGACCAGGTCCGCCTGGTCGCCGTGGACCACGAGCCGGGGGTCGAGGTCCACCCCGACGAACGGCTGATGATGGGGCCGCCCTTCCCGAAGCCCGGGATCGTAGCGGTGCGCGGGGCGCGGCCTCCGGTCCGCGCGACGGCGCATCGCGGCGAGGACATACTCCCCGAGATCTCCGCGCGGGACCGCCGGTCCGCGGAGCGCTTCCAGCTCCTGCCGTTCATGGGCTACACGGAGCGCCATTCCATCATCCTGGACTTGGGCCGGGCGCGGCTCTCGGATCCCGCGATGCTGCTCATGCATGGGATGCTGCGCTACTGGAACTCCAACAGCGCCTACAACGCCTCCGCCAACGGGGTCCGGCTCGAACCCCCGTCCGTCGAAGTGAAGGACCGGGAGGGGCGCTGGGTGCGCGTGGTGGAGGACCTCGGCTGTCCCGCGGGGCTGGCCAAGACGATGACGGCCGACCTGAGCGGGAAGTTCCTGTCCCAGGACCGCAGCATCCGGATCACGACCAACATGGAGATCTATTGGGACGATATCCGGGTTTCGACGCAGCCCGCCGGACCCGCCTCGTACCGGGTGACGGAGCTGGCGCCCGCGCAGGCGGAACTGGGCTGGCTGGGCTACCCCCGGCAGGTCGGTCTGGGGCGCGGTCCGGATTTCGAATACGACTACCAGGACCCGGAGCCCGCCGCGGCCTGGCGCACGCCGGCGGGCGAATACACGCGCTACGGCGACGTCACGGAACTCCTCCGGGAGGGTGACGACCGGTTCGTGATCATGGCGCACGGCGAGCGCATCCTGCTCGCGTTCGACGCCGCGCGCCTGCCCGCCCTGCGGCCCGGCTGGGAACGGGATTTCTTCGTCTACGTCGACGGCTTCGTGAAGGAGATGAATCCCCACACCGCGCATCTGGCGACGGTGGAGCCGATGCCCTTCCACGCCATGTCGACCTATCCCTACGGACCCGGCGAGCGGTATCCCGCCGATCCCGTCCACGCGGCCTACCGGAAGGAGTACAACCGGCGCCGGCTTCCGGGGAAGCTAGGGCGTCTTCCGGACGAACGCGGCGGCGGGGCCGGGCTCTAGGACCCCGACCGCGGGCGTCCCGCGGCGGTTCCCGCGTTCGTCGAAGGCCAGGGAGCCGGAACGGCCTTCCCAGGGACCGCCCCGGGCCAGCCCCCGCCGCACGGCGGCGGGCGCGAGCCCCTCGGAACGGGCCGCGGCGAGCACGGCCGCGGCCATGTCGTAGCCCGACGCTTCCTCCCAGTCCGCTGCCGGGGAACCTCGCGGCGCCCGGAGCAGCGGCGTCGCCGCCCCGGCCGCGGCGGGGGGCGCGCGGCGCAGGAAAGCGGGGTCATCCAGGCGGGTGCTGGCGAGGACGAGCCCCGGCGGGTTCGCCGCCTTCTTCGCGAACCAGTCCAGGGCCGTTTCGGGGTCGAGCCAGAGCAGCACGGCGTCGGCGTCCTCGCCGGAGGAGGCTTCCCGCACTCCCAGCGCGCGGCAGGCTTCCCGGAGGGAGCGGAGCCGCTCGCGGCCTTCTCGGCCGTCCGGGACGACGAGCTCGGCGCTGCGGCCCTTGGGTTCGGGGAACACCCAGCGCAGGAGGGCCTCGGCCTGAGCCTCGTCGTCGGGGACCACGCGGAAGACCCAGGGATCCTTGGCCTGGGTCAGGGACCGCTCGGGGGAAGCGGTGAGGATGGGGACCCGCAGGCGCGTCGCGGCCTGGACCACGACATGCGACGCCGCGCCGTCCGCGGGGGCGAGGAGCGCCAGGACCCGCGGTTCGGAGGCCAGGAACCGCGCCACGGCGGCGGCTCCGTCCTTCCAGGGGTCCGCGGCCGCGATCGGGCGCAGGACCACGGCATGGCCGCGGACCCCGCCGTCCGCGTTCGCGTCCCGGACCGCGGCCTCGGCGCCCGCGGTCAGGGAGGCGCCGGCTGGGTCCAGTACCCCGATGACCACGGGTTCCGGCGCGGGGACGACCTGGCCGAAAGCGAGCCCGGAGCCCAGCAGGAGGGGGAGGATGCTAATGGAATACAAAATGCCCGTGCTCCACATGGGCCAGGACCGGGGAGGCGACGTTGTTCTGCGTCTTGTCGAAGGTCATGGAGCCCGAGACGCCCGAATAGGAGCGGAAGGCGAAGAGCTCGTCGCGGATGCGGACGCGGTTGAGCCCCGCGCGTCCGATGGCCTCCAGCAGCAGGCGGGCGGCGTCGAAGGCGTAGGCCGAGAAGGCGTCGGCTTCCCGGTCGAACCGGGCGCGGAAGCGCTCCTGGAACCCCGTCCAGCGGGGACCGGCGGACTCGGGGTTCATCCAGTAGGTCGCGGTGACGCCCTCCGCGGCCTCGCCGGCGGCGGCGAGGAAGGCGGGGGTGACGATCCGGTCCGTGGCGAAGACGGGCTGCTTCATGCCGCGGGCGCGCAGCTGCTTGAGGATGCGCCCCGCGGAGCGGGCCTTGGCCCAGAGGACGACGACCTGCGCGTCCGAGGCCTGGATGCGTTCCAGTTGGGAGGAGAAATCCTCGGCATCCAGCTTGAATAGGATCTCGAGGGGGAGGGGATGGCCGAGGCGGCGGGCCGCATCCCGGAACTCGATGATGCCGGTGCGCCCGTAGCGGTCGGCGGATCTGAGCACGGCGACGCGGGAGAGCTTCTTCTCGTCGAAGATGTGCCGCACCAGGAGATAGCTGGTCTGGCGGTCGTCCGGGTTGCAGCGGATCACCCAGGGGATGTTGGTTTCCGTGATGTCGGGGGAATTCGCCCCCACGTTGATGAAGGGGAGGTGGGTCTTCAAGGCCGTGCGGATCGCGATGTGGGTGCTGTCGGAGTCCATGGAGCCGATGACGGCCCACACCTTGTCCCGATAGGCCAGATCGACGTTCACCTTGCTGGCGGTGCCCCATAGGAACTGGTCGTTCTTGACCACGAGTTCGAACGGGATCCCTTTGTAGCCTCCGGCGGCGTTGGTCTCCTCCAAGGCCAAAGAGATTCCGTCCCGCATGGCGCGGCCGGCTTCGGCGTCATCCGTCGTGCCTTCTAAGGGGGCGAAAAGCCCGATGCGGACCGTTTTGAGTCCCTCGGGTTCCGGGTCCTCCCGGCCCGAGCCGCGATATTGGGGGGCCGTGGTGAAGAGTATCCGATAGGGGGGCGAATCCCATTTCCCGTAGGGCTTCATCTCCGTCGGCGTGCGGCCGTACGCCGGCTCGGCATCCTCGTAGGCGTTCCCGGGCCCGGCGTAGGCCAGGAGCAGCGCCAGGACGAGGAGGCTCCGCCTCACCGGGATCCCGCGGGGATGACCGCGACGGCCTCGATCTCGACCAACAGCTCGGGCCGGCACAGGATGGCCTGGATGCCGGTGCTGGCCGGCAGGGGGTCCAGCCCCACGGCGGCGAAGAACATGGTGCGCATCTCGTTGAAGACCTCGTAATCGCGTTCGATCTCCTTGAGATAGCAGGTGGTGCGCGCGACGTCGTGCCAGCTGGCCCCCTCCGACGCGAGGAGCCGGGTCAGGTTGCGGAAGGTGCGCAGGCATTGCGCGCGCAGGTCCCCGGGGTGCCGGGAAGCGCCCGCCTCGTCCACGCTGGCCGTACCCGAGATGAAGAGCAGGGACGCGCCGGGCAGGTCGACCCGCATTCCGCGGCTGAACGAGGAGGGCTTGGGATAGGCCGGAGCCTCGTTGAGCACGTCGGGGGCGCGCATGGCGCGCTTGGGGACCAAGGGCCGGCCCGGGACCGGGT
>MGTY01000009.1:0-687 GCA_001799695.1 Elusimicrobia bacterium GWA2_69_24
CTCGTTGGTACAGAAGACGTGCACCTCGTCGGCGGTGTACGTCCGGTCATCCAGTCTGACCGTGGTGTGAGCGAGAACCACCGTGTGCTGGTCGTTGGCAATGATGTCGTGCACCTCGATCACGGTGTACGTCCGGTCATCCAGTCTGACCGTGGTGTGAGCGAGAACCACCGTGTGCTGGTCGTTGGCAATGATGTCGTGCACCTCGATCATGAACGACTCATGCGTGGCATGCGCCAACCTGCGGAGGAACTCGACGATCGCCTCGCAGCCGGAATACTCGCCTGCCAGGGGTGTGTCACCCCGCACGTGCCATACCGCGTCTTCCGAAAAGAGCTTGGCCAACCCGGAGAAATCGCCCTCTGCAAACGCCTGGTATTCCCACTTGATTCGTTCGACGTTGGGGTGCGGTTCCATGTCCCGTCTCCTGAACTGAGGTCAGTGACGAGGCTAGTGCGGGACGAGCGACTCGTGGGCCGTTCGCGACAACGGGGACCGCTCGAAGCGATCCCCGCCGCTTGGCGACCTCAGAAGATCAGCAGCAGGGCAGCTGTCACTGCACCCGCCAGGGCGACCAGAGCTACCACCGCTCCGGTGACCACCCGGGCCGTCCAATGCCCATCTTCGCGGTACCTCTCGTTGGCGTACATTCCCAGGCCGGTCATCACCAGCACGCCACCGATGATG
>MGTY01000009.1:836-77986 GCA_001799695.1 Elusimicrobia bacterium GWA2_69_24
GACGCTCTTCCCGATCCTGAATGGGGCCGACGTCCATGGGACGCTGCTCTGCCGCGGGACGGTCTTGCCGCAGCTCCTCCGACGCTGCGTCACGGGCAGGGATGTCTTCAAGGTCGAACTCCTGGTCATGGCTCTTCGGAACGGATGCCGGCTGGAGACGGTGCCGCTCCCCACTCGCGAGAATCGTTCAGCCCGGTCAGGATTGTCCGGGAGATCGCTGCGCTATTTGACCGATCTTCTGCGCTTCTGGTGCCAGGGGTCAACTTATTGAACTTAGTGGAATCGTCGGGGGACTCCGGTGTCCCGAAAGTTCAATAAGTCCAGTAAGTTGACCCCTGGCACCGTCAGTGGGGAGGCGGGGCCTTTTCGCCGGCGCGGATGGCTATGGGCAGCTTGTTGCCGGGGTAGAGGATGCAGTTGAAGAAGGGGGAGCGCGCGCAGAGCGGGTTGTAGGCGCGGTTGAAGTCGACGGTGACCGGGCCGCTGCGCACGCCGCCGGGGAGGGGGATGTCCACGTTGCGGCCCCCGCCGTAGCTCTCGCGGCCCGTGGTGGCGTCGCGGAAGGGCACGTATAGCTCGGCGTGCGGCCCGTTCAAGGGTCCCAGGGCGAAAGCTTCGAGCGCACAGGGCGTCCCGTCCCGCACGAAGCGCAGGACCCCCACCTTGAAGCCGTCCTTGAACAGTTTCCGGCTGGTCTCGAAGCGCACCGGCTCGGGCTTCGCGTTGCGCTGGAAATCCGCGCGCACGACCAGGTCCGGGGCATAGGGGAAATAGGAGAGGCCGCGGAAGGCCTTCTGGCTCGGGCTGCGCGGGTCATGCAGGCCCACGCGGACGTTGAAGCGGCCGGCCCCCACGCTCAAGAGGAGACCGTTGGGGGAAGTCCAGTGACCCCCATCCCCAAGTCCGGCCAGGTTCCGTCCTGTCCCGTCCTGGACCCGGACCGTGGTCCCGTCGCGGCGCACCGTCAGGAGCCCCTTCCCCGGGGCGGGGTCCTTGATCCAGCGCGCGGCCGCGTGGGGCGCCTTGGGGTCCAGGCCGACCTTCCCTTTCGGCTCGAGATAGGCCATGTCGTTGAGGTTGAGATACGAGGTCGGGCTCTCGCGCAGGGTCCGCTCGTAGTCGGCGAGCTCCCGCGCCCAGGCTTCCTTCGGGGAAGGCGTCGGGGCCGCGTGCGCGGCGGCCGCGAAGGACACGGCGAGTGCGGGGAGGGCGAGCCGGAGGAGGGTCGAGCGGTTCTTCATCGGTTCGACATTATACTTATTGGTATACTAACGCGATATGAACGAACTAGAGAACAACGAAGCCGTGCGCGCCGAGCGCGCACCCGTGGACCGCGTACTGCTCATCGACGGAGACAACGACCCGCATCTGCCGCCGGAGTTCCCGCTGACGCAATTCACGCTGGTCCGGGTATTCCTCCGGCCCGGGGCCACGATGCCCCGCGGGCTGGAGCGCCGCCTGGGGACCCTGCCCTTCTGCGTGAGCGTGGTGTCCCCGAAGGGGGGGCGCAATGCCGCCGATTTCGTGATGTCTTTGCACGCGGGGATGCTGCACTCCGCCTTGCCCATGCACGTGGCCTTCACGTTGGTCACCCATGACAAGAGCCTGGCCGCCATGGCGCAGGAACTTCAGAGGATCGGCCGGCACGCCGAACTCTGGACCTCCCACCCCGAACGGGGCGGCGGGGAGCGCGGCGGGGAACGGGGAGGCCGGCGGCGGACGCCGTCCTCCCGCGGCGGTTCCGCCTCCGTGGCGCGCGGAGCGCCTGCCGCCGAAGGCGGGGCGCCCAAGGTTCCGTCCTCCCGGCGTCGCCGGGGCGGCGGCGGGCGCAAGCCCAGGTCCGCGGCGGCTTCGGCTGCGGCGGAGCCGGTCCCGGTTGTCGCGGGCGTCGAGCCCGTCGCGGCCAGGCCCCGGCCCGGGAAGGAGAAGAGCCTGCCCGACGCGGCGGCCGCTTATGCGCGGCGGCTGGGCGGGATGAAGAACCCGCCGGCCAAGCTCAAGGCCCTGCTCAATGACATCACCAACCGGGCGGGTTCCTTCGGGCATACGGCCGACGCCATCCTGTCGGAGCTCAAGGCCAGCGGGGCGCTGACCGTCGACCCGGACGGCCGGGTCCACCTGCGGGTCTAGCGTTTCGGGCGGGACGGCTTCTTCAGGGAGACCTTGTAGCGCCGCAGCTTCGCGGCCAGCTCCTTCTGGTCGATGCCGAGGCGGGCGGCGGCCATCTTGGCGTCCCCGCCGCAGGCCGCCAGCGCCTTGAGGACGTACTCGCGGAGGGAATCCCCGCCGACGCCGGAGGAGCGCAGTTCGGGCGGGAGGTCCTCCGGCCGGATCTCCGGCTCCTCCCCGGCGAGGATGACGGCGCGCTCGATGGCGTGTTCCAGCTCGCGGACGTTCCCCGGCCAGCCGTAGTTCCGGAGCAGCTTCGCCGCCTTCGGGGCCAGGCGCTGGGCGCGGTTGCCGTGCTTCTCGTGCGCGGCCTTCAGGAAGCGCTCGGCGAGGGGGAGGATGTCCTCGACCCGCTCGCGCAGGGGCGGGATCACGATGGGGAACACCTTCAGGCGGTAGTAGAGGTCGTCGCGGAAGGTCCCGTTCTCGACGGCCTTCTTCAGGTCGCGGTTCGTGGCGGCCACGATGCGCGCGTTGATCTTGATGTTGCGGTTCTCGCCGACGCGGCGGATCTCGCCCTCCTGGAGCGCGCGCAGGAGCTTCACCTGCAGGGCCGGGCTCATCTCGCCGATCTCGTCGAGGAAGAGGGTGCCGTCCCGCGCCTCCTCGAAGAGCCCGCGCTTGTTGGCGATGGCTCCGGTGAACGCGCCGCGGGCGTGGCCGAAGAGTTCGCTTTCCAGAAGCCCTTCCGGCAGGGCCCCGCAGTTGATGGCCACGAAGGCGTGGTTGCGGCGTCCGCTGGAGGAGTGGATCGCGTGGGCGATGAGCTCCTTGCCCGTCCCGGACTCGCCCTCGATGAGCACGGCGGCGTCCGTCGCCGCGACCTTGCGCACGAGTTCCAGGGCGCGGTGCATCGCGGGGCTGGCGTAGACGATGTTGTCGAAGCTGAACTTGCCGCGCACCTGGGCGCGCAGATGCTCCACCTCGCGCAGGAGGCGGCCCCGCTCCAGAGCCTTGACCACGGACATGTTGAGGGCTTCCGGCTCGATGGGCTTGGTGAGGTAGTCGAAGGCGCCCATGCGCATGGCCCGCACCGCCGAGTCGATGGTCCCATGTCCGGTGATGACGATGACCTGGGCCCCGGGCAGCTTGCGCCGGGTCTCCTCGATGACCGCGAACCCGTCGCCGCCGTCCATCTTCAGGTCGGTGATGACGAGGTCGAAGCCGCGCTTGCCCATGGCGGCGATGGCCCGGCGGCCGTTGCACACGCTGGTGACGTCGAGGTTCAGGCGCTTGAGCTCCAGCGAAAGGACCGTGCGCAGGGAGCTGTCGTCTTCGGCCAGCAGCGCGGAGGGGATCTCGTTCATGCGGCCTCCGGGTCGAGCGGCAAGGACAGGGTGAACCGGGTCCCGCCTCCGGGAGCCCGTTCGACGAGGATGCGGCCGTGGTGCCGCGAAACGATGCGGTCGGCGACCGCCAGGCCCAGCCCGGTCCCCTGGGGCTTGGTCGTGTAGAAAGGGGTGAACAGCTTGTCGAGCTGGTTCGCCGCGATGCCGGGTCCGGTGTCGGAGATGTGGAGGAGGACCCCGCCGTCGCGCTTCTCGGTGGAGACCGTCAGCCGTCCCTTGCCCGCCATGGCCTGCATGGCGTTGAGCATGATATTCCAGAGCACCTGCCGGATCTGGTCGCCGTCGAAGCGGGTGGGGCCGAGACCCTTGTCCAGCCGCTCCTGTATCTTGACCTTGCCGCGGAGCTTGGTGTCGGCGCGGACGATCTTGAGGACCTCGCGGACGGCGGCGTTGAGGTCCAGCCAGTCGCAGTGGAGCTCCCGGGGACGGGCGAACTGCAGGAACTGGCTCAGCCGGTTGTTGAGGCGGTTGCTCTCGGCGCGGATGATGCCCAGGAGCGTCTCCCGCTCGTCGGGGGGGAGGTCCTGCCGGGAGATGGAGTTGGCCGCCGTGACGATGGAGTTGAGGGGGTTGCGGATCTCGTGGGCCACGATGGCCGCCATGGACCCGACGGCGGCCAGGGACTCGCTGGTGGCCAGCCGCTTCTGCATCTCCTCGTGCTCGGTGAGGTCCACCGAGTTGGAGACGAAGCCCACGATGTCGCCGCCGTCGCGTACCGCGGTGATGGACAGGAGGATGGAGACGTCGCGCCCGTCCTTGGTGCGGTTGAGGACCTGGCCGCGCCAGAAGCCCTTGGCCGGGTCCAGGATGTCCTGCCACAGGGATTCGTAGAACGCGGGCGGCGTCTTCGGCGACCGCACGATGCGGGGGGTCTTCCCGACGCTCTCTTCCCGGCTGTAGCCGAACAGGCGCACGAAGGCGTCGTTGACCTCCAGAATGGTCCCTTTCTGGTCGGTGTACAGCTTCGCGTCGTTGGAGTTCCGGAAGGCCTGGTAGAAGGCCAGGGCCTGGCGCTCGTCCTGACGGGACTCCTGGGAGTCCCGCCCTCGGAGGGCGGTCGCGCGCCCCTCCCGGAGAGGGCGGGGCGCTCCCCCGTCGGATCCGGGGGGGGAAGATTCCCTGTTCGTCATCCAACTCATTGTATAATATAGCCGTGAGCGCAGAGAAATTGGGCCTTCGCGTCGAGACGAAGATGCAGAACTGGCAGCTCCTGCAGGGCCGCCTGACCGCCGCGAAATGGCTCTCCCTCGGCGAGCCGGAGGTGGCCCGGGAGGTGCTGGAGCTGGAGTCGGACCCCATGTACCACGAGATCGCCTACGCTCCCGGCTCTGACCGCACGATCCTGCGGCGGCGGCGCTGGCCCGCCTCCGGGATCCACTCCGGCTTCTACGAGCTCAACGAGGACATGCTCTCCGGGGGGGGCGACGGCGACATCCAGGACATCCTGCGCGACAAGAAGGGGCTCCTCGCCCTGATCCGGCGCATCGGCATCGAAAAATTCGAGAAGTACTTCCTCTATGGGGAGGATGGGTGCTCCGCCGCCGAGATCGCCGAGGCGGTCGGCCTCAAGGAGGACGTCGTCCGCCGCATCATCTCCCTGGTCCTGACGGTGGGCGCGCGTTCCGAGTTCTGCCGGCCGGTCCCGGCGCCCGCCGCGCGCGGCATCCGCTACCACTGCATCGCCGTCATCGAGCAGGACCCGCGGGACGCGGAGAACCTCTATTTCCGCTTCCTCACCCCGCATTGGGCCCGCGGCCGCTACCTCGTCGATTACGAGCGGCTGGAGGAATGGAAGCGCGAACGCCGCCTGAACGCCGGCGAGAGGCGGCGCCTGCGGCAGGTGCTCAAGCGGCTCGAGCTGCTCAACATGCGCCAGGACACCCTCTTCCAGATCCTCTCCCGGATCACGACCGAACAGACTTCGTTCCTGCGGACCCGCGAGGACTGGCGTCGTCGTCCGCTGAGCCTGCGCGAGCTGGCGCGCCGCATCGGGGTCTCGCCCAGCACGGTCAGCCGGGCCATCTCCAACCGGTCCGTGGTGGCTCCGTGGGGGGCCGAGATCCCGCTCAAGAGCCTGCTCACCGGACAGCGGGTCGTGATGCTCTCCATCCTGTCCTACTGGGCGGCCCACGGCCGCGTCGGACGCAAGGTCACCGACGAAGAGCTGATGCGCTGCCTGGCCCAGGAAGCGGGCATCACGGTCTCCCGGCGCACCGTCAACGAGTGCCGCCGCCGGCTGAAGTAGCGCGCCCCTCTTCCACTTTTGACGGAAATGTGCCAGAATCTTATCGGCCGTTTGACGCTGTCGCGCCTTGGGCTGGAGGCCTCCATGGATCCCAAACGGGTGAGAGCCGGACAGTTGATGCAGCGGCGGGTGTTCTGCGTGCCGCCCCAGATGCCGGTGCGCGAACTGGCGAAGAAGCTGGATCGCCGGGGCTTGGAGGGCGGCGTCGTGGTGGACGGGGGAGGCAACCTCCTGGGCGTCGTTTCGAAGAGCGACGTCTACCACTATCAGCGCGAGGGGACCCGGGGTCCGGACGCCCTGGCCTTCTTCCGGCAGCACCTCATCGACGGGCTCTCCGCGGCCTCGCCGGCCGACGTCCCAGACCTGGCCCGGGTGCGCGACATCATGCGGCCCTCCGCCGTCGAATTCCCGGAGAACGCCAGCGTCGACCGGATCGCGCAGGCCATGCGTCGGCGCCGCCTGCTCCGGGTCCTCATCACCTCGGGCCGCAAAGTGCGCGGGCTACTGACCGCGATGGACCTCCTGAAGCTCCTCGAAAGCTGATTCTGCTACACTATACCGGACCATGGATCCGGGACAAGGGGCCGCGCTGCGCTGCGCCGGCCATACCGCGGGGCCTTTCTGCGGCCTGCCGCCGTCCATCCTGGCGGCGTTCGACCGGGCCAAGGTCCCCAGCTCCTATGCGCGCGGACAGATACTCTACCAGGAGGGCAATCCCGCCCTGGGCGTGTACTGCATCCGGGAGGGGCTGGTAAAGGTCTACCGCATCGGGGCGGGAGGCAAGGAGCATATCCTGCGCATCGCCGGACCGGGGGACCTCTTGGGCTACCGGGCCATCCTCGCGGGCCTCGCGCACGACCATTTCGCCGAGGCGGTGTCCGAGTCCCGCATCTGCTTCCTGTCCGCGGACGCCCTGCGTCCCCTGCTCCAGCACAGCGCCGAATTCTCGGCCCTCGCGCTCCGCCTGCTGGAGCGCGAGCTCTGCGAGACGGAGCGCCGCCTGCTCGATTCCTCCCAGCGGAAGGCGGACGAGCGCCTGCTCATCTTCCTGCTGGACTGCGGGGAGAAGCTCGCGGCGGCCGGCGGAGCGCGCAGCGAGGTCCCTTTCACCCGTCAGGAGATCGCCGACTACATCGGCACGGCCCCGGAGACGGTGATCCGGGGGCTGCGGCGCCTGTGCCGGCAGAAGCTCATCCGCGTCACCCGGCGGGTCATCGAGATCCCGGACCCCGCGAGACTGCGCCGGCTGCTCCAGCGATGACGGGGGGGGAGGCGCCGCGGCGGCTCCGGATGGGCGTCCCCATACTCGCGGCCCTCGCCTATCTCCTCGTCGACCTGATCCTGCTGCCGGAGGCCCCCCGGCACCTCGCGTACTGCCTTTCCGCGGAGACGGGCCTGTGGGCTCCCACCGAATTCGCCCACCCGCTCTTCGTCCCGATGATCGCGGGGCTCCGCGCGCTGCTCGCCGTGTTCGGGCACCAAGGCCGGATGCTCTTCCCGCTCCAGGTCCTGAACGCGGCGGCGGCGGCGGCCGCCGTCGGACTGCTGGCCGCGATGATCCAACAGGCGAGCGGCAGCCGGTCTTTGGGCGCGGCGGGCGCGCTCCTCTTCGGGTTCATGAAGGGCTTCTGGCTCCAGCATCCCCGTCCCATGCCTTATGCCCTGGGGGGCTTGTCGGTCATCGTCGGATTGTACTGGCTCACCCGACCCGGCCTGTCGGACCGGACCCGCGCCCTGGGCGCCGGCGCCGCGGCGGCGGCCGCCACCCTGCTCACCCTGTCGGGATTGTCGATGGTCCCCGCGGGACTCATCCTCCTGTGGCGGGACGGAGGGAGGCGGGCTGCCGCTTTCTTCCTCGCGGCGTTCGCGCTGCCCCTGGCGGCGGGCTTTGCCGCGTTCCTCGCCTTCCATGACATCCGTCTAGGGGGATTGTCCTTCTCCCAGGTCTTCTTCGACGTTGAGCAGGTCTCGGGTTCGTCCATCTGGTCCAGCCGCAGCCCGCTGCGGCAGGCGGCGGACCTGCTGGAGAGCCTGGCTTCCAACATCGACGCGGAGCTGATATTCGTCTGCGCGCTCGCCCTGCTGGCGGCGGCCCTGCGGCGCCGCCGGGAGGCGCGGCCCCTGACGCTATTGACCGTCAGGGACCGCGCAAGAGGATGTTCTCCGTACGCGCGGCCCGAGGCCGTCCGCCTGGCCGCGGCGGGGGCGGTCGTCTCCGCGTCATTCGGACTCTTCTTCCTGATCAACAACACCCAGAACGGCTTCATCTTCGTCGTCGGGCTTGGTCTCCCGCTGGCCGCGGTCTTGGCCGCTCCGGGGAGGCCGCTCCGGATCGCCCTCGCCCTCGCCGCGGGCCTGCTGGCCGCACGGGGAATCACGGAGGGGTGGAGCGGGCGGCTCGCGTACGGGCGGGGGGGGGCCGACGAGACGGAGCCCGCCTACCTCGAAGGGCGTTTCCTGGAGCGCTATCTCCGCGCCGGAGACCTCGTTCTGACGCCGAACTTCCCAGGGCCGGATTTCGACTATTTCTTCGGTTTCGGGGTGGTGCAGGCCGGCCGGTCTTCTTGGACCCGGCTGCGGCCGTCCACCCTGGGTCTCGACGAGGCCCTGGCCCTCAGGGTGGAGCGCAGCCTGGCGCGGGGGCGGAGGGTCCTGCTGGCGCAATGGACCGCGGAGGACACCGGACCCGGTGAGATGGGGCTCTATTACCAGGATACCGGCCGCAAGGAGCAGGCGGAAAGGGTATCGGTCCTGAACGCTTTCCTCGGGTCCAGGTTCCGGCTGGGACGGCCTATGCGGGCTCCGTCCGGGAACTGGTACCGGCCCCTGATCCGGAAAGCGGATGGTAAGGACTCCCGGATACCGGTGCGCATCCCCGGGAAGGACTTCTTCTGGCCTTCCGGGTGGCCGCAGGACGGTCCGCGCTTCCAGCGCCTCCGGAGGGCGCTCGGCGATGACCCCGGGGATCCGTTCCTGTATTGCGACCTTGCGGCTGCGTTCTGGGAGTCGGGGGCCCGGGAGGCGGCGGAGGAATGCCTGCGTCTGGCGGAGTCCGCGGACCCGGGCGCGGTCTTGTATGTCCGGCGCCTCCGGGACCGGCTGGAGTCGGTGGCTGCCAAGGATCGGGGCGTGAAGCTCTACCTGGGAGGAGACCTCCCGGGGGCCATCCGGGAGCTGGACCGCGCGCTGCGGCTGGAGCCGTCCCAGGATGAGGCGTTGATCAGCAGAGCCTCGGTGCGGCTGGCCGCGGGGGACCTCCCCGGCGCGCGCGAGGATCTCCAGCGCCTCATCGGGATGGATGGAGGCGCTTCCCCTCTGCGGCCGGAAGCCCGGCGGATGCTCGCCGGGGAAGGCATTATTACCCCTTGACGAAACGGGAGATGCCTGTTAAACTTCAAGTAGCAGTGAGAGGGGTCTATGGCGATGGATGACAAGAAGGTCACTATCCAATTCAGTCTGTCCATAGGCCGGTCC
Organism: Elusimicrobia bacterium GWA2_69_24; assembly: GCA_001799695.1. Lineage (GTDB taxonomy): Bacteria > Elusimicrobiota > Elusimicrobia > UBA1565 > UBA1565 > UBA10166. The sequence continues at coordinate 10,074 of MGTY01000009.1, forward strand.
CAGGTGTGGTGCGCCGTGGTGCTGGGCCTGCTCTGCATCCACCCGACCGACCTTGCCACCGAGAACCTGACCTTGACGACGTATTATCCTTCTCCGTACGGGGTCTACAAGACCCTGCGCTCCACGGAGGATAGTTATTTCGCCACCGGCGGCAACAATCGCAGCGGCATGGCGGTCGGGCTGACGACCATTCCGGGGATCGGGACGACGAACATCCTCAGGTTGGCCGTCAATGGCCGGTCCAATCTTAGCGGGGGAACCGTCGGGATCGGGGTCGGGATCGGCAACACGGATATTTTGCTCTCGCAGTTGGCCGTCCAAGGGGGAGTTTCCATCGGCGACAGCGTCTTCGCCAGGGCCGCGGCGCCCGCGGAGGGGCTCCAGGTCAAGGGCAGGGTCTCCATGGGTTACAACGCGCCCACTGCCTCGATGACGCCTCCCGGCGCGTCGGTGCCGGTCCAGCTGGACGTCGCTGGGTCGGTCCATGTCTCGAAATTTATTTATTTGGAAAGTGACTGTGTCGAGAGGAATTCGTCCCAGGCTGCGCCCCAATGCGCAGCCAACGAATACGCCACCTGGGTCCCCGGGGTCTACCAGGATGGCAATATGTACAATTATCTGTCTGACTACAAGTACGGGGATGTGGGCAATGGGGGCTATGGCGAGGTGACGATAAAACCCACGAATTACAGCCGTTTCGTGTGCTGCGCGAAGTGAAGCCGGCGCGCCCCCGAATGCCGGTCCCTTCCCGTTCCAATGGATAAGCGATATCTTGCCGGAGCTGTTTTGCTGTTCGTCCTGGCTGGGTGGAATATCTTCCGGAGACTTGCCGCGCCTCCGCCTCCTCCCCCGGGAAGACCCACGGAGTTCACCGTGCCTCCCGCTCCCTCCAGCGCGGTCCCCGATGATGTCCGCCGCGCGGCCGCGGAGGCCGAGCGCCAGGCCGTGCTCCAGCGGGCCCGGCAGGCCGAGACCGTTCTCACTGAAGTCATGATGTCGGCGATCGAGGCGGACCAGGCCGCTCGGGAGGCGAAAACCCGCGAGGAGGACCGGCAGAAGCGCCTGGAAGGGGAGATGGCCTTGGAGGTCGAGTCGGCGGTCGAGGCCTCCAAGATCCGCTCCGAGCAGGAACGACTCGATCTGCAAAAAGGGGCGGAGGAGCGGGAGCTGCATCGCCGTATGGAAATGGCTCGGAAGCTGGAAGCCGGCCGGCATGAGGACGAGATGCGCAAGTATGAGGCCGGAATCCCGTACGCGAAAGAGGAGCGCAGCAACGTCGTGTTCCCTCCCCGTCGAAAGCCCAAGGATCCCGGACAGTCGCCGTAGGAAGTCCCCGCTCGATTTCCCGCGCAAATGACATTTGTCATTGAGAAGCATGCGCCAAGCCGTATACCATGATTCCTCCGCAGCGCGCGGAGAATCCTGCGACCCGAGGTCATGCCCGCCATGGAAGCGATCCTCCTGGACCTTCAGACCGCCGTTTTTCCGCTGGAAGTCATCTACGCCGCCTGCTACGCGTTCACCGACCGGACCTACGTCCGCCTGGAAGAGCTCCCGGACTCCGGGATCCGCGTGGCGCTGGATCCGAAGAAGCCGGCGGGACCGGAGGAGCGGCGCCGGGTCGAGGGGGATTTCCGCAACGAGCTCCTGCACCATGCTCTGCGCCTCAAGGTGGCGGCGGCGAACCAGAAGCTGCGCGAATACATCGTGACCCGGGCGCTGCTCTCCTGCCAGCCGGGACGCGGCTCGGCTCCGGGCCCGGACACGCCCACTCCTCCCGGTTCGGGCGAGATGCCGCTCACCGGCATGAACGAGGTGCGGCCTGCGCTGGACCCGATGCCGTCGGGCGGGCCGGTGCGCGAAGAGCAGAAGCCCGGGCCGGACGGAGCGCCGCGGGCGGCGGACGCGCCGCTGCACCGGCAGGACGAGGCGGGCCTGGCGGTGGAGCTGGAGGCCTTGCTGTCCGACGGCGGCGGGGAGGTCCCGCTGGGCCTGGCGGCCCCCTGGGATGAGAAGGCTCCCGCTCCCCAGAGGGCGGCGAAGCCCAAGGGCGCGGCGAAGAAGACCCGGGTGAAGCCGTGACGCTCCGCATCAGTTCCCGTCTCTATTCCGAGGGGGGGGTCCGGGCGGCCATGGAGCATTTCTCGGGCTGCGCCCGCTTCCGCCTCCGGCGTTCTCCCGGCGCCTTCCGGATCGACATCGCGGGAGTTTCGGGGGGGCAGCGCCGCTCCCTGCCCGGCGAGTTCCTGAACCTCGCGCTCCTGGCCGGGAGGAAGTGATGACCACCTCTCTCGCCGTTCCGCCGTTGGACACGGGCAAGGCCGGGTTCTTCCGGTTCCGCAGGCTCGGCAAGAAGGTCCTGCTGACCAACGACGTGGGCCGATTCGCCCTGCTGACCCCCGCGGGGTTCCAGAAGTTCACCCAGGGGAAGCTGCGGCCGGAGGACGCGCTTCATAAGGAGCTCCGCGAGAAGGGCTTCATCCGCGATTTCACGGATTTCGAACAGATGATCGAGCGCTGGCGGAGCTCGCATTCCTTCCTCTGGCAGGGCCCCAGCCTGCACATCGTGGTGGTCACCCTGCGCTGCGACCACAAGTGCGTCTACTGCCAGACGAGTTCCGTGGGCATGGACGCCGCCGGCGTCGACATGAGCGAGGCCACGGCGCGGAGCGTGGTGGATACGATATTCGAGAGCCCGAGTCCCGCTCTCACCATCGAATTCCAGGGAGGGGAGCCGCTCGCGAACTGGCCGGCGGTGCGCTGCATCGTCGACTATTCGCGGGAGCAGGCCCGCCGCAAGGGCAAGACCCTCTGGCTGAATCTGGTGACCAACCTGAGCCTGATGGACGACGAGAAGCTGGAGTTCCTCCTCTCCCACGATGTGGCCATCTGCACCTCGGTCGACGGCCCGGCGTCGGTCCACGACGCGAACCGGATCGCCGTCGGGGGCGGCAGCCCCGCCGTCGTCGTGCGCTGGTGGAAGAAGATCCGCAGCCTCACCCGGGGCAAGACCTTCGGCATCGACGCCCTGATGACCACGACCCGGAAGTCCCTGTCCCACGGGAAGGAGATCGTCGACGAGTACGTGCGGCTGGACGCCCGGGGCATCTATCTGCGGCCGCTCTCCCCCTACGGGTTCGTGCGCAAGACCTGGGAGGCGGTCGGCTACGGCCCCGACGAGTTCCTGGCCTTCTACCGGGACACGCTGGATTACATCTTCGCCCTGAACCGGAAAGGGAAGAATATCTTCGAGACCACCTTCCGCATGCTGGCCACCAAGGCGCTCAAGAACGAGGATCCGAACTTCCTGGACCTGCGCTCCCCCTGCGGGGCCGGCATCGGGCAGATCGCCTACAACTACGACGGGAGCGTCTTCACCTGCGATGAGGCCCGCATGCTGAGCCGCATGAAGGACGACGCCTTCCGCTTGGGGCATGTCGCCGACGGGTATGCGGCGATCGTCAATCACCCCACGGTGAAGGCGCTGGCGCTGGCCTCCTGCCTCGACAATCAGGCCGAATGCGCCGGCTGCGCCTACCTGCCCTACTGCGGGGCCTGCCCGGTGGAGAATTACGTCAAGCAGGGCGACCTCTTCGCCCGGACCCCCACCGGCGACCGCTGCCGGGTCTACAAGGGGATACAGGACTACTTCTTCGAGAAGATCGGGGAGAAGGGGAGCCGCAAGATCGTGGACTCCTGGACCCGGGTGCCGACCGGCCAGCCCCAGAGGGATTGACGCGCTGCGATGGGCCGCGACGCGCCGCCATTGATCCTGACGCTGACCCGGGCCTGCAACCTCCGCTGCGGGTTCTGCCCGCTGTCGCTGGGAAAGACGACGATGCGGCAGGGCACCGCCGCGAAGGCGATCGCGCTGTATCTGCAGCGGCATCCCGGCCGGACGCCGCGGATCCGGTTCTTCGGCGGAGAGCCGCTGCTCCGCTTCCGCCTCCTGCGCCGCATCGTGGAAGGATTCCCCCGCCCCGCGGGCAGCCCGGAGCCGGCGTTCTCCTTTCCCACTAACGGGACCCTCGTCGACCGCGAGGTCTTGAGCTTCCTGGCCGAGCATCCCGGGGTGGAAGCGGCCGTCAGCCGGGTGCGCGACGCCCGGGCCCTGGCCGGGCTGCCGAACGTCGTCGTGACGGTCTGCGTCGCGCCGGGGCGGGAGGCCGGGATGCCCGGGCACCTGGCGGGCCTGCTGGCGGCGGGCTTCGACCGGCTCAATTTCCTTCCCGCCTTCTTCGTGCCTTGGAGCGCCGAGCAGTTGGGCGGCCTGCGGCGCTCCTTCCGGCTCGCCGCGGCGCTGCTCCGGCGCTGCCGGGACCGCGGGCGGGTGGTCCGGGTGCGCAACGTGGCCACCGCGAACCCGGTGCCGTTATTCAACCACGGCATGGTGGTGGACTCCGACGGGGACGTCTTCCCCAGCAACGCCGTGCTCTGCGGCCCGTTCGCCCATCTCCGGGACCGGCTGCGCATGGGCAGCGTGCTCGAGCCGGCCCGGATCGACTGGGGCCGGGGCCGGGGCCTGCGCTGGGACCCCATCTTCCGGAGGGCTCTCGGGAATCAGGTCTACGACGCCACGCGGCGGGTGGACGACGCGCTGACCGAGTTCGCGGCCGAGCTCGTGCGGGGAGGGATCGGTGGCTGAAGCCTGCGAGCCGAGGCACTGGATCCGCCTGACCTACGCCTGCAACAACCGCTGCCTCTTCTGCCTGGACGGGGGCAACGAGCTTCCCGACGGGATGCCCCCGGAAGGGGTCCCCTTCGGGGACCTGGCGGCGGACATGGGCCGGGCGCGCGCCGCCGGGCTGCGCCGCATCGTCCTGAGCGGCGGCGAACCCACCCTGCACCCGCGCTTCCCCGACATCGTGGGGGAGGCGTCCCGCCTGGGATTCACCCACGTGCAGGTGATCACCAACGGACGGCGCTTCTGTTATCCCGGCTTCCTGGACCGGTGCCTGCGGGAGGGCCTGCGGGAGGCCACGTTTTCGATGCACGGGCACACGGCCGCCCTCCACGACCGCCTGGTGGGGACGCCGGGGGCTTTCGTCCAGTCCCTGACCGGGCTTCTGAACGCCTTGCGGCGTCCGGAGTTGATCGTGAGCGTGGACGTCGTGCTCAACCGGCTGAACATCGAGCGCCTGGAAGAGATGCTGCGGTTCTACATCCGCCTGGGGGTCCGGGAGTTCGACCTGCTGCAGATCATCCCTTTTGGCCGCTCTTGGGACACCTGGGGGGACCTGTGCTGCGACCTGGACGAGCACGCGGAGCGCTTCCGGGCCGCGCTGGAGCTGTCGCGGACGGTCCCGGGACTGCATCTGTGGACCAACCGGCTGGCGGCCCGGCATCTCGAGGGCTTCGAATCCCTGATCCAGGCCCCGGAGAAGATATTCGACGAGATCCGCGGGCGGGGCGCCCTGTTCCGGGAGTTCGTGGAGCGCGGGACGCCCCTGCCCTGCAAGGGGGAGCGCTGCCGCTTCTGCTTCCTGGAAGGCTACTGCGCGGACCTCGACCTCCTGCTCGCCCGCGGGTCCTTGGAGCCGGATCCCCCGCCGCCCTGCCTCCCGGGGGGGGACTCCTCCGGCGCCGGCTTCCGCCGGGAGGAGCTCAAGCCGGACTTGGAGGCGTGGACCCGCTTCTACATCGCCCGGCGCTACGGCGTGAAGGGCCGGGGCTGCGGGGGCTGTGCCCGGACCGGCCGCTGCGCGGGAGCGCCCATCGCGGCGGTACGCGCCGAGGGCTTCGCCATCCTCAAGCCGTTCTCCAAGGGGGAGCGCGGCTGATGGCCGAGATCGCCTATCTTCAGCTGACCCGGGTCTGCAACCAGACCTGCCGGTTCTGCTCCAACCCCGAGACCGGGCACACCATCCCCTTGCGCCGCGCCAAGGACTGGATCGACCGCTTCCACGAGCGCGGCTACGCGGGGCTCATCCTGACCGGAGGGGAGCCGACCCTCCATCCGGACCTGGCCAGGATCATCCGGCACGCCCGGCGCCGCGGCATCCCGCCCCGGATGATCACCAACGGACAGCGTGCCGGTGAGCCGGGTTTCCTGGAGTCCCTGCACGAGGCCGGCCTCGACCACATGCACGTCTCCGTCTATTCGCACCGGCCCCGGGTGCAGGGCTTCCTGACCGGGAAAGCGGATTCCCTGGCCTGCATCACCCGCACCCTGGACGAGGCGCGCCGCCTCGGGATGCGCGTGGACATCAACACCGTCATCAGCCGCTACAACGCGAACCATCTCTCGGGGCTCGTGCGCTGGATACTCAAGCAATGGCCCGGCATCCACCATTTCGTCTGGAACAACCTCGACCCCATGATGAACCGGGCGGCGAAGAATACCGACACTATCCCCAAGCTCCGGGACCTCGAGGTCGAGCTGTTCCGGGCCATGAGCCACCTGCGCGCGTCGGACCGCACCTTCCGGGTCGAGCGGGTCCCCCTGTGCTTTATGACCGATTTCGCGGAGTGCTCCACGGAGACGCGCAAGATCGTGAAGAGCGAGGGGCGGGCGATCTATTTCCTCGATGAGAAGGGCATCAAGGTGCAGGACCAGAAGGCCTTCTGGAGCTACGGGAAGGCGCCGCGCTGCTCCGTCTGCGCCCTGGAGCCGGTCTGCGCCGGGCTCTATGAGATGGACCGGTACTACAGCTCCGACGAGCTCTGTCCGGTCTTCGTCTCGCGGGAGGAACTCGTGCGCCGCATCGTCGCGAGCGACGGATGATCCTCAACCCGTTCTTCCTGACCCTGTTCTTGTTCCTGGGCGCGGCGGCCAGCTGCGAGGACTGGCGGAAACAGCGGGTCAGCAACCGGTGGATCCTCCTCGGTCTCGGCGCCTGCGCCTTCGGGTACGGGTATCTGCTGCTCAACAGCCTGTTGGGGCACTGGAAGCTGCGCTTCCTCTTCTTGGGCGAGGTGTACCTGCCCTTCAGCTTCTATCCCCTGCTCCTGCTCCACGCGGCCCTGGTCACGGCGGCCGCCCTGTTCGCCTGGTGGATCCGCGTCTGGCCGGCGGGGGACGCCAAGCTCTACATCGTCCTCGGGCTGCTCATCGTCCTGGTGGACCAGAACATCTTCGGCTTCCCCTGGGTCCTGTTCCTCAAGATGCTGGTCAACATCTTCGTCCCGGCCGGGATCTGGATCCTGCTCATGCTGACGGCCGCCGGGGTGCGCGCCCTGCCGCGGCTGCGGCCCGCCGGGGTCCGCCGCGAACTCACGGCCTTCTGCGAGGAAGCCCTGGTCCGGGTCATGGAGATATGGCCCTACCGGCAGGCCCTGGCGTTCTACCTCACCCACGTCTTCGCCCTCTTCGTGGGCCTGCAGCTCATCAACCACCGCCTCGCGGCGTTCGAGGTGTTCCGTACCGGGACCGGGCCGCTCATCCTGCTTTTCTTCCTGTATTTCGTCTGGGGGCCGATCAGCCGCCTCCTCCGGCAGAGGGGGTTCGTCGCGGTCTGGGCCATCCTCATCGTCCTGCTCTGGCTCGATCCGGAGGTCCAGGCCAACGGGCTGGGTCCGGTGCTGCAGAGCGTCTTGCGGAACATGGTGCTCTTCGGCTTCATCTTCATGACCTTCCGGTCGACGATCGCGCTCATCCTGCGGCGGCAGAGCGAGAGCCGGGTCGACATGAAGGAGCTCCGTCCGGGCATGGTGCTGTCCGACCAGGCCTGGGGCGCCCTGCGCAGATTCAGCGCCTCCTCGGACCAGCCCGCGCCGCGGCGGTACGCGGACGGCCTCTTCTCCGACGACCTGGAGCCCCTGCGCAACCTGGCGGACATGCCGAACCTGGTCATGACGGTGTACCGGAGCAGCCCTTTCGCCTTCTGGGTCTTCCTCGGGAGTCTGCTGAGCCTCGCGATCCGCAAGAACGTGATGTTCTGGCTGATACGGCTATGGGGCGACCGCCCCGGCGTGCTCGAGGCGGCGCGGGGGGCGTGGGGCCTGTGAGGACGTGGGCCGTCACGGGGCTCCTGACGCTCGCCGCCGCGTTCATCCTGCTGCCGCGCCTGGGCGGTCCCTTCGCCCTGGATCAGGACACCCAGCGGATATTCCTGGCCCAGCGGCCGCTGCCCGACCTGCTGCTGCATCGCGGGGGGGACAACCGCCATCCGGAGGGGTTCTACCTCGTGCTGAAGACCCTCTCGGTCTTCGGATCGGGTGAAGCGGCCTCGCGCCTGCCCGCCGCGCTGTTCGGGATCCTCTGTGTCGCGGCCCTCCACCGTTGGGCGCTCGCGCGCGTCCCGCAGGCGGAGGCGGCGGGCGCGGCGGCCTGCCTGCTGCTCAACCCGGCCTTCCTCGCCCATTCCCGGGAAGTGGGGCCCGTGACCCTCTTCCTCCTCCTGGTCATCGTCTCGACGGGGGCCTGGGAGCGGGTCCTGAAGCGGGGCGGCGCGCGGGACGGCGTCGTCTACGCGCTGTCCGCCGGGGCGATGATGCACGTGTACTATTTCGGGGCGCTGGTCCTGGCCCTGCATGCCGGAGCCCTCGCCCTGACCTGGCGGCGCTGGGAGCGCTCCCGCGCCGGGCTGGCCGCCTGGGCGGGGGCGCTCCTCGCGGCGCTTCCCGCGTGCGCCATGCTGGTCCCGGTGCTGCGGGAGGAGGGCGGGCTGCGCGCCCTGGCCGCGTCCCATCCCGGGCTCGTCTGGGGAGACCTGCCGGCCGGCGTCTTCGCCCGCGGCGCGGGGGAGCTGCTCTTCCCGGGCCCGGCCCTGACCCTGCTCCTGGCGGCGGCCGGCTTCGGCGCCTGGAAGGTCGCCCGGGGTGGAGAAGGCGGCGGCCCCAGGACCGCCGATCCCGCGCGCTGGCTGTGGCTGGGGTGGGCTCTGGCCCCGGCGCTGGGACTGGCGCTGCTCCCCTGGATGCGCATGAAGGCCTACTATTTCCTCTGGACCCTGCCCGCGGTCTCGGCCCTGGTCTGCGCGGGCGCCGGTTCGGCGGGCCGCTCCCTGATGGGCCGCGTGAACCCGGCGCGGGCTTCCCTCGCGGCGGCGCTGCTGGTCGGCCTCGCGGCCGGGGCGGGCGCGGGGGAGTCCTGGCGCCGGCGGGCGGAGTTCTATGCCCCCGATCCGCGGGCGGACCTGCCGCGGGTCGTCGCGCGGATCCGCGCCGAGGGCGCCGGCCGCGTCGTGGTCTTCGACCCGCATTTCCTGCACTCCCTTTTCGTGTACTATTCCGCCCGGAACCCGGGGGAGGCCCTCCGCTCCTGCCGATCCGGCGGCCTGCCCTTCGTGGAATGCCGCTACGAGGATTGGCGGGTGCTGGGGTTGACCCTGACCGCCGCTTTCGCCCCGGACTGGGGGGGACGCTCGGTCGATTTCATGAAGCGCCTCGCCTCCCAGGGTGATTTCTGGTATCTTGAAGACCCGGATTTCGTGAATCCGGAGTTCCATGAGCGCATGTCCCGGCAGTGTTCCAAGGCGGCGGAGTTCCCCAAGCACACGCTCTATCTCTGCGGGCGGGATCGCTGAATGAAGCGCGTCGACCTGAAGATCGCCTTCTCCTGCAACAACCGCTGCGCCTTCTGCGTGCAGGGGGACAAACGCTCGCGCTTCGGTCCCAAGTCGATGGCGGAGATCTCCCGTCTGCTCAAGGACGGCCGGAAACGCGGGGCCGACAGCCTGGTGTTCACGGGCGGGGAGCCGACCATCCAGCCGGATTTCCTGGAGTCGGTGCGCGTGGCCCGCGGCCTCGGCTACACGACGATCCAGGTGCAGACCAACGGCCGCAAGTTCTGCTATCCTGATTTCTGCCGCGAACTGGCCGAGGCCGGGGTCACGGAGTTCGGGCCTTCCCTGCACGGGTCCCGGCCGGAGATCCACGATTTCCTCACCGGGGCCCCCGGGTCCTTCCTGCAGACGGTCTCCGGCATCCGGAACCTCAAGAAGCAGGGCCTCAAGGTCATCACCAACAGCGTGATCACGCGCGCCAATTACCGCGACCTCCCCGAACTCGCGGCGCTCTTCGTCAGCCTGGGAGTCGACCAGTTCCAGTTCGCCTTCGTCCACATCCTGGGGCAGGCCGCTGAGAACCGCGGCTGGCTCATCCCCCGGAAGGTCCTGATCGAGCCCTGGGTCAAGCGCGGCCTGGACATCGGCCTGGCCGCGGGGCGCGTCGTGATGACCGAGGCCATCCCCTTCTGCCGCCTGCGCGGGTATGAGTCGTGCATCGCGGAACGCATCATCCCCGAGACCGTGGTGTACGACGCCGAGGCGACCATCGAGAGCTACACCCGGGTGCGTCAGCAGGAAGGGAAGACCAAGGGACCGCGCTGCCCGGAGTGCGCCTACGAGTCCGTCTGCGAGGGCCCCTGGAAGGAATATCCCGGACTGTTCGGCTGGAGCGAGTTCGTCCCCATCCGGGGACCGCGGCCGTCCCCCTGAACCGGACTCTGGCGCGCACCGGGTATTTCGTGTATAATTACAGTAATTTACGGGACTTTTAAGGAGCAGTGTATACAATGGGCAATGCCGAGAAGACGATCGCGGTGCAGGTGCCGCTCTACGGTCTGGAGGCCCTGTATCTCGCCTGCTACGCTTTCCTGGACCGGGCATACCTGAGGCTGGAGGGCGACCCCAAGGCCTGCGTGCAGGTCCGACTGCGCGCCAAGAACGGAGACGGCGCCGCGCTCGATTCCGTCGCCGGGGAGTTCGAGAACGAGCTGCTGCATCAGGCCCTGCGCACCCGCATCACCGCCGCCAACCAGAAGATCCGGGAGCACATCATCACCCGCGCGCTGGCCTCGGCACAGGGGTACGCCCCGGAGACCGCGGAATCCTGCGATTGCGGCGCCTCCGGCGAGGGGACGCCCCTCGCCGAGGAGGCGGTGCTCGACGCGGACCTGGAGAAGGAAGTGGACAAGCTCCTCGCCGAGGTGGAGAAGGAAGGCGGCGAGGATCCGCTGAACATCGCCGCTCCCTGGGAGGAGTCCCACCCCGCCGGAGCGGCGCCGGCGCCCGCTCCCGCGAAGAAGGGGGGCGCCAAGCCGAAGTCCCGGAAAGGGGGCAAGCGGGATGCGGCTAAAGTTTGACGGGCGGCTCTATTCGCGGGCGGCGGTCGATGCCGCCGCCGCGGCGTTCACGGATTGGGCGGAGTTCGACGTGAAGGAGAAGGGCGGCCGCATCATCGTCGCCGCCCGGCCCGTCGACGGGCCGCTGGACGAGGGATTCTCCGACGAGTTCTGCAATCACGTCTTGGGGGCGATGAGGGGCTGATGGACGCGACGGACATCGAACGCTTCGACGCGCGCCGAGTCGGGCCCTGCAACGTCCGCAGGCTCCCCGGCGGGGGCGTGCTCCTCACCAACGATTCGGGGCACTACTGCATCCTTGAGGAAGGGGAATTCCGGGAGTTCCTCTCCGGGAGCGTCGCCGAAGGGAGCCCGCTCCATGCCCGGCTCAAGGAGGGGGGGTTCCTGCGCGAGTGGCTGGACTTCGCACGCTGGTCCCAGGAGTGGCGCCGGCGGCACTCCTATCTGAACCGCGGACCCGGCCTGCACATCGTCGTCGCGACCCTGCGCTGCAATCACCGCTGCGTCTACTGCCAGGCCGGTCCGGTCGGGATGGATGACGCCTCCACCGACATGACCGAAGAGACCGCGCGCGGCGTGCTGGACCGCATCTTCCAGTCCCCGAGCCCGGCGCTCATGATCGAGTTCCAGGGCGGGGAGCCGCTGGCGAATTGGCCCGTGGTCCGCTTCATCGTTTCGGATGCCCGGCGCCGGAACCGGGAGGCCGGCAAGGACCTGACCATCGGACTGGTCTCGAACCTGAGCCTCATGGACGAGGGTAAGCTGGCTTTCCTCATGAAGCACGGGGTCACCTTCTGCACCTCGATCGACGGCCCCGCGGACATCCACGACCAGAACCGCGTCTACCTGGGCGGCAACAGCCACGCCGAGACCCTGCGCTGGTGGCATGAGATCTTCAAGCGCACGCGGGGCAAGCGCTACCGCATCGACGGGTTGACCACGGTGACGCGCTTCGCCCTCTCCCGCCCCAAGGACGTCGTCGATTCGTACCGGGACCTCGGCGCCCGCGGCATCTACCTGCGCTTCCTGAGCCCGCTGGGCCTGGCGCAGAAGACCTGGGACAGCATCGGCTACGATGCCGGCGAGTTCCTGGCCTTCTATCGCGAGGCCATGGAGCATATCATCGGGCTGGGCCTGCGCAACAAGAAGGTCCGCTTCTTCGAGCAGACCGCGAAGATGTTCCTGCACAAGATCCTGGCCAAGGAAGAGCCCAACAACCTGGACATCCGCTCTCCCTGCGGCGGCGGGATCGGACAGGTGGCTTACAATTTCGACGGCACCGTGTACACCTGCGACGAGGGGCGGATGCTCGGGCGGATGGGGGACGACTCCTTCCGGATCGGGCACGTGGGCGGGGGCGATCTCGCCGGCATGGTCGGCCATCCGGTGGTCCGGGCCGTCACGACCGCTTCCCTGCTCGAGTCTCAGCCGATCTGCACCCAGTGCGCGTACAAGCCCTATTGCGGGGTCTGCCCGATCTACAATCACGTGCAGCAGGGGGACATCTTCGGGAAGATGCTCCACAACATGCGCTGCCGGATCTACATGGGGATCCAGGATTTCCTGTTCGAGAAGCTGCGTGATGAAAAGGTGAAGGGCGTGTTCGAACGGTGGATTGCCAAGAGTCAGGACGAAAACATCTCCAGCCGTTATTGAGGGGCGCCATGGAAGACAAGAAGAAAAAGAAGAAGAAGGAAAAGATCCTGCCGACCATCAAGAAGGACATCACGCGGTTCATGGCGAGCGAGGAAGCGAAGGTCTTGAAGGAAGACGTCTTCAAGGCCGCGGCGGTCCTCGGGATCGTGGGCACGGCGATGCTGTCGGCGGACGACGCCCTGGCGCAGAGCCATTCCAACTATCTGCACAACTCCGGCGGCACCGGGCGGCACTACAGCCATAGTTCCCACGGGTCGCACGGGTCGCACGGGTCGCACGGCTCGCACGGGTCGCACGGCTCGCACGGCTCGCATGGGTCGCACGGCTCGCACGGCTCGCACGGCTCGCACGGCTCGCACGGCTCGCACGGGTCGCACGGGCAGTGGTGAGCGGCCCGCGATGAAATTGAAGGGAATGGCGGTAGCCGCCGCATTGATGGTCTTGGGAATGTTCCTGTTCATGAACTTCATGGAACGCCAACAGGTGCGGGAACTGTCCCGCAGGAAGCCGGTCCCCGCCCGGCCGGCCGGCATGCCGCAGGGACCGGTTACGCCTCCGACTCCCGAGGTCATATCGGATATGGGACGTCTGCGGGATGCCGCCATCAAGGAATGCGTCGGGAAGCTTTCCGCGCCCGCCGCGGCGACGGCAGCGGGTGGTCTGGGAGACCTCGCCGCCTGGGTCGAACTGCCGCTGCGTCTGCTCGCGCGGAGCCTGGCCTGCGAGGCCCTGGCGGAGAAGAAACCGGCGAAGTGCGCCGCCCTCAAGGGAATGGGCAAGGGCCTGAAGTTCGATCCCGGGGGGGCGCCGGAGGACGACTGCGATCACATCTTCAACAACCTGCGCGGGGTGTACGAGGCCGTCCAGGGCTCTCCCGCGGCGATCGAATCCTGCATCGCGCATTTCAAGACGAATTCCCCGTTCAAGGTGAACAAGCTGGACGCGGTGTGCCGGCTCTGGGTGGAAGCCCACAAGACGGGGAACGAGAAGACCGTCTGCAAGGAGATGTCGGCGTACGTGCGCGACCAAGTCCCGCTCGAGGGTTTCATGCCCCAGTGCAAGGCGATGGCTGACAGCATCCCCGACCCCAAGGTCTGCTACGACATCCCGGACCCGTTCACCCGGTCCTTGTGCCTGGATCGGAGCGCCGTGTACGCCGCCGCGAAGGCCAAGGACCCGGCGCTCTGCGGCTCCGGAGAGCTCTGCCGGGGCCTTATGCTGGGCTCGGTCGAGGCCTGCGCCCCCTTGAAGGCGGCGGCCAACGAAGCCTATTGCGCGGGGAAGGCCGTCGACGACGTCCGGGAGATGGTCGAGGCCGAGATGAAATTCCGCTTCGAGAATTCCCTGCCCGCGTATCGTCCGGGTGACAATCTCCTGACCCGGATGTCTCCGGAAGAGAAGAAGCGCGCGGTGGAAGACCTCCAGCGCACCTCCCAGCGCTGAGTCCCCCGGGAGCCAGCGTCCCTCTGTGAGCGACGAGACGCCGGCTTCCATCCTCCTGCGGTCCGACCCGCGCCTGCGCATCTCCCGGGCGTCCTTGGTCCGGGTGGCCGCCGCGGCCCAGCGTCTGCTGGCCGCCCGGACCGGGGCGGGACGCCGGGCCGACATCCTGGTCGGCGCTTCCCCGCGGGAGTCCGTTCCCGGCGCCGTGAGGCTCTCCCGCGCCGCTTTCGACCGGCTGGCCCGCTCGGGGTCGCTCGAGTCGGGACTCCGGGCCTTCCTGGGCCGTGCGTCCGGAGAACATCTTCTTGCACGGTCCCTGCCGGTCCATAGCGGCAGGGGCCGTGCGTCCGGAGAACATCTTCTTGCACGGTCCCTGCCGGTCCATAGCGGCAGGGGCCGCGAGCCCGTCCCGGCACGGCGTCCGGCACCCGCCCGCGCGGCGGCGTCGCGGGGGGTCGGCGGCGTCCTCCTCTTCCGCCGGCTCCTGAATTCCCCCGATAAGGAACTGGGGATGCGCCCCATGCACCAGGGGGTCTTCTATCTGGCCTCGGCGCTCCGGCGCGCCGGGTTCCCGGTGCTTTGGTCGGATTCGCGGATAGCGCTCGCGGATGGGGCTTTCGCGACGGACCTCGCCGGCTTGGATGCCTTGCTGGCCGAGGCGGGGGGGGTGAATCTGGTCGGGCTGACCCTCTATGACTCCTATTTCGAGAAGGCGGAGGCCCTGCTGCGGCACGTCCGGCGCCGCAGCCCGGCGTTCGTGGCGGTCGGCGGGCTGATGCCCACGACGCATCCGTACGAGACGCTGGCCCATCTGGCTCCCGCCCATTTCGTGGTCCGCGGCGCCGGGGAGGAGGTCCTGCCGCGGCTGATGGCGGTCCTGGACGGAGCGGACGCCTCCCGGGAACTCGGCCCCGAGAAACTCGAAGCCCTGCGCGGTCTGGAGGGGCTGGGCTTCATCCAAGAGGGGGTCGCCCTCTTGTCGGGCAGCGACCGCGTCCTGCGGGTCGCGGACCTCGACCGGTCCGGCCTGGATTTCAGCCTGCTGGAGCGGGAGGAGACCCGGTCGGGCGTGGTCCTCTGCCTCTCGCGGGGCTGCGCTTCCGGCTGCCGGTTCTGCTCCTCGCCGGACCGGGGCCGGTTCCACGGCAAGAGCCCCCGGGCCGTGGCCCGGGACCTGGGCGCCTATGGGCGGCGCCTGCTCGGGCTCTACGGGAGCTGGTCGCGCGTCCCGCCCGCGGCTTTCGGGGTCGGATTCTACGACGACGATTTCCTCGCCGATCCGGTCCGCGCGGCGGCCATCCTGGGGATCGTCGGCCGCTCTCCCTTCCACATCCGCTTCCTGCAGGCCTCCATCCGCTCCTTCTTCCCGCGGGAGGGCGCACGTCCCGGGACCGGTCCCCGGAAGGAACTCCTGGAAGCCCTGGACCCCGGGCTGTTCTCCCCGCGCCTGAAAGGCGCGGCCGAGGACCCCAGGCCGTACCTGTATCTGGGGACTGAGAACCTCTGCGACGCGGAACTCCGGCGCCTGGGCAAGGGCTATTGCTTCCGGCAGGTCGAGTCCCTGGTGGGGGAGCTGAGCCGGCGCCGGATCCGTCAGGCCCACCACTGGATCGTCGCCAACATGGACACCTCCCTGGAAGACATCCTGGAGAACCTCCTGCGCATCAACCGGCTGCGCTGGGAATCGGGCGGATACTTCGACGTGCTGCGGCCCGTGATCGGGCATCTGACCTCGTTCTATCCGACCGTGAGCTACCAGCGGGCCGCGGCCGCGGGCCGGCTGCCCCTGATCCGTACGCGCCGGGTCCTCTCCGCCGGGCTCCCGCACGGGGAGCTCGAGTACCCGCTGGTCGAGCACGACGTCCCGGAAGACCCGGAGGTCCGCCGTCTCGCCGCGGAGCTCCCGTCCTTGAGCTCCGGCGGCCAAGGGGCCGCCGTCCCCGGGGCAGCGACGTCTTCCTCCTGCGGAGGGGGCGGCGGCTGGGACGACGTCTTCGGGGGCGTCCTCTACCGCCTGCTGCTCCGCTCCGAATCCCTGGCCTGGGAGGCGGGTGACCCGCGCGGCGCCCGCCGCCTGCGGGGGCTGGTGGACCGCTATCACGACTATCCGGCGCTCGCCCGCCGCCGGGGCCGCCGGGTCGCCGCGGGAACGCCCGATGCAGCCCCGCTGTTCGCCATGACCAAGGCCAACATGCAGCTGTTCGTGACCCGGCGCTGTCAGCTGCGCTGCCGCTATTGCCCCGTCGCCAAGCGCGACGCGGACATGCCGCCGGAGGTGATGCGCCGGGCCGTCGCGCTGCTCATGACCCATCGCAGCGGCCGGGTGCGCCTCGACCTCGGCGGGGGCGAGCCGCTCCTGCGCCCCGCCTTCATCGGTGAGACCCTGCGCTGCGCCGAGGCCGCCGCGGCCGCCGCGGGCAAGACGGTCTCTTTCTACATGGTGACCAACGGCATCGCCCTGGACGACGCGGCCTTGGGGATGCTGCGGGGGCACGACCTCCGTCTGGAGATCAGCCTGGACGGGAAGCCGGAGGACCACAACCGCTATAAAGTCCCCCATGAGCCGGGACTGGACCCGTATCGCGCGACCCGCCGGGGGTTGGAGGCCGCGCTCCGGGCCGGAGTGCCGCACACGGTGGTGCTGGTGGCCAGCCCGGGGAACTGCCGCCGGTTGGCCGCGAACGTCCGGCACGTGGTGGAAGCGGGGGCGCGGGAGGTGGAGGTGAACTACGCCCTGGGCGTGCCTTGGGGGACGGCGGACTCCCGGCGCCTGCTGGAGGGTCTCGGGGAGGTCGCCGAAGCCTGCGGGAGCCGCCTGCGCGCCGGGACCCTGGTCCTGGGGAACCTGCGCGGTCGGGTGGAGCCGGCGCTCTTGAACGCGGAGCTGATGGCGGACACCGACGGCGGACTGCACCTGATGAGCGAATGGATGTTCGAGACTCGCCCGCCCTGCGGAGCGCCGGTCTACCGCTACGGCCGCGTCGGCGGCGTCCGCGACATCAACACCCTTTACTGGACCCGTTTCCACAGCTACTACACCCTGCTCCGGCTCTACGACGGAGCGCCGGAGGTCCGGCGGGTGATCCTCGACAACATCCGCATGGGAGAGCGGGTGGCCGCGCACGTGGCCGTGCTCAAGGCGAAGGTATTCGGCAAGGATGGGGAACATGGACCGGTTCGAACGGCTGGACTTCGAGCTGATTCGCCTGCTCTATCGTAAGGAGCGGGCGCTCCTGGAACGCGGAGCCGGCGCGGCCCGGCTCGAGGCCCTGCTCCGGCGCCTGGAGACGGAGCGCGGCGCCGCGCTCGCGGCCGCCCGGAGCAGCCCCGCGCTGCGGACGCCCCAGCGGCTGATCCTCCTGATCACCCACCGCTGTCAGCTGCGCTGCCGCTATTGCCGCGTCAGGAAATTCGGGGCGGACATGTCCGAGTCCGTGGTCTCGGACGCGGTGCGGCTGCTCTTCACCTCGCCGCGGCGGGAACTCCAGCTCCAGTTCTTCGGGGGCGAGCCCCTGCTGCGCTTCGACCTCATCCGGCGGGCGGTCGCCGAAGCCGAGGCCCGGCGCGGGGGGCGGCGCCTCTCCTATCTCCTGACCACCAACGGCATCGCCCTGGACGCGACGGTCCTGGAGTTCCTCGGGAGACACCGCTTCGACGTCGAGTTCAGCTGCGACGGGGTCCTGGGTGCCCAGCGCCGCCAGCGCCGGGCCGCGGCCGGCCGCGCGCCCCACGCCCGCGTGCTCCGGAACCTGGAGGCGCTGCGGGATTCCGGCATCGCCTATTTCGTGATCGCGGTCACGACCCCCGACAGCGTCGGGCGGCTTTTCGAGGAGTTCCGCTCGCTGGCGGAGCTGGGGCACCGCCGCATCCAGGTCAACTACTGCCTGGGACGCTTCTGGGCTGCGGCCGCCGTGCGGACCCTGCTCGCGGAGATGGACCGCATCCGCGACTTCGTCGCGTCCCGGCCGGAGCTGGAGTTCGTCAACGCGACCGCGATACGCCGGGAGCCGGTGGTGCTCAACGCGGAGCTCACCGTGGACTGCGACGGGGGGATCTACCGCGAGACGGGCGTCTGCCTGGAGGAGGACTTCTCCCGGGCCAAGCGGGATTTCTTCGTGGCCGACGTCGCGCAGGCCGGCCGGCTGGACCGTCTGGGCAGCTCTCCTTTCGACAACTTCCGCCTGCTGGCCGACGTCTACGGCCGGCGCCGCCCGGCATGGCGGCGGATCATCCTCAACAACATCGAGACCGGCTGGGCCGCGGACGCCTGGGTCCGCGGCCTCTCCCGGCGCCCCGCCGCGGCGGGACCCCGATGAAGCCCGCGCTCCGGCCCCTGCCCCGGGTCCTGCTCCGGCACGGCCTGTCCCGGCCGCCCTTCCTGGAGAGCCGGCGCATCGACGAGCTCTATCTCATGCTCACGCTGGAGTGCAACCTGCGCTGCCGGGCCTGCATCCTCTGGGGCGGGACCGGCGCCTGCCAGGACCCGGCTTTGCTGCGCCGCCATGCGGGGGGTCTGCCGAGGGCCGTCCTCAAGCGGGTCGTGGACGAGATCGCGCCGCTGCGCCCGGGTCAGCTCAATCTGGCGGGAGGAGAGCCATTGTTGAGTCCCCATTGGCTGGCCGTGGCGCGGCATGCCCGCCGGCGCGGCATCCCCGTGACCCTCACGACCAACGGCGTGCTCCTGAACCGTTATTGGCGGGAGGTCCTGGGAGCGGTGGACCAGGTGAACCTCTCGCTAGACGGCCCCCCGAGCATCGCGGACGTCGTCCGTCCGGGGAAGCCGGGTTATTTCCGGGACATGCTGCTGGGGCTGAAGGCCCTGGCCAGGGCGCGCCGGGGAGGGCGCAAGCCGCTCCTGCGCGTGCTGTGCGTGATCTCCGAGAAGAACTGCGGGCGGCTCGTGGAGCTGGTCGATTTCCTGGAGAAGGCGGAGGTGGGGGTGGATCAGTATTACTTCCAGCATCTCATCTTCAACTCCCCCGCCACCCTCCGGCGGCACGCCCGGGTCTGCCGGGAGGAGTTCGGGGCGCCTCTGAGCTTCTGGAAGGGCTACGGCCTGTCTCCCGGACGCATGGACCTCGACCTCCTGCATGAGGAGCTTGAATGTCTGAGGCGGCGGCATCCGGACGTGCGCTTCAGCACGGAGCTGGACCGGGACGGTCTGCGCCGGTACTACGCTTCGGGCCGGGCCCGGCCCGCGCCTTCCTACTGCCTGGGCCCCTGGAACCAGCCCAACCTCCTCCCCGACGGGACCGTGTGGTCCTGCCCGGATCTGCCTCTGGGCAACGTGCTCCGGGACGATTTCGCCGCGATCTGGAACGGCGCCGCCGCCCGCGCCCTGCGCCGGCGGACCCTCCGGAAGCTCTTCCCCGCCTGCGCCGGCTGCTTCAGCTGCTATGGCGACCGCAAGGAGGCCGCGTGAAGGGCCGGGGCGAGGACGTCACCGTGACCCTGCGCTGCAACAACGCTTGCTCCTTCTGCCCGCGTCCGCGGCTGGCCAACGTGCGGGTCCCGCCCCGGGCCCTGGCGCGCGTCCTGCGCGAGGTCCGCAAGGGGGGAGAGACGGTGGTGTTGTCGGGGGGCGAAGCCACCCTCCTGCCCGGTTTCTTCGCCATCGTGGCCCGCTGCCGGGAGCTGGGCTTCACCCGCATCGGCCTGGTCAGCAACGGGCGCCGCGCCTCCCGGCCCGACTTCGCCGCCCGGCTGCTCTCAGCCGGACTGCGCGACATCATGGTCTCGGTGTACAGCCACCTGCCCGCCGTCCACGACGGGATGACGGGAGTCCCGGGCAGCTGCCGGGAGACCTGGCGGGGCCTGGCGAACCTGCTCCTGCTGGCCCGCCGCGGCGGCGGGGCCTGCCCCATCCGGGTGAACCTCCTGGTGACCGCCGCGAACCACGCCTCCCTCCTGGGGACGCTCCGGCGGCTGGCCCGGCTCGGGGTCCCCGATGTCCTGGTGATGGACGTGCTGAGCGAAGACGAGCGCGTCCTGCCGCCCTATGCGGCGATCCGGCGGGTGTGGACCGCCCTGGGCCGGGCGCAGGGCCTCTCCGGGATGCGGGTGCGCTTGCGCGGCTACCCGCCCTGTCTTTTCGAGGGGAAGGGAGCCTCGCGGGGTTCCCGCCCCGGTTCCTGGCTCACCCATGAGCCCATGGAACTCGACACCACTCTCGGTTCCGACCCCGACGCGCTGGCGCGGTATCTGGGGGACGCGGCGAAGCTGTTCACCAAGGAGGCGCTCCCTTGCCGCCGCTGCCGCCTGTCGCGGCGCTGCCGGGGAGTGCAGAAGTCGTACCTGAGGAGATATGGCGGAAAGGGACTCGGATAAGCCCGGGCGCGACCTCAGCGGCTCGCTGATGGTCATGGTGACCTATGCCTGCCAGGCCCGCTGCTCGTACTGCCTGGTTTCGCGCGGGCCGCGCGCCATGTCCGCGCGGACCATGGAGCGCGCCGTGGACCTCCTGCTGACCTCCCCCGCGCGCGAGCCCCAGCTGCGCTTCTTCGGCGGGGAGCCCCTGCTCCGCTTCGACCTGGTCCGGCGGGCCATGGAGTACGGGGACGCGCGGGCCCGGCCCTCGGGCCGCCGCCTGCGCTACATGCTGACCACCAACGGCATGCTGCTGGACGAAGCCAAGCTGCGCTGGCTGGCGCGCCGCAACGCGGAGGTGATGTTCAGCCTGGACGGGTCGCCGGCGGCCCATGAGGCGTGCCGGCGGGACGCCCGCGGGCGGACCCGCCATGACGCCCTCCTGCGCAGCCTGAGCGCCCTGCGGCGCTCCCGCGTCCCCTATTTCGCCAACGCCGTGCTGACCCCCGAGCGGCTGGAGGACGCCCGCGGCGACATCGCCTTCCTGGCCGGGCGGGGCGTGCGCCGGGTCCAGATATGCTATCAGGTCGGGGTGCCCTGGGGCGCGGCGCGCCGGCGCGATTTGTGCGCGCTCCTGCGCGGACTGATCGCCGAGCCGCCCCGCGGGCGGCAGGGGCCCATCGAGATCATGAACGCCCATAACGACTGCGAACCGGTCATGCTCTCCGAGGAGGTGCTCGCGGACACGGACGGCGCCCTGTTCCTGGACGCGGCGGTGTTCCTCGAGCGGCGCTTCCCACGGCTGCGCGGGGCCATGGGCCTGGGCCGCCTGGGAGAGGCGGAGCGCATGGCGGACCTGGTCCTCAGCCGGAGCCAGGTCCTGGAGCGCTTCGCCCGGACCTGTCCTCCCGGGACTCCGGAGGGCGCCCTCTTCGCCGATAACCTGCGGGTGGGGATGGACCTGCGCAAGCTGCTGCGGGGTCTGCGGGAGGGGGGATGCTGAACTCTCCGCCGCGGCTGAAGGAGTACGATCAGCTGGGGTCTTTGATGGTGATGCTGACCCGGGCGTGCCAGATGGCCTGCGTCTACTGCGTCTACGACCGCAGCCTGCCCGCCATGACCCCGCGGGACCTCAAGCGGTCGATCGACCTGCTGTTCACCGCGGAATGCGACCCCGTGCGCCTCCAGTTCTTCGGCGGCGAACCCCTCCTGCGCCTGGACCTCCTGCTGGGGGGCATCCGCTACGCGGAGAAGCTCAGCCGCGCCGCCGGCCGCTCCGTCCGCTACACGGTCACGAGCAACGGGCTGCTCCTGGACCGGCGCGTCCTGGACCGGCTGGCGCCCTACGGCGTGGACTATCTCGTCAGTTTCGACGGGGGCCGGGCCGCGCAGGAAGCCCAGCGTCCGCTTCTGAAGAAGGGCGGGCCCTATCCATACCGGAGGATCCTGGATAACATCAGCGGACTGGTGCGTTCGGGCCAGGACTTCTTCGTCAACATGGTCACCTCCCCGGAGCGCGCGGCGGAGGTGGAGCGCAGCGCCGAGCTGCTCCTGGAGATGGGGGTCGGCAGGATTCGTTTCGCCTACCGGATGGGCGCGCTGTGGCGCAAGGGCGCGGCCGCGGACTATTTCTCCCGCATCGGACGGCTGCTGCGGCGGCTGCGCCGGGAGGGCCGGATGGTGTCGGTGTTCAACCCGCTCTGCATGGACGAGCCGGACCTCATGTCCCCGACCCCGACCGTGGACTGCGACGGCCGGGTCTACCTCGGCAGCGTGGTGCCGGCGCTGGAGCGGATCCTGCCGCCCCTGAAGGGGGTCTGCGACGCGGGCACCCTGGGGACGGTCCGGCGCATGCAGGACCTCCGGCAGGACCGGCGCCGGCTGTGGAACCGGTTCCTGGCCTCCTGCGCGGGCGACCGCGCCCTTCTGGAGATCGTGCGGAGCAACCTGCAGATGGGCGTCCTGTCGGACGCCTTCTTCGACCGGATGCGGGAGTTCGGCCTGACGGGCGGGAGGGACGCCGCCGCATGAGGATGCGCAACGTCGAGATCAACCCGGGGCGGCTCTGCAACAACCGCTGCGTGTTCTGCATGAGCGGCCTGGAACGCGACCGCCGCGAGCCCTGGGTCCCCGCGGCGACCGTGCGTGCGGAACTCCGGCGGCATCACGCCGAGGGGGCCCGGGCCGTGGGCTTCATCGGCGGGGAGCCCAGCGTCTATCCCGGCATCGTGGAGTCCGTGGCCTTCGCCCGGGAGCTCGGCTACCAGCGGATATCCCTCTGCACCAACGGGATGCGGCTGAGCGACCGGCGCTTCCTGGGCCGCCTGGTGCGCGCGGGGATGACCCGGGTGACGGTCTCGGTGCACAGCCATCTCTCCGGGGTGGAGGACGCCCTCACCGGCGTGCCCGGGGGCTGGGCGAAGAAGCTGCAGGGCGTGCGGAACCTCGTGAAGATCCGCCGCTCGGGCGCACTGCGCGACAACGTCTCGCTCAACCCCGTCCTCTGCCGCCCCAACATGCGCTCCCTGCCCGAGTTCGTCCGCTTCTTCGCGGCGGAGGGGATCGACGACGTCCGCTGCAATTTCATCTGGCCGCAGGGCCGCGCCGAGCGCGATCCCCGGATCGTCCCGCGCTTCCGCGAGGCCGTGCCGTGGATGCTCAAGCTCCTCCTCGCCAACGAGCGCGAGGGGCTCGTGCGTCTGAGCTTCGGGGGCGTTCCGTACTGCGTACTCCCGCCCGCGTTCCAGAAGCGGTGGCCGCTCCTGAAGAAGTATTTCTATGAAGAGGGGAGCGACCTCCCGACGGACGTGACTTTCCTGCGCGGAAAGGGGAAGGGGCCGACCGAGCGGTTCAACTGGGTCGAGCGCTCGAAGGACGAGTACCGCTGCCGGGTGGACGGCTGCCGGACCTGTCCCTTCGGCGACGTCTGCATGGGGATATATCGGAGCTATGCCGCATTGTATGGCCAAGAAGAGTTCGGAAGACCCGAGACGGCTTGAGCTGCACCTCTCATACGCCTGCGTCCAGCTCTGCGCTTTCTGCTCGGAGAGCGGCCGGATGGCCCGTTTCGCAGGGCAGCCGGTCGGCCTGAAGGAGGTCCTCTCCGTCCTGCTGCGCAAGCGCCGCGCCGGCTGCTCCCACGTCACCTTCACGGGGGGGGAGCCCACTTTGCGTCCGGACCTGCCCGTGATCCTGGCGACCGCCCGGCGCCTGGGCTACTCCACCTATCTGACCTCCAACGGCTGCCGCCTGGCCGAGCCCGCGTACGCGCGGCGGGTCCTGCCGCTCCTCGATGAGCTATGCCTCTCGGTGCACGGCGGCTCGGCGCGGGTACACGACCGCGCGACCCGGACCCCCGGAGGCTTCGCGAAGCTTCGGGCCGCCCTGCGGAACGTGGAGGCGGCCGCGCGGCCTCCGTTCCTCCTGACCAACACCGTCCTGACCCGGGAGAACCTGCCCGGGCTGAACGGGACCCTAGAATTTATCCTCCGCCATCGCCGGGTCCGGCATGTCCTGCTCTCGAACCTGGCCCCGGAGGGCCGCGGGGGGGAGGGCTACGCCCGCCTCGCGGTGCGGCTGGGGGAGTTTCGCCGGCGCATCCCCGCGGCCGCGAAGCGGGTGGAGGGGCGCGGGGTCGTGTTCCGCGTCTTCGGCGTCCCCGCGTGCGTCCTGGGAGGGCGCTGGGACTGCTCCAACGACCTGTACTGGAGTCCCCGGGTGACCGTCGAGCGAGGCGCCGCGCGGGGGAGGATGGGGCTGCGCTCCATCGTGAGCCTGCGCCCCGACCGTCTCCGGGTCCACACCCCGCGCTGCCGCGGCTGCGCCCTCCGGCGGCGCTGCCCCGGCCTGTTCGAGGCCCAGCTCCGGCTCTACGGCGATTGCGACCTGGCGGCGATGTGATAGAATCCTTCCGGCGGGGAAGTGAGGAGCAGCCATGAAGACACTAAGGGGCGCCGGGACATCCTGGCTGGCGGCCGTGCTGATCGCGGCCCCCGGATTCAGCGCGTGCTCACGCCCCCCGGAAGGAGTCCCCCCCGGTTCGTTGTTGGAGCGGCAGTACGAGTACCTTCACCTTTCTCCGCTCCGGAGGTTCTTCCAGGAAAAGACGGGTCCGGATGGGGTCGTGGTGTTCGAGGCCTCCCGCCTCGGGACCGAGGTCGGCTCCACCTATCCCAAGCGCTTCCCTAAAAAGAAGGGGCCCAAGACCCTGCGCATCTTCCTGGTGGGGGGGTCCGTCGTGCAGCTCTTCGACGAATCGGAGCTGGATTGGCTCCTGCGGCGCGTCCTGCCCGGATATACTTTCGAGATCCTCGACTGCGGCATCAGCGCCTATGATAGCTACCGCGACGGGCTGACGATCCGCGAGATCGCGGACTACGAACCGGACCTGATCGTCCTGATGAGCGGGGTCAATGAGGGCGAGCAAGGGGGGCCGCCCGAACTGCGCCGCCTGCCCCGCGTCTTGAAGGGCTTGGCGCAAGGGATCCTGCTGGGCCAGCCGGCCGCGGCCCTGCGTTTCGCGATGAGGAACCTCCGGGGAGAACCGCCTCCGCCGGAAATGGCCGCCGATTTCGAGCGCAACATCAGCGCTATCGTGCGCTTCGTCCGCGGCAAAGGCATCCCGATCGTCCTCTGCGCCCTGCCTTGGAACATGAGGGACACCCCGCCCCGGGGATTCCTGCCCCTTTATGATCGGGGGTTCTTCGACGCTTGGCGGCTCTACGAGACACGCCGCTATCCCGGGGCGACCGCCGGGTTCCGGTCCGTTCTGCAGCGCCTGGGAAGGGGAGGGATCGCGGACCCCCACTCGGCGCGCGCTCTGCGCGTATTCTCCGAATATTTCCTGGCCCGGAGCCTGGACCGGTCGGGGCTGGGGGTGGGCGCGCGCTCGCACTACCTCGCCTCGCTTGAGGAGCAGATCCCGCCGATGCCCCGATTGAACCGGGTCCTGCGGCGGTTGAGCGGGGTGTACGGGGCCCCGCTCGCCGATTTGGAGCGCGCTTTCGCCGAGGCCCGGCCCCAAGGGCTGGTGGGTTCGGAGTTCTTCGAGGACGACATGCATTGGGCGCGCTTGTGCGACCGGCTCGTCGCCGCCGTGATCGTGCGGGCGGTGGCCGAGGCCGACTTTTGGAGGGGCCGGTCCATCCTCGCCCCCATGGAAGCCTGGGACACCCGCGCTCTGGAAGACGCTTGGGCGAAGGCTTCCGCGCCTCGTCCCATGGACGCGAAAGAGAAGGCCTGGACCGTCTTCGCCTTCCGGGTCTGGGACCAGCATCTTTCGCCGGAAGGCCGGCCCTCGGAACGGGTCGTGGCCTTGATGGAGGAGGTCTACCGCCGGCACCCGGCCCTGATGCTCAACGCCGCGGGGATGAAGGAATGGATCCGCGAGCGCGTTTCCAAGAACATCTGGAACGCCAACGCCGCCCAGGAGCTGGATGCCTGGTGGCCGGCGATGCTCGCCCATGTGGGAGAGATGCTCTACCGGCAAGGCCGCTCACGGGAAGCGGGGGCGTTCTTCGACGCCGCCCTGGCGGAGGATCCCAGGCTCCAGTATCTCCAAGTCCGCCGCGCCGTGGCGATGGCGGCCGAAGGAAGGAAGGTCGAGGCCCTCCGGGACCTGGCGGCCCTGCGGCCTTTGGCGGGTCGTTTCCCGGAGATCGGCTTCTACGCCGAGACGCTCTCCGCGCCGGAGCCCGCCGCCCCAGCGCGGGACCCGAAGGGAGAGACCTCGCCTCAAGGGGGCGCGGGTTCGATCCGGTCGCTGATTTCCGAGGCCGCGAAGGTCCTGGCCCGGCCGGAGGTCCCCGGCAAGCCCGTTTGGCGGCGCATGGACCCGGAGGCGGAGCGCCGCCTGAACGAGCTCAATGATGAAGGGATCAAGCTCTTTTCCCAGGGCGATGACGCGGGCGCGGCCGCCCGCTTCGATGAGGCACTGCGCCTGGATCCTCGGGACTTGAGCGGGCTGCTGAACCGGGCCGCCGTGGCCTCCCGGCGCCGCGAATTCGACGCGTCGCGCGCTCTCTATGACCGGGCCCTGAGCTTGCCTGATCTCACCCAGGCCCAGCGGGCCGACGCCCTGAGTTCCCGGTCCGGGACCCTGGAGAAGTTGTCGCTGCCGGCCGAGGCCGCCGCGGACCTCGCGGCGGCGTTGCAGGCGGCGCCGCAGGGTTGGCCCCGGCGGGCGGACGCGGAAGCGGAGCTGCGCCGCCTGCGGGGGCCCAAGGAGTGAGCGGAATGGACATCGTCATGCACCGGGTCAACCGGATCCGGGACCTGCGCGGGCTGGACCCGCGCCTGGGGCTCGAGTTCGACGTCCGCTCCCGCGGCGGCGGCCTGATCCTGAACCATCAGGCGCACGAGGGAGGCGATGCGCTGGAGCCCTATCTGGCCGCCGTCGCCGACTCCGGCCGGGACCGCCTGCTGGTCTTCAATCCGAAGGAAGACGGGCTCGAGGACGGCATATTGGAGCTCGTGCGCCGCGCGGGGCTGACCCGCTTCTTCATCCTGGATCTGCCCATGCCCACCATTATAAAGCTCGCCGTGCGCCGGGGCCTGCCGGACCTCGCCGTCCGGGTCTCCGAGTACGAGCCCGCCGGCGCCGCGCTGCTGCTGCAGGGGAAGGTGCGCTGGGCCTGGGTGGACTGCTTCTCGGGAGAGCCGCCGGCGGAAGAGGTCCTCCGGGAGCTCAAGCGGGGGTTCAAGACCTGCCTGGTCTCCCCGGAACTGCAGGGCTATCCCCGGGAGCGGATCGAGCGCTTCCGCGCGCTCGCGCCGCTTTTGGACGCGGTGTGCACCGACCACCCGGACCTCTGGCGGCCGTGAGCGGCGGCACGGCCGGTCCCGGGCCTTCATCCAACTGTTGCACAGGCGTTGCTTTCCCGGCATCGCGCCCCGTCCCGCTTTCTCATAGAATGAACCCTGCAGTGGACGCCTTCGACCGGAGAGCCACATGGAGACGATGAAGCATTCCTGGCAGTATCGCCTGCGGCGGGCCGCCAACTGGGTCCCCCTGGGCTTCGCCTACGCTTTCCTCTACATGGGCCGCTACAACCTCACCGTGGCCAAGAGCGCCATGGGCGATGCGCTCATGACCAAGGCGGAGTTCGGCACGATCTTCGCGGTCGGCGCCTGGGTCTACGGCGTCTCCTTCCTGCTCACGGGCCCGCTGGCCGACAAGGTGGGCGGCCGGGCGGCCATGCTCATCGGGACCGGCGGGGCCATCGTCACCAACTTCGTGATGGGGCTAATGCTCTACGGCATGACGAACTGGGGCTGGACCATGCCCATCTTCTCCTCGTTCATGCTCCTGTACGCGATCAACATGCACTTCCAGAGCTACGGGGCCATCTCGATCGTGACCGTGAAGGCGCCCTGGTTCCACGTGCGCGAGCGCGGCACCTTCTCGACCATCTTCGGCTCCATGATCGCCTTCGGGCTCTACTTCGCCTTCGATTGGGGCTTCGCCCTGGCCGACGCCACGCGCGCCGCCCCCAAGGGCGAGCTCGGCTTCTGGGCCAGGACCTTCACCTGGGTCTTCGGCCTGGGCGGGAGCGGCACGGACCAGAACTGGTGGCTGTTCTTCGTGCCCGCCATCATCATGGCCGTCTTCTGGGTGGTCATGTTCCTGTTCCTGCGCAACACTCCCGGGGAGGCGGGCTACGCCGACTTCGAAACGGGGGAGGAATCGGTGTCCGCGTCCGGGGAACGCCTGCCCATGCGCGAGGTGTTCCTGAAGATCGTTTCCCATCCGGTCCTGCTGGTGGTCTGCGGGATCGAGTTCTGCAGCGGGATCCTGCGCAACGGCATCATGCACTGGTACCCCCTGTTCGCGGGGGAAGTGGGCTTCAAGAAGACGTTCTACGTGACTCAGAACTGGGGGCTGATGCTCCTGGTCGCCGGACTTCTGGGCTCCTTCCTGACCGGCTGGTGCTCGGACCGGTTCTTCCAGTCCCGGCGCGCGCCCATGGCCGCGATCCTGTACGGGCTCATGGCGGCGTGCGTCGGCGTCCTGGCCTTCACCCTGGGCGGGAACCTGTGGCTGGCGGGCGGGGCCGCGGTGCTCATCTCCATGGCGGTGACGGGGGTCCATGGGATCCTGTCCGGGACCTCGACCACCGACTTCGGGGGCGCGAAGAATGCCGGAGCGGCCACCGGCGTCGTCGACGGCATGGTCTACCTGGGGACCGGGCTGCAGTCCATCATCATCGGGAACCTCACCCCCGTGGGGGCGGCGGCCAAGGACCCGGCGAACTGGTTCTGGTGGCCCATGGTCCTCGTCCCGTTCGCGGCCGTGGGGCTGGTGCTGTCGCTGCGCATCTGGAACGCCCTGCCCAGGAATCTCCGCAAGAGCTGAGAGCGTGAGCAGAAATCCCTCCCGTCGCCGGATCGCTCGATCTGCGTCGCATCGCCGCGTTGCTCCTCACTCACATACCTATCGGTATGCTCGTTCGTCGCGCCTTGCGCTGCTCGCATCTCGATCGCCCGGCTCGGTCCGGGATTCCTGCTCACGCTCTGAGGGCCCGCCGGAATTGCTATAATCCTGGACCGCCATGCAGGAACCGGTCCGCGAACCCTTCGCCGCCCCCGTACCCGTCGACACGCAGCGCTCCATCGACGAGGCCCGCGCCGTCCTGGCCGAGTCCCTGCGTTCGCATCGCCGCATCTCGCCCCGGCTCTTGCCGCGGGAAGCCCTGGGCGAAAGGCCCGAGGTCTGGAGCGCGCGCCTGTCTTTGCTGGGCGCCCTGCTGGCCGCTCCGGCGGCCGCGGCGCTGCTGCTCGCGGCGGTCCGCGCCGGGTCCTGGGTGCACGGGGCCAGCTTCGCGGTCTACGGCATCGGGATGGCGGCCATGTTCCTGGCCAGCGCGTTGTTCCACCGCCGGGCGGGACACGAACGGACCACGCTCAAGAACCTGGACTACTGCGCGATCGCCCTGATGATCGCGGGCACGATCACCCCCTACTGCGCCATCGCTCTGGGGACCCCCTTCGGCTACTCCGCGTTGGCCGGCGTCTGGCTGGCCGCTCTGGCCGCGATCACCCTCCGTCTTTCCCGTCCCGAACTGCCCAAATGGGTGTTCATATCCCTCTACCTGGTCATGGGCTGGCTCGGGGGCCTTACCGTCCTCCCCAGCGCCGCCCGGCTGGGCTGGGACGGGACCGCGCTCACGCTCCTGGGCGGGGTCATCTACACGCTGGGGACGGTCGCTTGCAACCGCAACGAAGACGACGTCGAGCCTCCGGGGTTCGGGGCGCACGAGGTCTGGCACCTGTGCATACTCGCCGGGGCGGCCAGCCATTTCCTCGTGATCCATTCGCACCTGCTTCCCGGCTGACCCTCCTCCTCCCCCGTCCCGGCCGTCACAATGATATCATTGGGTCCTGTCCCCGATGATGCGCCTGGCTGCGGCCGTGCTCCTGGGAACGCTCCTGCTGCTCGGGGGGGGGGGCGCCTCGTGCGGCGAGGGAGTCTCCAACGACCTGCGTTATTGGTATCTCGACATCTATGAGCCTTTGTTCCGGGTCGAGGCTGACCCCGCGCCGGCGTTCCTGGTCAACGCGCGCCCGGGCTCCCGGGAGTTCCGGGTCCCCAAGGCCAAGCCCGTCGGCGGGTACCGGGTCTTCCTGGTCGGCGGCTCCGTGGCCAATCGTTTCGAGAGCGGTACTCCGCAAGGCGGGGACTCCTCCTTGGCCAAGCGCCTGGAGAGGGCCCTGCCGGGGAAAAGGGTCGAACTCATCAACTGCGGCATGAACGGCTATGACAGCTACCGGGATTCCCTGGTCTTCGACCAGGTGCTCGACGAGGAACCGGACCTCATCGTGCTCATGAGCGGCAACAACGATTTCTCCGGCTCCGCGGGGCCTCCGCCCCTCAAGGTCCGGGCCGGCCTGCGCATCCGCGAGCTCCTGGGCGGGAAGACGCATCTGGAGCGCGGGCCGGTCCCGGACGACCCGCCGCGAACTCTGGAGGAGTACCGGGGCCAGTTCGCCGGGAACCTCCTGGCCATGGCTCGGGCGGCCAAGACCGCCAAGGTCCCTCTGGTGCTGTGCACGCTCCCCCGTCGTCTGGGCCAGCCCCCTTCAGGCCCGCTCCTGCTCTGGAAGCGTTCCTTCTTCGACGCCTGGCTCGCCTGGGAGAAGCGGGATTTTGCGGCGGCGGAAGTCGGATTCACGGCCCATCTCAAGACCGCGCCGGACGACTACATGGCGCGCTATTACGGCGGCCGCTGCCGCGAGGCCCAGGGTGACCGCGCAGGGGCGCTGGAGTCCTACCGCGACGCGCTCATGCCGGACGTGAACCGGGTCATCCGGCAGGCCGCGCGGGAGGAGGGGGTCCTCCTGGCGGACCTCGAGGCCGTCTTCCTCCAGGCCGCCGGGGGGCCGCGTCTGGAGCGGCAGTTCTCCGATACGGTGCATTGGCTCCGGGGCATGGACCCGCTGGTCGCCGACACGATCGCCCGGGCCGTGCGTAAGGAGAACATTCTCTTGCACGGTCCCGGCCGGTCGATAGCGGCAGGGGCCGTGCGTCCCGGAGCGGCGGCGCCGAAGCCCGCAGCGCTGGAATTGAAAGCGGAGGACTCCTTCGAGTCCCGGCTCCTCTCCGCTTTCTGGGAGGCGTGCTTCGGCGCCCTGGGGCAGGCCGAGGACCGGCTCCGTCCCAGCGAAGCCGCCGTTTGGATGCTGGAATCCCTCTGGACGGAGCAGTCGTCCCGCATGGAACGCCTCGCGGCGGAGAAGGAGTCTTTGCGCGCCCGCTATCTCCGGAACCCCTCCCACGTCGGGGGGAAAGAGGACTTCGAGCGCCTCTGGCGCGCCGGCCAGTCTCCCCTGGCAGAAGCCGCGGCCCGGACCGGGCGGGTGGAGGGGGGGCTTCGGATATTCCGGGATGCCTTGGCCGCCCAGCCGGAGTCCCCGGACGCCCGGCTCCGCCTCGCGGTCTGGCAGGCGCGTTCCGGCCGCAAGGCGGAGGCGCGGGAGTCTTTCGCCAAGCTCGCCTCCTGGAGCACCAAGCTCCCGGAGGCGGCCTGGTACCGCGCCGCCCTCTCCGTTCCGGGGGGGGATCCGCGATGAAGCTTTCCGTGGTGATCCCCTGCTACAACGAGGCCCCGAACCTGCCCGCCCTGGTCGCGGGCTACGCCGTCGTGGCCGCGCGGACCGACCTCGAGCTCATCCTGGTCGACAACGGCTCCACCGACGACACTCCCGCGGTGCTGGCCGCGCTCCTGAAGGAGCCCCGGTACTCGTTCGCGCGCTCCCTGCGGGTCGAGAGGAACGTGGGCTACGGTCACGGCATCCGCGCCGGCCTCGCCGAGTGCCGCGGGGAAGCCTCGGCGTTCAGCCACGCGGACATGCAGTGCCGGCCCGAGGATGTGCTGCGCGGCTTCGAACTCTACGGGAAATCGGGGCCGGGGACCGTCCTGGTGAAGGGACGCCGGACGAACCGGGAGGGCCTGGAGCGGTTCCTGTCCGCGGGCTACAGCGGCTTGGCTTGCGCGGCGCTCGGCATCCCGGCCGCCGACGTGAACGGCCAGCCCAAGATCTTCCCGAGGTCCCTGGCGGCGCTTTTGGCCGGGGGGCCGGACGATTTCGCGCTCGACCTCTACGTGCTCTACCGCGCCGCGCGCGCGGGCCTGCGCGTGGTCGAGTTCGACGTTGCCTTCGAACCTCGCCTGCACGGGGAGTCCAAGTGGGCGTTCAACGCGCGCGCCAAGCTCCGGGGCATCCTGCGCTTCTTCCGGCAGATCGTGCGCATCCGGCTGGGGGGCTACGGTTGATCGCCCTGCACTATTGGGTCGTCGCCGCCTCTCTCCTCGCGCTGTTCGCGCTCGTCGCCGGGGCCGTCCTGCTGGGTCGGGATCTGGCCGCGCCTTTCCGGGGGCTGCGCCCCGCGACCTGGGGCCTGCTCCTGCTGCTGCTCGGCGCGCACGCCCTCTTCGTCAAGCCGGGACTGCCCCACGCCCTATGGCACGAACAGCACGCGGTCGAGTTCGTCACGGGGGTGGACGCACCCCTCGGCTTCGGCGGCCTGGAGTCCATGCACGGGCCGGTGTACACTCAGGTCATGAAGGGCGCCGCCGCGCTCGTGGGCCGGCCGTTTTCGGTGTCCTTGCCCTCGCTCAACTACCTGTTCTCCCTGGCCGCGGCCCTGCTCTTCTTCCTCTGCATCTACGCATTGTCCCGGCAGGAGCGCCTGGCGTGGGTTGCGCTCGGGATGCTCCTCTTCCTCCCCATCCGGCTGCGGCTCTCGACGACGGAAGATATGTTCGTCCTGGTCGAGCTCTTCTCGCTGGCGGCCCTGCTGTGCTTCACCGTGGCCATCCAACGGCGCCGGCCCCCGGTCTTCGCGCTGGGAGTGCTGTCTCTGTGGGCGCTCATGCACCTGCGCGCCGAGATGATGCTCCTGGCTCCGCTCCTGGCCGCCTGGGGGTTCTCGCTGTACCGTGAGGAACTTCCCCCCGGCTTCTTCCGGGCGCGCTGGGTCCTGGGCAGCGTCGTCGGAGCGGCCCTGCTCTCGGCGCCCCGGGTCGCCGAGATCCTCCTCTGGCACGACCCGCGGATACAGCAGCTGGCGCCGCTGCAGCCGCTGCGGCTGATCGAGAGGCTGGGCTTCAGCGGGCTCAACGCCTTCTTCACCCCCGGCTTCACCCCGGTGCTCCTTCCGGTGCTTTTCGCGGTGGGGCTGGTCCTCCTCGCCCTGCGGCACCGCCGGGCTTTCTGGTTCGCGGCGGGGTCCCTGTTCGTCCTCACCGTGTTCTATGCCCAGCACCTCAGCTGCATTTCCCTCAAGGTGCGCACGGCGCTGGCCTCGCAGTTCCTCTTCGTGGGCGTGGCGGCCTTCGGCTTCCATGACTCGGCGGGAAGGCTCGGCCGCCGGGGCTTCGCCGGGTCCTGCGTCCTGCTGGCGTGCCTGCTTGCGGCCGCCCCGTATGCCTTCCGCGGTTTCCTGCGGACCCTGTACACCAGCCAGCAGGAGCACCGTCTCCTGGCGCGGGCCGCCGCGATTCTCCCCAAGGGGGCGGTAGTCGTCTACCTGTCGGAGGAAGACGACGAAGGGCTCCATCAGAACCGGTTCTATCAGCGCGAACTGCTCGCGCGGGAGGGGGGGCCGGGCAAGAGCTTCGTCCTGCTCGGGGTCCGGAGGTTCTTCGGGCTGCTGGGCGAGATGAAGCCCGACGGGGTCTACTTCTATTCCGGCGCGCTTTGCGTCTCCGTGCCCTGGCTGGGGGACAATCCGGGCCGGGACCAGGGCAAGCTCCCAGGCTACGTGCATCCCCTGTGTCGGCGCATGGGTGGAGCCTTCGTCTTGGAGCCGGTCCTGGAGACCGAGTTGACCGGCCCCAGCCTGAGCTGGGACGCGCTCGAGGGGGAACGGCGGACCGCGGGGCTCTATCGCATCCGGGGCGGGCGTCCGCCGCAGGGGAAGATTTCGCCGCCGGAGCCGGGAGCCTGGGAGTCTTCGACCTGGATCCGCGTCGCGAGCGAGGCGAAGGACGCCGGCCAGCGGGCCTGGGCCCTGCAGGCACTGGCCCGCGCGGAGAGCGGCGCTTCGTCCGAGGACGCCGGCCACATCCGGCGGCTGCGGGAGGAACTCGCGGAACTCTCCCGAGGCCGGAGCGCCCCGGCGCCCGGGCCTCCTCAGGAGAAGCCTTTCCTGTCCAGCTCCCCCGTGGAAAAGGGTCCCGAGGCGGGGGGCTCCGTCTGGATGAGCCCGGTGGTCAAGCAGAGGCTGCAGAAGGCTCTGGACCTCTTCCGGCGCGGGAAGGAAGCCGAGGGTTTCGCGGCGTATCGCGGGATCGTGCGGGTTTCCGAGCCCGAGACCAACTGGCCGGTGGAAGTCTATTGCCGCTCCCAGGCGGAGGCCTGCGCTCCCCTACAGCGCGCCTTCGACCAGCTCAAGCGTTTCAACGACGAGGGTATCGCGTTCTTCCAGGCCGGGAAGAAGGACGCCGCGCGGGAGCGCTTCGCCGCGGCCCTGGCCCTGGACCCCTCCGACGTCGACTCCCTGCTCAACGCCGCGAACGCGGCGGCGGAGGCGAAGGGGGACCTCTCCGGGGCCCTGGGGCTCCTGGACCGCGTCGTCCGGCTGCGGCCCGCCAAGCCCGGCATGCTTCCGGCGGCGCTCAATTCCCGGGCCGCGGTCCTCTCGGAACTGAAAAGGGTTCCCGAGGCGCAGGCGGACCTGCGTGAAGCCCTGCGCCTCGCGCCCAAGGACTGGCCTCTGCGCGAGGAGACCGAGAAGGAACTGCGCCGCCTGAGCGGCGGAGCGCGATGAGCCCCGTGCTCTCGCTGCTCCTCTTCGTCCTGCTGGGCCCGGTCCCCGCCGCCGCGGCGGCGGAAGCCGAGGCGGTCCAGTTCGAGCAGATATATCTCTCCCCGATCGCGGATTTCTTCGCGGCCGTCCAAGGTCCCGACGGGAGCCCGGCTTCCGCGATCCAGCGCGTGGGAGCCCGGCCGCAGCCCGCGCTCCGGGACGGGAAGAGCGCCCGGACGCTCCGGATATTCGTGGTCGGCGGGTCCGTGGCCCAGGTGTTCGACGAACGGGAACTGGAAAGATCCCTGAGGTCCGTCCTGCCCGGCTACGCCTTCGAGATCGTCGACTGCGGGGTCAGCTCCTACGACAGCTACCGGGACCTGCTCACCGTGAAGGAAGTGCTGTCCCATCACCCCGACCTCATCATCGTGATGAGCGGGGTCAACGAGGCGGGCCATCCGGGCTTGGACTCCATGCGCAGCCCCCGGCGGGCCCTGCGCGTGCTGGGGAAGGGACTTCTGGCCGGGCGTCCCCTGCGGGCGCTCCGCCTGATCCTGCCCGACCTGAAAGCCCCCCGCGGGCCCGAGCGCATCGCGGCCGATTTCGAGGCGTCTTTGCGCGCGATGGCCCGGGCGGCCAAGGAGCGGAAGGTCCCGATGCTGTTCTGCACGCTCCCCTGGAACATGAGGGACATGCCGCCCCGCGGTTCCCTGCCCCTGCAGGACCCCGCGTTCTTCAAGGCCTGGCGCCATTTCGAGCGACGGGAATTTCGGAAGGCCGCCGCGGGGTTCCGCGGCTGTCTGGGCGCCCCGGCGGGGACGGACGGATCCGAGCGCAGAAGGCGGGAGGCTTTCGCGCACTACTATCTGGCCCGGAGCCTCGACGCTCTGGGCATCCCGGCCGCGGCGCGGTCCCACTATCTGGCGGCGCTCGACTCCCAGACCCCGCCCATGCCGCGTCTGAACCGGCTCATCCGGAGGGTGAGCGGGGAGGAGGGCGCGGCGCTGGCTGATCTGGAGCGGGCCTTCTCGGAAGCGAGCCCCAAGGGGCTGGTGGGCTTCACGCTCTTCGAAGACGACATGCATTGGGACCGGGCCGCTGACCCTCTGGTCGCGGCCGTCATCACGGACGCGGCCGCTGGAGCGTCGCGGTGGAACGCCGGGCGGTCTCTGGCGCCCGTGGAAGCCTGGGATGCCGGGAAGCTGAAGGAGCAGGTTCCCGACAAGTGGCG
The DNA here is from genome assembly GCA_001799695.1 of Elusimicrobia bacterium GWA2_69_24. GTDB lineage: Bacteria > Elusimicrobiota > Elusimicrobia > UBA1565 > UBA1565 > UBA10166. The sequence goes on from MGTY01000009.1 coordinate 45,984, forward strand.
GCTGCGGGAGGCCGACCCGAAGCAGAGGGCCTGGACCGTGTTCACGATCCGCGCCTGGGACAGCCAGCTGGCGCGCGAGGCGCGCCTCTCGGAACGGGTCGTGGCCCTGATGCGCGAGGTGTACCGCTGCGAGCCCGGCCTGCTCAAGGATCCCGCGGGCATGAAGCGCTGGCTCAAGGAGAAGCTGGCCGGGAACGTATGGAGCGCCGACGCGGCCGCCACGCTCGACGAGTGGTGGCCCGCGATGCTGGGGCATATCGGCGAGATGCTGCTGCGCGAGGGCAAGCCCCAGGAGTCCCTAGCCCTGTTCGACCAAGCCCTGGCCCTGGACCCGCAGCGGAGCTTTCTGCGCCTGCGCCGCGCCGTGGCCCTGGCTGCGATGGGGAAGCGCGACGAGGCCCGGGAAGCGCTCGAGCTCCTGCGTCCGGAAACCCCGAAGTTCCCCGAGCTCGAGTCCTACCTGGCCGAATTCACCGGGAATCAGGGAACTGCGCCCGGGCACAGCCGTCAGTGATCCCCTTCCGGCCGATCAGGCTGGCGAGTCGTGGCGGGCGTTGAAGCGCAGGATGGCGTTGGCGGCTTCCTTGCGGACATCCTGGTCCTTGTCGTCCAGGGCCGCCTTGAGGGCGGCCGCGCTCCGCGCGTCCAGCCGGGGCAGTCCGCATAGGAAGCGCAGGGCGTTGCGCCGGACGCAGGCGTCCGGATCCTGGACCGCGCCGAGCAGGGCTGGGACCGCTTCCGAGGGCAGGGGAGTCATCTTCGCCAGGGCTAGGGCCGATTCCCGCCGGACCTGGGGGTCCTCGTCTTTCATCGCGGCGATCAGGGCTGCGGCGGCCCGGGGCGGGGGGGGCTGCATCTGGCCCAGGGTGTAGGAGCTTTCGCGGCGCACCTGGGCATCCGCATCCCCCAGGGCTTTGCTCAAGGCCGCGACGGCGGCTGGGGGCGGGGGCTTCATGCGCGACAGGGCCAGGGCGCAGTTGCGGCGGGTCTGCGTGTCCGCGTCGCTTAGCCCCGCGGCCAGGGCTTTGGTCGCTTTGGGAGGGACGGGAGTCATGTCGGCTAAAGCGATGGCGCTGTCCCGCCGGACCTGATGGTCCTCGTCGCGGAGCGCGGCGGCCAGGGGCTTTGCCGAGGACTCGGGGAGCGGCTTGAGGGCGCAGAGCGCCATGGCCACGTGCCGCCGGGTCTGGACGTCGGGGTCCTTGAGCGCGCCCAGCAGTCTTCGCAGTTCGGACGCTGCGGTCGCGCCGATCTTGGAGAGGGCCAGGGCGGCGTTGCGCCGGGTCTGGATGTCCGCGTCTTTCAGCGCCCGCGCCAGGGCCGGGGCGCAGCCCGCGGCCGCGGGGCCGAGGTCGCCCAGGGCGCGCGCGGCCTCCCGGCGGATCTGATGGTCCGAGTTGCGGAGCAGGACTTCCGCCAGTTCCTGGGGTGAGGACGCGGCCCCGCGGCCGGGAGCGCCCAGGGAGATGTGGGGGCTGCTCGGCAGGGTTCGAGTTTCGATAAGGCGCTTCTCCTCGGAGCTCAGCAGGTCTTGGAACTCGTCATGGCCGAACACCAGGAGGTATTTCTTGCGGATGCCCTTGCAGGTCGGGGCGAGGAATTCCCGGCAGGCGTAGCAGCGCTCGGGCACGAAATAATTGAGGAGCTCCTTCTGCTGCAGGAGGGGCAGGGTCTTGAGCTTCTCCAGGTTCCGGGCCCGGGTCGCTTCGGCGAAATTCGCGGGGTCGCGGTGGAACCCGTCCGAGAAGAGGCAGTAGCTGGCCGTGCAGGAGTTGCGGTGGATGATGGGGAACTCGGCCAGGCTGAGCCCTTCCCGGAGATAGGGCCGGACTTCCTTGAAGCGGACCATCGCGCCCGCGGGCTCGTGGATCTCCTGGTTGAAGAACACGTCGTGGTACAGGGGGAGGCCCATCTCGTCCACGCCCTGGAAATGCTGGTTCACGTAGCGCACCCAGCCCGGGAAATCCTGGTAGTTGAACTTGTTGAGCACGTGGGAGAGGTGCACGGGGATGCCGCGGTCCATGAGGTTGCGGATGCCGCCCACGGCCTGGCGGAACGAGCGCGTCCCGGTCAGCCGGTTGAACACCGCTTCCTTGTGGGAATGGAAGGAGACCAAAGCGCGGAAGAAGACTCCCTGGAAGCCGTCGAGGTAGGTCTTGGAGGCGAAGCGGAAGCCGTTGGTGTTGAGGGCCGCCTTGAGCCCCAGCCCGGACGCGAAGCGCAGCATCTCGGCGAGGTCCGGGTGGGTCGTGGGTTCGCCGCCCGTGAAGCAGACCACGCCGTAGCCCTGCCTGCGGATGTCGGAGATCTGCTTTTTCACGGTCGCCAGGTCGGAGACCCGTCCCGTGCCGCGCAGGCTGGGCGAGGCGAAGCAGAACACGCAGTCGGCGTTGCAGCGCTCGGTGATGTCGAGCGTGTACCAGGGCTGGGGCGGAGGGATCTCCGCCGGGGGCTGGTTCTCAGTGGAGGACATTCATGATCCGCTGGGCCAGGGCCAGCGTCCCGGCCACCCCGTAATAGGGGGTGGGGAACAGCACGTGGTAGTCGTAGGAGGGGAAGCCGATCTCGACCGTGGGCAGGGCATCGCCCCGGCCCCTGACGCTATCGACTGTCAGGGACCGCGCAAGAGGATGTTCTCCGTACGCGCGGCCGGAGCGGATGGCCGAGAGCTCCATCTGCGAGCCGAGCACCAGCCCGAGCGCGCCGCGGTCCCGCAGGCCCAAAGCGCGGGTCCGCACCTGGTCCAGGCTCGGGCATTCCAGTATCTCGAGGTCCTCGGGGGCGCGCACGCCGGTGCGGGCGAGGGCCGCCAGGAAGGCCTTCTTCCCGCCCAGGCTCCGGTCGCGCAGGCCGACCAGCCCGGGGTTCAGACCCAGCTCCACGGCCGCGGAGGTCAGGCCCGCGGCGAGCGGGGTCTCGGCGAAGATGGCCGTGCGGCGGGCCTCCAGGCGGGGACCCGCGTAGCTCCGGAAGGTGTCGAGTTGGGGACCGGCGTAGTCCCGCTGCTTGCGCACGCAGGCCTCGACGACGCTCTTGGCGACGCCGCAGGCTTCGGCCGCATCCGCGAGCCAGCGGAAGGTCCCGGCCATCCCCACGGGCAGGAGCTCGAGCGCCGTCACCGGCCGTCCGCATAGCTTCGGCAGTTCCCCGGCGTAGGGCCGGGCGTAGGGCAGGGCCAGCAGGCGCTCGCAGGAGGCCAGGCCCATGAGCTCGGCGTACGGCCTGCCGCTGAGCAGGGTCGGGCCGCATTCGAGTCCCAGGGATTCGAGCAGGAACTTGAGCTGCTGGAGGTTCCCCGCGTGGTCCATCTCGTAGCGGTCGAAGACGTAGCCCACCAGCCCCACGCGTCCCGGCTTGGGCGGGGTCTTCTTGAAGGGGACCCGGCGCAGAACCGCTTTCGAGAGGTCCCCGTACCCGTCGTAGAGGTCGCCGTCGAAACCCGGGGTCGGGATGCAGGCCACGGGGCAGGGCACGGTCGATTCGGCCGCGGCCGCCGCGGCCGCGAAATCCTCACCCGTCATCTGCAGGAAGGTGGAACTCGCCACCGCCATGAAGGCGGACTTGCGCTTCTTGTGCCAGTTCCGGACGTAGATCCCGATGCGCTCCACCGAGCCCTTGATGAGGGCCATGTCCGTGACCTCGGTGTAGCCTTCCCGGTGATGGGAGGGGCGGCCGAGGTCGTGGAGGCAGTACTGCCCCGCGCCCTTGTACTTGCAGCCCACGCCCGTGTGGAGGATGAGGAAGGCGTCCGGGATGGCGTGGATGGCCATGCTCACCCCCGTCATCCGTCCGAACGGGTGCGTGCTCAGGGCGAACCGCTCCAGCTCGGCTTTCTCTTCGGCGGAAAGGGGCATGGGTTCACTCCTCCACGGCGGCCGAGGGGCCGCCGTCCTCGGAGGCGCCGGCTGTTCTCCTCTCGCCGGAGAGGGCGGCGGCCGAGCGCTTCTGATGGATCTCGTCGAGCACCTGCTCCAGGTAGTCCAGGTTCCTCACGGCTCCGGCGTAGAAGGGCTCCAGCGACCGCCCCGGGATGAGCGGGACCCCGGCCCTGCGCGCCTCGCCGCGCGCGTGCCCGGCCAGGTAGGCGACGTCGAACTCGCCGGCCTTGAGCAGGGGCGGCAGGTCGAACGGGTCGGGGAACACGGTGAAGGGCAGGCGGCAGCCCAGGCTCTCCAGGCGGCGGCGGAAATGCTCGCGGGCCTTCTCCTCGGGGGGGCCCTGGATGAAGAGCGCCACCTCGAACCCGGCCTCCAGGAAGAGGGGGAGGTCCCCCAGCCCGTCGTAGGCCAGCTGGTCGGCCATGTAGTTGTTGACCATGCGCAGGCCGACGGCCGCGCGCAGACCGCCGAAGCGGGAGCGGAAGGATTTGAGGCGCCGGCGCGCCCGCGCCGCGTCGCCGGCGAGCGCCTTCTCTATCGCGGCGCCGCAGCTGAACTTCCCGCCGACCGCCTTGAGGAGGTCCTGGGTAGGCCCCAGCCCGATGGGGAGGGGGATCTCGACGCAGTCCTGCCCCAGGGCTTCCAGCTTGGCGATGAGCTTGGGAAAGAGCGAGCGGTCCACCACGAAGCTGGCCTCGGCGTCCCCGATGGTCAGCCAGTCTTTCAGCGCGGTGTCGAAAGGGTAGCGGCCGTTGACCGCGAGCCCGGCGGCGGCGAGCCCCTTCTCGAGCTCGAGGCGGATGTCGTCGTTGTGGAACCGGGGCAGGCCGATGAGGTTTAGGCTTTTCGCCTTCTTCCCGGCCGGAGTCCCGGAGGCCGCCTGCAGCGACGCCAGGGTGCTGTAGAGCCAGTCCACCATCTGGGCCTGCGAGCCGGCCTCCAGCCCGTGCGTGCGCAGGGCGACGACCGGCGTCCCCGTGCGCCGCGACACCTCGGCGGCGACCGTCTCGAAGTCGTCGTGGATCATCTCCATGAGGCAGTTGCCCAGGACGAAGACGGCGTCGGGCGCCTTCTCGCGTATGAGCAGCTCCAGGCAGCGTCTCAGCGGCTGTGCCGTCTGCCCGGACGCGAACTGGACTTGGGTGAGCCGGGTGGTGTAGAACTGGGTCCCCGACGGCCCCTGGGTGTGCCGGAAGCTGTTGGCGCAGTCGGCCTCGCCGTGGAGCACGACCGCGAAGTTCCCCGGCATGTCGATGAGGAGCGAGCCCATCCCCGCCAAGCTGCAGCAGGGCTGTCCTATCTGGCGGGTGAGCCGTCCCTCCTGCTCACGCCAGAAGCGCTCGTCTCGCTCCTGGAACGACACGGATCAGCGGGGACCTTTCGAGTAAGCCGCGATGATCTTCTGAACCAGGTCCTTTTGCAGCGTCTCGTGGCGTTCGCCGGCCTTCTTGTCGCCCTGCGCCGCCTTCCAGTCGTTGCGCATCATCTCGACCACCTGGTCGGCGATGTCGTCCATGCTCCGGCCCCAGGCCTTGCGCAGCTTCTCCTTCAGGAGCTCGACTTGGAGTTCGCGGCAGGCCTGGTGGAACGCGTCCTGCCAGACGCCGATGGCCTCGTCCACGAGCGCGGCGCCGCGGTCCTGGCCGCGGTCGCGGCCCCGCTCGGGATCGCGTCCGCAGCAAGGGCAGCTCTCTTCCTGGTGGTGGTGGTGACGCTCTTCATCGTGCATGAATTCCTCCCCCCATCCCTGCCTTCCCCCGCAAGGGCAGGAAGGGGATATGAGTAGTTTCCTATTGTAGCCCATTTTCAAGCGGCCCCGCTCAGCCGGCGGCCGCCAGGATCCTCCGGCAGAGGTGGAGGGTCCCCGAGACGCCCAGATAGGGGGCCGCGCCGCGCGGGTGGTAGTCCAGGGAAGGATATCCGAGCTCCACCGCCGCGGGCGTCCGCCCCGCCGGGAGGCCGGCGCCGGAAAGGCAGCGCAGTTCCGTGGCGGAGCCCAGCAGGACCCCGATCTCGCCGCCCCGGCACGCGGCGGCCAGGGCGGCTTGGAGACCGCGCAAGGGCGGGTCCTCCAGCAGGCGCAGGCCCGCGGGGAGGGTCCGGCCGGTCCGCCGGTACGCTTCCCGGAACGCCCTCTTCCCGCCCAGGCTCGAATCGTTGAGGCCGACCAGGAGCGGGGGGAGGCCGCATTCGTCCAGGAACGCCGCCAGTCCCGCGGCGAGGGGCGTGGCCGCGAACACCGCGCTTCGTTTTCCGGGCAGCCGTCGGGAGGCGGCGCGCAGGCGGCGGAGCGCGTCCGAGGTCCGGGCCCGGACGCCGGCTTGGGCCCGCTTGAGCACCGCCGGCTCCGTTCCGGCCGCGCGGGCCAGGTCCGCGAGCCAGCGGCAGGTGCCCGCCGCTCCCACGGGCAGGTCCGCTTCATGGCCGCGGGCGCCGAGCAGGTCCCGCAGTTCCCGCCGCCGGGGCGCGAGGTAGGGGAGCGCGAGGACGGTCCCGCAGGCGGCGGCGCCCAGCAGTTCCCGGTAGGGGCGGCCGCTCATGAGCACCGGCCCCGGTTCGAGGCCGAGCGTCCCGATGAGCCGGGCCAGCTCCGCGAGGTTCGCCGCGTGGTCGGGTTCGTAGCGGTCGAACAGATAGCCCGCCAGCGCCACCCGCCGCGGGTCCGGTGCCGTACCGCCGAAAGGGGCGCGGCGCAGGATCTCCAGCACCAGGTCCGCGTAGCCGTCGTAGAGGTCCCCGTCGAAGCCGGGGCAGGGCAGATAGGCCGTGTCGCAGGGGACCGTCCTTCCGGCTTCCCGGACGGCCGCGGCGAAGTCCTCGCCGGTCATCTCCGGGAAGGTGACGGAGGCCACGGCCATGAACGCGGGCTCCTTGCGCCGGTGCCAGCTCCGCAGGTAGGGGCCGATGCGGCGGGCGGAGCCGCCGGCCAGGTCGGCGTCGGTCAGCTCGGTGTAGGCCTGTATGGCGTGCGACGGCCGGGCGCGATCGTGGGCGTAGAGGTCGCCGATGCTCTTGTATTTGCAGCCGACCCCGCCGTGCAGGATCAGGAAGGCGTCCGGGACCGCGTGCACGGCCATCCCCAGCCCGCCGAGGCGGCCGTGCTGATGGGCCCGGATGGCGTAGCGGTTGGGGCGGGTCACCGCTTCCCCTTCCCGTCCAACGCGGCGGCGAAGACCGCGAGGTTCCGGGCGATCCCCCCGAAGAACGGGGCCAGGGAGGACGCGCCGATGAGCGGGACCCCGGCCGCGCGCGCGTAGTCCCGCGCGTGGTCGCCCATGAAGGCCGCGTCGAAGCGGCCCCCGCCCAGCAGGTGCTCGAGCTCGCCCGGTTCCGCGAACACGAGGGCCGGCGCGCGGCAGCCCAGGCGGCGCAGGCGGGAGGCGAAGTAGTCCCGGGCCTTCTTCTCGGGCGGACCCTGGATGAGCAGGGTGGGCTTCCAGCCCAGCTCGGTGAAGGCCGCCAGTTCGCCCAGGCCGTCGAAAGCCAGACGGGAGGCGCCCGCGAAGTTGGCCATGCGCAGCCCCACGGCGACGCGGAGTCCGCCGAAACGGCGGGCGAAGCCCCGCATCCGTTCCCGGGCCTCGGCCGCGGGACCGGCCAGCGCCCGGTCCATGGCGGGGACGGCCGCGAAGGCGCGGGCGATCGCGCGGAAGAAGCGGAGGGTCGGGGCCAGCCCGACCGGGAGGGGGACGGGGATCAGAGGCGCCTCGAGCTTCCGGAGTCGCGCCGTGAACGAGGGATAGAGTCCGCTGTCCACGACGGCGTGGGCCGCGGCCGCGGCGAAGGAGCGCCAGTCGTCGAGTCCGGCGTCGAGCGGATAGCTGCAGCGCAGCCGCGCTCCGGCGGCGGCGAGCAGCGACTCGAGTTCCCGCCGCGGTCCCGGCTCGAGCCGCGGCAGGCCGACGATGTTCAGGGCGCCGGGCGCGGCGGGGCGGCGGGGCCGCGAACCGCCCAGTCCGGCGAGCACGCCGTAGAACCAGTCCGTGTACTCCGCCTGCGAGACGATCTTGAGGCCGCTGGTGCGCAGGGCCAGGACCGGGACCCCGTGCTTGCGGGCGGCGCGCCGGCACACGCCCTCCAGGTCCGAGCCGATCATCTCCATGAGGCAGGAACTCAGTACGAAGACGAGCTCGGGCCGATCCTGGCCGGCCAGGACCGCGGCCAGGCAGCTCTCGAGGACGGCCTCGGTGCGTCCCGCGGCGCAGTCGAGCTGGCTCACCCGCGACCCGTAGAAATGGGAGACCGAACGCCCCTCGAAGTGGGGGAAGCAGTCGAGACAGCCGTCCTCGCCGTGCACCACGACCGCGAAGCGGCCGGGCATCTGCGTCAGGATCCGCGCGATCCCGGCCAGGGTGCAGCAGGGCTGGCCCATGCGCTCGGTGAAGAACCGCTGATTGGCGTCCCAGAACGCTTCATCGGACATGACGGATGATTATATTAACCTATGGAGGCATTCGGGGGGCTGGGGCGGGGGCCGCGGGGCGTCCGGCCCCGCGGCCCGACGGCCGTCCGCATGCGTCACTTCTTCTTGGCGTAGTCGAGCATCCCTTGGAAGTCCACGACCACGACCGTTTCGTTGCCCTCGACCCAGCCGTCATGTCCGGCTGGGATGTTGATCACGTCTCCGGCGCGGGTCGTCCGCTCGGTCCCATCGTCGAGCCGAGTCGTGATCGTCCCGGAGAGCTGATAGCCGTAGTGCGCGGCCTCGCAGCTCTTGGTCTTCGCGATGGGCTTCACGCAAGTCGACCAGCGCCAGCCCGGCTGGAAGGTCACGCGTCCGATCGTCTTTCCCGCCACGGTGACCAGCTCCAGCTTGCCCTTCTCGAACAACCGTACTTCTTCCGGCTGGTCGAGGTTCTTCGCCTCGAACTTCTCCAGAGTCTGCAGCATTGGAGTCACCTCCGAGCCCCGGTCCGGGCCTTCGCGCCCGCGCGCCTGCCGCCGGTGGGAGGTCTCCGGCCGGGATTCGCCCTACGCCCCGAGTATGGGTCCGGCCGCCTATCGGGAGTGTCACATCGCTCTCAACGGGCGCTCAACGCCGCGCCGCCGGACCGGGCGGCATGACGATTGTCATGATGGGGGGGGCGTTAAAATTGATTTAATAGTCAACGGTATCATGGAAAGTCTCGTCTTCTTCGGCAAGGGGGGCATCGGGAAGTCCACCATCGCCTCGAACTTGAGCGCGCTGTACGGCATCTCCGGGAAGAAGGTCCTCCACGTCGGCTGCGATCCCAAGCACGACTCCAGCGTCTCCTTGTGCCCGGAAGGCTACGTGCGCACCTTCATGGAGCAGCTCCTCGAGGACGGGACTCCGCGCCTCGCCGAGGGGCGGCCCCTGACCCTGCGCGGGCGCTTCGGGGTGGACATCGTGGAGGCCGGCGGCCCGGAGCCGGGAGTGGGCTGCGCGGGGCGGGGGATCTCGCTCATGCTCGAGACCTTCCAGGCCCGCAAGCTCCTCGAGAACGGCCGCTACGAGGTCGTGGTCTTCGACATCCTGGGCGACGTGGTCTGCGGCGGCTTCGCCACCCCCATCCGCCGGGGCTTCGGCAAGAAGGTCTTCATCGTGGTCTCCGAAGAGCTCATGTCCCTCTACGCCGCCAACAACATCGCCAAAGCCGTGCGCAGCTACCGGGACGGAGGCGTGGTGCTGGCCGGGCTGGTGGCCAACGTCCGGGACCCCGAGGCGGACCCCCGTCCCATCGCGCGCTTCGCCGCCCGCATCGGGACCAAGGTGGTGGCCTCCATCCCCCGCGACCCGGCGGTGCGCGAGGCGGAGTACCGCCGGCGCAGCGTGGTGGAGCACGCCCCGCGCTCCCCGGCGGCCAGGGCCCTGGCCCGCCTCTCGGCCCTGGCCCTGCGGATCGACCCCCGGCGCATCCCCGTGCCCGCGCCGCTCGAGGACCGCGCCTTCTACGAGCTTTCCTTGCGCCAGTTCCGCGGCGGGCGCGCCGCGAAATAAGGAGCCTCTGATGATGCAGAAGATCGTCATTTTCGGGAAGGGCGGCATCGGGAAATCGACCATCGCCTCGAACCTGGCCGCCACCTACGCCCTGCAGGGTCTGCGGGTGCTCCTGGTCGGGTGCGATCCCAAGCACGACACGACGGTCTCCCTGACCGAAGGGCGTCCCATTCAGACCGCGGTCGACCTCCCCGGCTTCATGGACCTGCGCGCCACCCGGGACCAGTTCGTGGCCAAGGGGCGCCTGGGCGTGGACTGCGTCGAGTCGGGCGGTCCCGAGCCGGGCATCGGCTGCGCGGGCCGGGGCATCTCCCGGACCATCGAGATCCTCGAGAACTGCGGCCTCATGAAAGAGGGGACCTACGACGTCATGCTCTTCGACGTCCTGGGCGACGTGGTCTGCGGCGGGTTCGCCGCGCCCCTGCGCATGGGCTTCGCGGAGAAGGTCTGCATCGTGGCCTCCGAGGAGCTCATGGCCCTGTACGCGGCCAACAACATCGCCCGGGCGATCCTGAACTACTCCTCCAACGACATCGGGCTCTGCGGGGTCATCGCCAACCTCAAGGACCCCGCCGCCCCGGAGGCCGCCAAGGCCGGGGGCGCCGCCCACATGGACGCGCGCGGGACGATGCAGCGCTTCGCCGGCATGATCGGGACCCAGGTCCTCGACTTCCTGCCCCGCGACCTGGCCGTCCGGGAGGCGGAGTTCCAGCGCAAGACCATCGTGGAGTTCGCCCCCAAGGCGCCCTTCGCTCTGCGCATGCGCTCCCTGGCCGCGAAGATCCTGAAGATCGACCCGGCCAAGGTGCATGTCCCGGACCCGCTCGGCGACGAGGAGTTTCATGACCTCTCCCGCACGGGCTTTCGCGGGACGCGCGCCCGCCGCGTCGTGGTCGCCGCGCCGCCGTCCGGCGCCATGGACCTCGCGGCCGCGGCCGATGCCGCCCGGCGCCAGGCCGACCCCCGGCGCCGCAGCCAGCTGCCCCGGGCCGACGTCCCCGACGAACAGCTGGAGAAGGCGATGGAGGCCTGGGTCAAGGCGGCGCCGGACAAGGGCCAATGGAAGGACGGCCCGCACGCGATGCAGTGGGGGGACCCGGTGCAGTGGCGCAACTTCTTCGCCGACCGGGAGACGGCGCGCAACTACGACCAGCACGTCTACCTCGACGCGCCCATCGTGGGCATCGCCCACGAGGACCTGGAATGCCACTACGCGACCCCGTTCTTCAACGACGGGTTCATGACCTACCACAACTTCAAGTGGGTCCAGCGCCGGGAACGCGACGACCGCTTCGGCGAGGGCTGCATCGGCCTCACCACGGACATCCAGGACGCGGACGTGGTGCACGGGGGCTCCAAGAAGCTCAAGGAGGCACTGGACTTGGCCCTGAAATCGTCCGAAGGCAAGGCGGCCATCCTCGTGACCACCACCTGCGTCCCGACCGTGATCGGCGACGACGCGGTGGGCATCATCGAGCAGTACCGCAAGAAGACCAAGCTCCCCATCCTCTTCTCCAGCCCCGCCAGCGGGCAGGAGCTGAACCTGCTGGAATTCTTCTTCAAGCAGGTGCGGGAGACGCCGGAGTTCAAGGCCGTGAAGCCCGAGGAACGGAGCCTCAACCTCATCGGCTTCCCCCCCGGGTTCGGCCGCGACGAGCTGACCTCCCTGCTCGGCCGCACCGGGATCCAGGTGCAGTCCATGATCCTGCCGCGCTTCAGCGTCAAGGAGATCCGGGACTTCGGCAAGGCCGCGCTGAACCTGTTCTATCCCGACCCGAGCCTGCGCGCCATCTACAAGAAACTCTTCGAGGGCATGGAGATCCGCACGCTCACGCCGGTCGCGCCGTTCGGGCTGGAGAACACCCGGCGCTGGCTGTGCGAGGTCGGGAAGCATTTCGGGGCCGAGGAGCTGGCGCTGCGGGCCTGGGACGACGCCGCCCGGGGCGTCTCCGAGGAGTGGGACCGCGCCCGCGAGCGCGTGGCCGGGCGGAAGGTCGCCTTCGTCGCGGACGCGGAACACGTGCGGCGCCTGGCCGACCCCAGCGGTGCGTCCGGTATCCCCATCGTCTCGTTCCTGAAGGAGATGGGCCTCGGCGTCGACTACCTGGTGTTCCTGGAGGGGAAGGAACCCGAACTGCCCAAGACGGACGGCCGGCACTCCGCCCGCTGGTTCCGCACGCCCGGGGAGCTCGACCGGCTCCTGCGCGAGGGGGATTTCGACGCGGTCTATTCCGAGTATTTCTTCGACCAGCGCCTGACCCGGGCCGGCAAGCCCCAGTTCTCCGCCGCGGACATGGAGATGGGTATCCATGGCGCCCTGCGCAGCCTGGAGCGGCTGGGGAACATCTGCCATTGGAAGTTCTACGGCCGCCGCGGCCCGGGCCGGGCGGCCGTTCCCCCAGCCAAGGGCCGGGCCAGGAGGAAGGCGTGAAGACCAAGGAGAAGCGCATCAGCGGGCACCGCTCGAACTACCCGGCGCTGGTGGGGGTCTACCTCATGGCCAACGCCCTCCCGGACTCCATCGTGGTCGTCGACGGCCCGGATTGCGCCCTCTACAAGGCGCACTACATCCACGGCCGCCACGACCTCAACTCCACGCTCCTGGACATCAACGGCTTCCACCGCATCTGCTTCACCAACGTCTGCGCCCAGAGCGTGACCAAGGACCACAACGAGCTCATCCTGCGCAAGCTTCACATGATCGACAAGCTCGATTCCGCCCGCGTGGTCCTGCTGACCTCCCTGCCCGGCTGCTTCATCACCGGGCTGGATTACGAGCACCTCATGCGCAGCGCCTCGCATTTCATGCGCCAGGAGGTCTTCGCCCTGCCTCCGGCCGCCCTGGTCGGGGACTGGATCGACGGCTACGGCATCGCCATGCGGGGCGTGGCGCGGCACATGAAGCTGCGCCAGGGGAAGGGCAAGCGCGACCAGGTCGCCATCGTCGGCTACCTCATGGACCGCAACGAGGGAGACCATCGCGGCAACCAGATCGAGCTCAAGCGCATGCTCGCGGCCCTCGGCCTCGACCTGGTGTCCGTGTGGCTCGACGGGCAGCCCTACGACAGCCTCAAGCGGGTCGAGGAAGCGGGGGTCATCATCTCTTTGCCCTACGGCCGGGGCGCGGCGGAAGAGCTCGCGAAGAAGACCGGCGCGCGCCTGGTGGAGGCCGATCTCCCCTTCGGGCTCGGCTATTGCGCCGATTTCTTGCGCCGCATCGCCGCGGCGACCGGCCGGGAGGAGCGGGCCGAGGCGTTCATCCTCGCTGAGGAGGCCGAGGCGTTCCGCCGCCTGGAATGGCTCACCCCCTACCTCTTCCTGCACAAGAAGGCGGCCTTCCTGGGGGACCCGTTCCTGCTCAACGGCTTCCTCGACGTCTGCGAGGACCTCGGCATCACGCCGGCCGAATGCTTCGTCATGGGGCGGGAGAACCGGTTCGGCTTCAAGCCCCGGAAGGGGGCGCCGCCGGTGGTGTTCGAACCCGACATCTACCACGAGGCGGTGAACCGCTTCATCGGCAAGCCGCCGGACCTCATCGTGACCAACACCAACGACATGGTGCGGGAGATCAAATCCCCGACCAAGGCCATCCTCGAGCTCGGGTTCCCTTCCTACACGCACCACAACCTCGGGAACACCCCGTTCCTGGGCTATCAGGGCTTCCTGTGCTTCGCGGACCGCATCGCCGAGCATCTGTTCTACCAGCGGCGGGTGATGACCAAACAGGAGGGGCGCTGGGCGGAAGGCGATTGGGACAAGCTCGCCGCCGGCCCGGCCGGCGAATACACCGTCCCGCACGAGGCGCTCAAGCAATAGCCGTCCGATGCTGAAAGAGGAAGACGACCTCTCCTGGTACGCGCGCAAGGCGGATTCCCTGCGCGGGGAGGCTCCGGTCCCTTGCGCGCCCGCGGATCCCGCCGCCGCCGCCCGGTCGGCCGCCCTGCTCGCGGAGCTGAGCGCCGGAGGGATCCGGGGCTCCATCGCGGACCGCACGCTCTACACCCGGCGCCTGCCGCCGGGCTGCCGGGGCTGCCTGGCCGGCAGGGGCACCAACTGCTACGTGACCGGGCTCTGCACCCGCGAATGCTTCTTCTGTTTCAACGAACAGCCGCGGACCGACCAGCTGGTGCTCCACGGCATCCGCATCGAAGATCCGGGGGAGGCCCGAGAGATCGTGGAGCGCTATGGCCTGCGCAGCGTGGGCCTCAGCGGGGGGGAGCCGCTCCTGTTCCCCGACCGGGTGTTGGCGCTCCTGCGCGTTCTGCGCTCCGGCCCGCATCGCTGCCGCGTGGACCTCTACACCAACGGGGACCGGGCGGACGACGAGACCTTGCGCCGCCTCAAGGAGGCGGGCCTGGATTCCGTCCGGTTCAACCTCGCGGCCAACGGATTCGACACCGCTCCGGTGGAGCGCGCCCTGCGGTATTTTCCCGAGACCACCGTGGAGGTCCCGGTCATCCCGGACCGCCTGCCGGAGTACGAGGCGATGGCGCTCAAGCTAGACGGGCTGGGGGTCCCATACCTCAACATCCACGAGCTCTTCGCCTGCCGCGAGAACGCCCCGGGCGTGGCCGCGTCCGGGTTCAGCGCCAAGTCCCGCTCCGCGGACCTCACCTGGATGCCGACCGCGGAGGGAGAGGAGGCCGCCCTGCGCCTCCTCCTGTTCTCCCTGCGCCGCGCCCGGACCCTCTCCGTGTACTACTGCTCCTGCCGGACGCAGGAGCTCATCGGCCGGCGGGGCCTCGCGCGGCGGCGGAGCTCTTGAGGTGGAGGTGCGCACCCCGGCCCTGACCGTGCGCCGCCTGCGCAGCGTCGGGGACATGGCGGAACTCTACCGGGGGGAGCGCACGGGGGACCCGTTCTACTGGTTCGAATTTTTGGAAGGGACCCCGCCCGGCATGACCCGGCGCGAGAAATGGGTCATCATGGTCTCCACCCAGTTCGGCTGCGCGGTCAACTGCCTCATGTGCGACGCGGGGGGGGAGGGCTATCACGGCAACCTGACGGGGGAAGAGCTCCTGGCCCAGATCCGCCTCTCCCTTTCCTTCCATCCCGAGATCCGGCCGGACGAGGCCGCCAAGATCAAGGTCCGCTTCACGCGCATGGGGGAGCCCAGCCTCAACCCTGCCGTGCTGGAGTGCCTCGGTCATCTGGGGCGCTCGACGCTCCTGCCCGGACTGCTCCCGAGCGTCTCCAGCGTGGCTCCCAAGAGCCCGCGCTGCGCCGATTTCTTCGCGAAGCTCGCCGCGCTCAAGGACCGGTACTTCTCCGGGGGCAGGTTCCAGCTCCAGTTCTCCGTCCATTCCACGGACGAGGACGCCCGGCGGGCCCTGGTCCCGGTGCGCAAGTGGAGCCTGGAGGACATCGCGGCCTTCGGCCGGGATTGGGTGCGCCCCGGAGACCGCCGCATCACGCTCAATTTCGCCCTGGGCAGGGACGTCCCGCTGGACCCGGCCGTGCTGGAGCGCGTGTTCTCCCCGGAGCGGTTCCTCATGAAGCTGTCTCCCATCCACCCCACCCGGCGGTCCGAGGAGCATGGGCTGACCCGGAGCTGGTTCCAGGACGCCCCGGAGCGGGTCGCCATCCTCAAGCGAGACCTGGAGCGGAGGGGATTGCTCTGCATCCTGGGCCAGAGCTGGCCGGAAGAGGTGGCGTGCGCCGGTTCCTGCGGTCAAATGGGGGGGGGAATTATCGTAGAATGACCCTGTACGTTTGAGAGGAAAACACAGAATGCCCAAGAAAGTCCTTTTGACCTCCGTCTGCCAGCCCCTGGGGCCGGCGCATGGGGATGGGCCGAGCGTCGGCTATGAACTCCTTTTCGGACAGGTGACCCGCGCCCAGGGCATGTTCAGCCCCCGCGCCACGCACCTCCAGTTCTCGCTGGAATACATCGGACAGAACCTCGATTCCCCGGTCACCGTCCTGCAGTATCCCACCAAGCGCAAGTTCATCAAGGAGCTCAAGAAGGGCTACGACTACGTCGGCCTCCCCTTCATCCTATCCACCTTCCACCGCATGAAGGAGATGACCGCCCTGATCCGCGAGCACGCGCCGCAGGCCAAGATCGTCCTGGGGGGCTACGGCACCGTCCTGTCGGACGAAGAGCTCAAGCCCCACTGCGACTTCATCTGCCGCGAGGAGGGCGTCGCCTTCATGCGCCGCCTGCTGGGCGAGCCCGAGCGGCCGCTCCCGTACGAGCATCCCCTGATCGTGAGCACCCTGAAGGTGTTCTCCCTGCCGGTCTCCAAGACCGGCATGATCTTCGGGGGCCTGGGCTGCGCGAACGGCTGCGACTTCTGCTGCACCTCGCATTTCTTCAAGCGCAAGCACATCCGCCTGCTCGAGACGGGCCGGGACATCTACGACGTGATGGTCCGCTACCAGGAAGAGAAGGGCGTCCGTCAGTTCACGGTCCTCGACGAGGACTTCCTCCTCAACAAGCGCCGCGCCATGGAGTTCCACAAGATCGTGATGGAGAACCAGAAGACCTTCTCCATCTTCGCCTTCGCCTCCATCAAGGCCCTCAGTCAGTACAGCTGCCGGGAACTGGCCGAGATGGGCATCGACGGCCTGTGGATCGGCTACGAGGGCACGCGTTCCGGCTACGAAAAGCAGCAGGGCCGCTCCGTGGGCGACCTGTTCCCGGACCTGAAGCGGCACGGCATCCTCGTGCTGTCCTCCATGATCGTGGGCTTCGACTACCAGGACCGCGAGGTCATCCGGGCTGAGCTGCGCGGCCTCCTGCGCCTGCGTCCCGCCCTCTCCCAGTTCCTCATCTACGGCCCCACCCCGGGGACCCCCTTCTACACCCGCATGGAGGCGGAGGGGCGCATGCGCCCGGTCGTCACCGAGGACCGGGAGAAGTACTTCCGCAACTGCACGGGCTTCACCTCCATGGTCACGCACCCGACCTTGTCGGCGGCGGATATCGAAGGCGCCCAGCGGGAGTGCTTCGAAGAGGATTATCAGCGCCTGGGCCCGTCCATCATCCGCTCCCTGCGCGTTTGGCTGAGCGGCTACGAGACCCTGCGCCGCTCGGAGAGCGTGGCCCTGCGCCGCAAGGCCAAATTCTTCGCCGACGACATCCGCCGCGCCTACCCCATCCTGCTGGCGTGCCGGCTCTTCGCTCCGAACCCGCGCATCCGCAATTGGGTGGGGGCGCTCGAGCGCCGGCTGCACCTCACGATGGGGCTGCCCACGCTGTGGGAGCAGGCCCTGGCCTTCCTCGCGGTGGGAGCGGCCCTGTGGACCCGGTTCACCTTGAACTTCGACTGGTTCCAGCATCCGTCGCCCCGGCTCACCCGGTACCATTGGGAATACTTCCCGGCCAAGGTCATGCGCCTGCTGGGGGAGATCCGGGAGGGTTCCGCCAACGAACTCCGCGTCCGCTGGCAGGCGCGGACGGCCGGCGGCGTCTCCTGGATCCACTTGGAGGGCGCCCTCGACGGGAAGACCGGGGAGCAGCTCGGCCGCCGCATGCGCGAGAGCCTGGAGCGGGGCCGGCAGAACGTCGTGGTCAGTCTCGAGAAGCTGCAGTTCATCGACCGCAAGGGCCTGGCCGCGTTCTACCGGGCCTCCCGGCGCTACCGCGCGCGCATGAAGGTCATGCCCCCGGCCGCGCTCCCGACCGGCTCGCCGGACCTGCGCCGGCTGGTCGAGTACTTCACGGGGCCGACTCCCAAGGCCGAGTCGGCATGATCGGAGACACGGTCTATCGCTACCGCGACGCGCTCTACCTGAACATCACCAACCGCTGTCCCACCGCGTGCGTGTTCTGCATCAAGAAGCCCTGGGACATGGGCTACCGGGGCTACGACCTGCGTTTGGAGGTCGAATCCCCGGCCCGGGAGATCCTCGACCGCATCGGGGACCAGGCCGCCGGCCGGGAAGTCGTGTTCTGCGGCTTCGGAGAGCCCACCTACCGGCTGGACGCCATGGCGGATATCTGCGCCGGCCTCCGGCGGAAGGGCGCGTCCCTCATCCGGCTCAACACCGTTGGGCTGGGGAGCCTCATCCACGGGCGCGACATCACCCCCGAGCTCGCGCGGATGCTGGACGCGGCGACCGTCAGCCTGAACACGAGCGACCCCGCGGAGTGGGTCAGGACGCACCGCCCCCTGCCCGCGTTCCGGGAACAGGGCTTCTCGGCGGTCCTGGAGTTCATCCGGGGCTGCGTCCGCGGCGGACTGCAGACCGTCGTCACCGCCGTTGAGGTCCCGGGCCTGGCCGTGGAGCCCTTCCGGGCCCTCGTGGCCGGTCTGGGCGCGGAATGCCGCCTGCGCCCGGTCCTGGAAGTCACCCCCAAGACCTGAAAAAGGGAAGGCCCGCGAGGCGCTGCGCCGCGCGGGCCTTCGGCTCGACCGGGGTTATGGCCCGGCCGGCGTCGCTTATAGGGCCTTTACGTTAGCCGCCCGGGGACCCTTTTCGGAGTTCTCGACATCGAACTCGACCTGCTGGTTCTCCGCCAAGGTCTTGAAGCCTTCCATCTGGATGGCGGAGTGATGGACGAACAGGTCCTTGCCGCCGTCCTCCGGAGTGACGAATCCGTAGCCCTTCTGATCATTGAACCACTTGACTGTGCCTTTCATCTTCCTACCTTCCCTTCTCCGTAAGCCCTGATTTGAAGCCGGGACCGACCGATGCTTCAGACTTACTTAGCAGGATTATAGCATTTATTTGACGGAGCCTGCTTGGCAGAACGCCCCAATATAGCTAACATATCCGGTCTAAAAACAGCCTTCCCCAGCCCGGGATGGAGAATTGATGAAGGGAAAACTCCTTATCGTAGAGGATGAGCAGGACCTGCTGAAGCTCCTGCAGATCACCTTCGAGAAACACGGCTACCGCGTCTTTCCGGCGCGCGAGCCGGCCTCGGGCCTGGCGCTGGCCAGGCAGATGAAGCCGGACCTCATCCTCCTCGACATCATGCTGCCCCAGATGGACGGGCTGGAGTTCTGCCGCATCATCCGCCAGGAGACCAAGGCTCCGATCCTCTTCCTCACCGCCAAGGTGAGCGAGGTCGACCGCATCCTCGGGCTCAAGATCGGGGGGGACGACTACATCACCAAGCCCTTCTCCATGGGCGAACTGGTGGCCCGGGTGGAAGCGCACCTGCGCCGCGCGGCCCTGGCCGCGCATCCCGAGGACGGCGCGGTGGGGGACGCCGAAGGCATCGCCATCGACCTCGAGAAGCGGGAGGTCCGCGTCCGGGGCAAGGCCAAGAACCTGACCCCGCGGGAATTCGACCTGCTCAAGCTCCTGTTGGACGCGGAGGGGAAGATACTCTCCCGCGAGGCCATATTGGAGAAGCTCTGGGGCGCCGAGCGGATGGCGGACATCAACGCCCGCACCGTCGACCAGCACGTGGCTCGCCTGCGGCGAAAGCTGAAACCGGAGGGCGGTCGGATCATGACCGTGACCAAATCCGGCTATCGCGTGCGCCGGTGATGGCCTGATGGCGGGTTCGTTGCATGACCAACGCAGGGCCCTATAACCCAGCGCCCTAGGATCAAACATGATGCAAGAAGAAGCGCCTCTCGCGGTACACTACCCCAAGGCCGAAGAAGTCATCGCGGCCAAGGAATACACGTTCCGGATCATGACCCGCCTGCCGGGACCCGTCGAGATATCCCTCGACAAGGGTCCCTGGCTGCCCTGCCGCCCCGCGATCGGTTATTGGTGGTATGACTGGATGTGCGACGGCGAGGGGGAGCATGTGATCGTGGCCCGCGTGTTCGGCGAGGACAACGAGATCGCCGTCACAGAGCCCCGGACCTTCATCGTGGAGCGGGGGCGCGGCAAGTAGGCTTTCCCGGAAACACAAAACCCCTGGTTCTCACCAGGGGCCGGTCCCGACATTTCTTGTTTCGGGTTCGAATCTTAAAACTTATCTAAGGACAATTAGAGCATATCCCTCGGAGCCTGTCAAGCGAAAAAATCCCCGGCTGCTCCCGGGGCCTCCGAGATGTGTTATCATCCCTTGGGCGCCGCAGGGGGGCAAGATCCGCCCTATCCCTCCGGGCGCGAGAGGTCTTGAGATGAGCGTGAAGCCCCTTGCCCTGCTGACATTGTGCGCCGCCATGGTCCTGGCCGCTCTCCCCGCGTCGGCCGCGGATGAATCCGCCTGGGACGCCCGCCTCACCCGGATCGAGGGGGAGGTCATCGTCTACACCGCCGACGACCCCGACGGGATACCGGCGGAGAAGGACATGCCCCTGGAGCCGGGTGACCGCATCGGCACCGGCTCCGACGGGACCGCGGAGGTGGCGCTCGACCCCGACAGCGTGATCGAGGTGGGCCCCGGCTCGGAGCTCAAGATCGAGTCCACGAAGAAGAGCGACTCCGTCTTCGGGCTGAATTTCGGCCTCCTGAAGGCCAAGATCAAGCTGCTCATGATGCGCGACAAGCTCCGCGTCCGCACCCCCACCTCGGTATCGGCCGTGCGCGGCACCGAGTTCGCCATGCAGGTGGAGGAGGAGGGCGACACGCACGTGGGAGTATTCGACGAGGGCAAGGTCTCCGTCGGCCGCACGGACGAGGACTCCTCGGAGGTCTCCCTGGAGAACAACCAGGAGACCTCGGTGCGCGAATCCGCCGCCCCGCTCCCGCCCCAGGCGCTCAAGCGCTTCATCCCGGCGCGCGCGCGGATCGTGTTCCTGCGCGACCGCGTGAAGGTCCTCCGGCAGGACTGGAAGACCTTGAGCCGGGAGAAGCGGCTGGAACTGCGCCGGCTGTCCGCTGAACGCTTTCGCGAGAACATGAAAAACGACGCCAAGCTGCGCAAGAAGTGGAAGAAGCAGTCGGAGAAGCGCAAGGGCGAGCGGGAGAAGCTGCGCAAGAAGGTCCAGAAGAAATACCAGAAGAACGTCGACCAGCTCCGCCGGCGGCAGGGTGGCCGGTGACGCCATGCTGAAGACCCTGCTCGCCGCCGCGCTGGGCTGGGGGCTCGTCTCCGCCGCCGCCGAGGAGGCGGCCGGCGATCCGGAAGCGGCCCCGGTCGCCGAGGGCGCCTCCGTTCCCGCGCAGGCGGCGCCTCCGGGCGCCCCGCGCGACGAGAACATCCCGTTCGACGAGACCGGCGAGTATGTCGCCTCCCGCACCGAGAGCCCCGACCAGGCCGAGAAGAAGGCCGAGCAGGACGCCATCGACAAGGTGCTCAAGCAGCGCATGACGGTGACCTCCATGTTCGAGGACAGCCAGGTCCAGGCCGACAAGAACTCCCAGCAGTTCCTGGCCAGCTACATGACCACCTTCTCCGGGGGTGTGGTGAACATCGAGAAGACGGTGCCGCAGGCGCCCGTTCCAATCGGCGGCGGCGCCATGAAGTACGTCGTGCGGGTGCTGGGAGGCATCCGCTTCAACGGAGACCCCGACCCTTCCTTTGAGATTCGATTGGAGGCCAAGGAGGCGGGGGGAAAGCGCCTGGGGATGAACGCCTCGGAGTTCTACGAGGGCGACGAGGTGGAACTGGGCTTCTGGAGCACCCAGGACGCCTACGTGCAGCTGCTCACCCTGGATTCGGAGAACAACGCGGCGCTGCTCTATCCCAACGAGTATTTCCCCGCCCCCAAGAAGCTCAAGGCGGGCGAGGTCTTCCGTTATCCCGGGGAGAAGGCGGGCTTCCGCGACCTGAAGGTCATCGCCGCCCTGCCTTCCGGGAAGGACGAGGTGGTCGAATATCTCCACATCATCCTCACCAAGGGCAATCCCCTGTTCTCCACCAAGGAAGCCAAGGAAGCCGACGTCGGCCCCTACAAGGTCCTGGACCTGGGGGACCGCTCCCGGATATCCCGCAAACTCTCCAATCTGAACCGCTCCAAGTGGACCCAGAGGGTGTTCGCCTACCGCATCAAGAAGCAGGTCAACTAGGCCGCGAATTTGGTAGCATTGTCGCAGACGTCAAAGGAGGATGGCACGATGAAGCGAGTGAATTGGTTGGCGCTGGGCCTCTTCGTCCTGGCTATGGGCTGCGGGGGCACCCAGGAGAAGAAAGCGGCTCTGGCCGCGAACGCGAAGCCCGAGTGGGTCATGAAGGGCAGCGGCGCCTTCCCCGGCGACATGGGGACCGTCATCTACGGCGTGGGCGTGGCCAATGCCATGCCGAACATCGCCCTCCAGCGCAAGGCGTCGGACAACCGCGCCCGCCAGGAAGTCGGCGAGACGATGAAGACCGAGGTCGCCTCCTTGACCAAGGACTTCATGGAGCAGCACACCGACTACTTCCGGCCGGACGCCGCGGGTTCCGACGAGCTCATCAGCTACGTCTCCAAGAGCGTCTCCGAAGCCACCCTGATCAACTGCAAGGTCGTGGACCGCTGGGACGACCCGGCCACCGGCGCCTTCTACTCCCTGGCCCGCATGGACCTGAACACGGCCGTGTACGACAAGTACAAGGAAAGCGTGAAGAAGGCCATCCGCGACCAGGCCGGCGCCGTGATCAAGGAAAAGGCCAACGAGGCTCTAGCGAACCTCGACGCCGAGATCGACAAGCAGCGGACCCGCGAAGCCGCGATCCTGGGCGTCGGCCAGTAAGGCCTCCGCCGTGCCTTGTCGTCGGTGGGCCTGCATGGCCCTCCTGTGCGCGGCGTGCGCCTGCGCCCCGGGTCGTTCACCGGGGCCAGGCGCCGCCGCGGCGCCTCCCGCCATCCCCGATTGGGTGCGTTCCATCCCCCAGGACTCCACGGGTGAATTCGTTTATGCCGTAGGCTTCTCCCCGCGGACCTTCTTCGCCGCGGAATCCCTCGACTTCGCGAAGAACGCCGCCCGCGTGGAGCTCGCCAAGAGCATCAAGGTCGCGGTGAAGGAGACCCTCTCCGACACCGTCGTCAACGCCCATAGGACCGCGGGGAATCAGGACCGGTTGGTGAGCTTCTCCGAGAGCGAGATGGACGCCGAGCTCCGGGGGAGCGAGGTCGTGGAGACCTGGCGGGACGATGCCGGGCTGGTGGGGGAGAAGGGCTCGGTCTACGTGCTCGCCCGCGTCAAGAATCCGAACAAGTAGTCCCATCCGGAGGATCCCATGAAGCTGAGCTGCGTCCTGTCGGCGGTCGTCGCCCTATCCGTCCCGGGGTCCCTCCGGGCTGAGATGGAGTCCGAGGCCCTGCTGCGCTCCTTCGACGCCCATTCCCAAGGGGTGTCAGCCGTGGCGGTCTCTCCCGCCGGCGACTATTTCGCCTCGGGAGGGCGGGATGGGAAGGTCAGGGCCTGGACCGCGGCCGACTACCAGCAGACCCTGGAGGCCGCGCCTTCCACCCAGCCCGTGTTGGGCGCCGCCATTTCCAAGGACGGGACCGTCGCGGCATTCGCGGACGCGGCCGGGACGCTGTCCTTCTACTCGACTTTCAAAGGGGCGCTCCTGGGCCAGACCACGGGCCTGGCCGGCATATCCTTCATCGATTTCTCGGTCGACGGCCGCTCCCTCCTGGTCGGGGTACGCTCGGGGGAACTGCGCTCCTTCTCCGCGACCGACTTCCGGCCGGGAAAACCCATCCGCTCCGACTCGAAGAGCCCGGTCACGGCCCTGCGCTACGCCAAGGACCGGCTCCATTTCGTGACCGGACACGCGGACGGCACCCTGCAGTATTGGTCCGGCTCCCTGGGCAAGGTGCTGAAGGCCTTCCCGGCCCACGGCGCCCCGGTCCTGGGCATCGCCTTCACCCCGGACGGCAAGTATTTCTGCTCGGCCGGCCGGGACGGGGGCCTCAAGTTCTGGAGCGCCGAAGGGGAGCTGAAGAAGGAGGCCCGCGGCGCCTCGGCCGTCTCGGTCGCCTTCCCGGAGAAGCTCAACCTGGCCGTGCTGGGCGGCACGGACGGAGCCCTCCATGTCCTGCGCCTGCCCCAGGGGGAGGCTGCGCTCACGACCGCGGTCGGACCCGGACCCGTGATCGCGGCCTTCCTGCCCGAGGACCGGCTCCTGGTGACCGGCGACGGAGGGGGGAAGGTGAAGGTCTGGCGCAACCCGCTCGTCTACCGCCAGTACAAAGTCCTCTTGGACCTCGGAGACAAGGCCTTCGCGGCGGGACGCTACGACATGGCGGTCACGAAGTTCGGGGAGGCCGCCTCCCTGTTCGCCGAGCCCGAGGTGGCCGAGAAGATGAAGCTGGCCCGGGAGAAGAAGCTGTCCCAGCAGCAGGAACAGCTCAAGAAGATGCGCGACCTCCAGCAACAGACCCGGGACCGCATGCGCGGCTCCAATCCCAGATAGACCGCGGCAAAAGGAAAGCCCGCGGACCCGGGAGGATATCCCGGTCCGCGGGCTTTTCCGTTCTCAGGCTGTTCCTGATCTAGAACAGGTACGCCTTCACCTGCATGAGCAGGGTGATGCTGTTCGCGCCGTAGTCGTCCATCCCAGACACCGAGATGACCTGCCGGTCGAACCGGAGTTCCGGGCCGATGGCAAGGTTGTCTTTAAGGAAGAAGTCCGCGCCGCCGCTCATCCCGAAGCCCACGATGCTGATGTTGTCGGACCCCGTGAACTTGATGCTTCCCACGGTGAAGCCGGTTCCCACGTAGGGGACGAGCTTCGGGTGGGGGAAGAAGTGCCACTTCACGAACGGCGACAGCATGGTGAAGGTCATCTTGCTGCCGGCGGACTCTGTCTGCAAGACGTAGAACGCGGAGCCGGCCTCCAGCGGCTGGGTGATGAAGTACCCGACGCTGCCGCCGAGCAGTGAGGTTCCGCTCTTATCGCCCTCATCCGGGTCCGTGTTCTGATAGGATGCCAGAGCCGCGACTTCCAGATTCCCCTTCTGAATCGGGGCTTCCAACGCCAACGCCTTGGCGACCGGAGCCGCCAGCACGGCTGCGAGGAACATCATTGTTACGAACTTCTTCATTATGAGGCCTCCCTGATTGGCAGATGGCTTCCTGCCGCCAGGTGAATCCTAGCATATCCGAAGGGCCCTTGAAAAAAGGGGGATGGGCGTTATACTTTCATCAATAGGCCGGACTACCCCCCGCTGCGCGACTCTCCCGGGTCCACCCCTTGCCGCAGTTCGGTTTTGTCGGCGGAACCCTATGTCCGTAAATGAGACCCTGGCGGGCGTGCGCATCCTCGTGGTGGAGGACGAGCCCGACCTCTGCACCCTGTTCCAATACATTTTGGAAAGGGAGGGGTGCGAGGTCGCCTGCGCCTGCAACGGCAGGGAGGGGCTGGAGGCCCTGCCCGCATTCGGTCCGGACGTCGTCTTATTGAATTACCTGATGCCGTTCATGGACGGGCTGGAGGTCCTCCGCCGCCTGCGCGAGGCCCCGCCCAAGAAATCGGCCAAGATCGTATTCTACAGCGCCAGCGCCGACCACGTGTTCCTGGAGGCCTACGCCCTGGGCGCCCACCGGGTCCTCTCCACGCCCTTCGACGTGAAGGCCATGCTGGGGATGATCGCCGACGCCCTCCGGGCCCCCGACCGCCCGGCTCGGGACCCCGCGCTGGGGCCCTTGCGCGCGGCCTGGGCCGGGAAGAAGGTCTTCGTCTCCGGCTCCGTGGGGTCCCGGGACTCCCTGAGGGCGCTGTTCGCCGAGGTCGGGATGAAGGTCGTGAGCGCGGGGTCGGATGTGGAAGCCCTGAGGGTCCTGCGCGGCTCCCAGCCGGACTTCATCCTCCTGGATCTGGGGTGGCCGCCGCAGGGGTTGAACTTCATGCGCATCATCCGCTGCGACCCGCGCATCCCGCGGGTGCCCATCGTCGTCCTGAGCAACTCGTGCTTCGGGAACGGGGTCTCCGTCGCCGCCCTGCGCCGGGGGGCGGCTGACGTCCTCGTCAAGCCGTTCGACCCCGGACGGCTCTACCAGGCGCTGGAGAAGGCGCGGTCGGAGCTCCCTCCCGCGCGGGCGGAGGGCAGCATCCGGCCTCTCCTGCGGGAGCTGGCTTTCGCCCTGCACCGGGCGCGGACCTGCGACTGCGGCATGCGCTTCACTTCCTTCCTCCATGGGGCGTCGGATTGGATCGGGGAATGCTTGGACCACCCGGGACTCCCGGCGGCGGGCCCGACCCGCGCGGCGCTCGCCGGGATGGCGGCGCGCATCGCGGCGTTCGACCACGGCGGGTATGATCGCGAGGACCCGGCCTCGCGGGCCCCCATCCGCGACCGCTTGGCCGAGGGCCTGACGGACCTCTTGCGTTCGGCGATCGAGCGCGAGGGCGACGAGGCCCTGCTCATCGAGAGCCGGCACCCCCTCTGGGACTATTGCGCGAGCACCTTGGGGATGCTCGACCATGCGGACGGCGAATCCGCGCGGGACGCCCTGGTGTGGGACGAGATCGGCAGGACCGGGCGGCGCCGGATCGTCCTCAAGGACGAGAAGGCCTTCTTCTGGCATCTCGGCTGCTCGGTCCGGATCGCGGTCACCTCCCTGGAGAGCCTCATCGACCGGCGCGCGGAGGCGGACGGTGAATTCCTGGACGCCGCGGAGATCCGGCGGCGGGCCGATGCGCTGCGCGCCGCCGCCCGGGAACCGGGCGGGTGCTGGCCGGAACTCGCGGGGCTGGAGGTGCGCAACCTGGGGCGCGCGCCGGCCCGGCTGTTCCTCGGCCGTGGGATGTTCCGCCTGTGGCTGGCGGAGGGGGCCGCCGCCTCCGAGCCGGACGATTCCACCAGCCTGAACCTCCACATACCCAGGCGGCGGGATGAGGAGGTCGTGGCCGCCGGCCGCGCCGGGGAGAAGGGGGAGGCCCCGGCGGATTCCCGCGACCCGGGTTCGGGCTGGGAACTGCGCGAGGGGGGGCGGGTCTACCGTTGCGACCCCGGGATCATCCGCCCCGGGGCCGCCGCCCACTGCCTGCTGGCTTTCGCCCCGGGGTCCGGGCTCTCCCGCGCCGTCCGCGCGGACCTGCGCCTGGACCGGAAGGTCATCCGCGTGAAGCCCCGGGTCTACATGCCCGACCTTTCCCGGTTCACCGAGCTGCGATAGGGGGGGCTGAAAATTCGATATACTGTTCCCATGAGGAGATCCCAAGGGTCCGTGATCGCGGTTCTGGCGGCGCTGGCGGGCGTCCTGGCCCCCTGGCCGGCGCATTCCGAAGGCGTCACCTACGAGCTCACCCAGGTCTTGAAGACCACCCGGGGCACCCGGCGCATGGCCTTCGGCCCCGGCGCAAGCCTCGTGTCCTTCGGCGACGGCCGGACCCTGACCCTATGGGACGTGGAGAAGGGCACCCAGCTCGGGGCTTTCGACGCCGCGAGCGGACGCATCCGGGCCGTGGCGGTCGCTCCCAACGGGAAGACCCTGGCCGCCGCTTCGGATGACCGGAACGTCACGGTCATCGAGCTGGGCACCGGCCGGGCCCTGCAGACCCTCGAGGGCATCGCCAAGGGGGCCGGGGCCGTGGCCTTCAGCCCGGACAACGGGACGGTCGCCTCGGGCGACGACGGCGGCAACATCGACCTCTTCAGCGCCAAGTTCGGCAAGGCCCAGGGCAAGCTCAAGGGCCACGAGGGACGCATACTCGCTCTGGCCTTCTCCCCGGACGGCGCGGGACTCATCTCGGCGAGCGACGATAAATCGGTGCGCCTATGGGACGTGGTCGGGAGGAAGGAGCGGCGCAACCTCTCGGAATCCCAGAGCCGCTACGGGGACATCACGGCCGTCGCCTTCTCGGCCGCCTCCGATGTCTTCGCCATGGGGCTCACCGAGGTGAAGAGCAACGACTCCAACCGGCGCTCGCGCGCGGGCCCGCCCTCCTGGAACTATCTCGTGAAGCTCCGCAGCGCTTCGACCGGGGACGAGGTCGCGACCCTCTCCGGCCACTCCCAGGAGATCGTGGCCGTGGCCGTGGACGGAGGCGGCCGCCTGGCCGCCTCGGGCAGCAAGGACCGGACCATCCGGCTATGGGACGCGGAGCGCAAGAGCGAGGTCGCCAGCTTTCCGCAGGATTCCGACGTCCTCGCCGTCGCGCTCAGCCGGGACGGCCGCTGGCTCGCCGGCCTCGCCAACAACGGCTCCCTCTCGGTCTGGGAGCTCAAGGGCCTCAAGCCTCTGGCGGTGGCCGCCCTGCCCAAGAATACCCGGGTGGGAGTCCAGCGCGCCGCCGCCGAGGCGGACCTGACCCCGGCCCTGCCGCCTTCCCCGGTCCTGGCCAAATACAAATCCCCGCTCCACGAGGACGACTTCGCCCTGGTCATCGGCATCGAGAACTACAACTCCATCCCCAAGGCCGACAACGCCGAACGCGACGCGGCGGCCGTGGTCACCCATATGGAGGCCCTGGGCGTGCCGCGCCGCAACATCATCCATCTGGCCGGCCCGCAGGCGAGCTACACTTCGTTCAAGAAGTACCTCGAGTCGTGGCTGCCCAAGAACGTCAAGTCCACCAGCCGGGTGTTCTTCTTCTACTCGGGGCACGGGGCCCCGGACCCCAAGACCGGGGAGGCGTTCCTGGTCCCGTGGGACGGCGACCCGGCCTTCCTGTCCGACACCGCGTTCCCGGTGAAACGGCTCTACAAGTCCCTGGCCGCCCTGCCGGCCAAGGAAGTCATCGTGGCGCTGGACGCCTGCTTCTCCGGCGCGGGCGGGCGCTCGGTCCTGGCCCAGGGCGCCCGGCCGCTCGTCAACAAGGTGGACATCGACAAGAGCCCTGCCTTCGGGAGGATCGCGCTCCTTACCGCGGCCTCGGCCAACGAGATCACCTCCAGCGTGCCGGACGCCTACCACGGCATGTTCACCTACTTCCTGCTGAAAGGATTGAACGGCGAGGCCAAGGACAAGTCGGGGAACATCACCACCCAGAGCCTGTTCGACTACCTGGGCCCCCACGTTCAGGACGAGGCGCGACGGCAGAACCGGGAACAGACGCCAACCTACAACTCCGACCAGACCGTCGGCCTGCGGTAGGGATTTCCGAGGGACCAGTGTAGTGAGTCAACGCTTCTTTACATTTGAAAAGCCGTCATACCGGCGCCAGCCGGTATCCAGCGTGTGGAACGGATTCACAAATCCTGTTATGGTGCCTGGACCCCGGCTACTCACTACCCTAGCGCCCGGCGGCGCCGACGGAATCCTTAAGTGGGAGCAACGGATGTCTTTCCCGCGGGCGTATCCTTTGTCTATAATATCATCACCAGGGGGGCCTGGGGAGGGAGGGGCTAGGGCGATGGTTCGGCCGTCAAGCAAATGAGCGTTCCCGCGGACCCGATGATCATCTGCGGGGGGATGGGGGCCTGGATATCCTGGTGGGTCATGGCCCGCATCGTCGCGCTCCAGGGCGGGATAGGCGTGGTGTCCGGCACCGCCCTCGACAGCGTCTGTGCCCGGGTGCTGCAGCAAGGCGACCCGGGGGGACACGTCCGCCGCGCCTTCGCCGAGCTGGTCCGGCTCCGGCCTTCCCTGAACGAGCCCATCCAGCGCCTGCTGGCGCGCTTCTTCATCGAGGGCGGCAAGCCCGCCGGCAAGCCGTTCCTGAACATGCCCATGGGGAATTGGAGCCGCGTCCCCGGCCGGCCGGCCGGAGGCGTCGTGTCCCTGGAGCCGACCCTCGATGCCCAGGTTCTCACGGTCGCCTCCAATTTCGCCGAAGTCTGGCTGGCCAAGGAAGGCCACGGCGGCAAGGTCGGCATCAACTACCTGCGCAAGATCGAGCGGCCCCTGCCGTGGGGGTTGTACGGGGCCATGCTGGCCGGGGTGGATTACGTGGTGGTGGGCGCCGGGAGCCCCTCGGAGCTCCCCGGAATGATCGACCGCCTCTCCCGCCACGAGGACACCTCCCTCCCTTTGCGCGTGTACGGCGCGGGCAACGATAACGGCGGTTTCGCCGCCTTGGTCCGCCCGCGCACCTTGGTGGGGGACGCCGTCGCTCCCATGAACCGCCCCAAATTCCTGGCCATCGTCTCCTCCTTCGTGCTGGCTGAGGCCTTGGCCGGCAATCCCCAGACCCGTCCCTACGGCTTCGTGGTCGAGGGGCCGGAAGCCGGGGGCCACAACGCGCCTCCGGGCCGCAAGTCCTTCAACGCGCAGGGCGAACCCACCGTGGTCTACACCGAGGACGACCGCGCGGACATCGGCGCCATCGCGGGCCTGGGCCTGCCGTTCTGGCTGGCCGGGCTGTACGGCGGACCCGAGCGCCTGCGCGGGGCCCTGTCGCGCGGCGCCGCCGGCATCCAGTTCGGGACCGCGGCCGCGCTCAGCGCCCAATCCGGCATGGCCCGGGAACTGCGGGCGCAAGTCCTGAAGCTGGTCGCCGAGAACAAGCTCACGGTGGTCGCCGACCCGCGCATATCCCCCAGCGGCTTCCCCTTCAAGGTGGCGCAGGTCCCCGGAACGCTGTCGGACCCCGCCGTCTACGCCGCGCGCAAGCGCATCTGCGACCTGGGCCATCTCCAGTCCGGCTACATCACTCCCGAAGGAGAGCTCGGCTTCCGCTGCCCGGCGGAGCCGGTCCAGGAATTCGTGCGCAAGGGCGGCAAGGTCCAGAACACGGTCGGAAGGGCCTGCCTGTGCAACGGACTGCTCGCCACCGCCGGGCTCCCGCAGGTGCGGACCGGCGGCTACGTGGAACCGCCCGTGGTGACCCTGGGCGACGATCTGGACGGCGTCCGTAAGATGCTGGCGCTATTGCCCCCAGGGCACGAGTCCTACAGCATCGGCAAGGTGATGCAGTACATCCAGCGCGGCGCCGCGAAAACGGCCTCCGCCTAGCCGTAAAAGGGGGAACCCATGTCGACCGACCTCAGCACCCTGAAGCCTTCGGCCGTTTGGCGGCATTTTCAGGATATCTGCGCGATCCCGCACCCCTCCAAGCACGAGGCCGCGATCTCGAAGTTCCTCGCCGAGTTCGGCCGCAAGCTGGGGCTGGAGACCGTGGTGGACCACGTCGGCAACGTCGTCATCCGCAAGCCGGCGACCCCGGGCATGGAAGGCCGGGTGGGGGTGATCCTGCAGGGGCACATGGACATGGTCCCGCAGAAGAACCGCGAGGTCCGGCACGATTTCACGAAGGATCCCATCCAGGTCCGCATCGTGGGGGAGCGGGTCACCGCCACCGGCACCACCCTGGGGGCCGACAACGGCATCGGGGTGGCGGCGGCGATGGCCGTCCTCGAGGCCAAGGACCTGTCCCACGGTCCCATCGAGGCCCTCATCACGGTGGACGAGGAAGCGGGCATGACCGGCGCCAACGAGCTCAAGCCCGGCGTCCTGCGGGGCCAGATCCTGATCAACATGGATTCGGAGGACGAGGACGAGCTCTGCATCGGCTGCGCCGGGGGCATCGACACCGTCGCGGCGATCCCGGCGCCCGAGGAGCCGGTAGCCGCCGGCGCCCTGGCGTTCAAGGTGGAGGTCCTCGACCTCAAGGGCGGGCACTCGGGCGTGGACATCGCCCTGGGCCGCGGGAACTCGAACAAGGTCATGGTCCGCATCCTCTACGAAGCCCTGCGCGAGACGGATCTGCGCTTGGTGAAGCTCGACGGGGGGGACCTGCGCAACGCCATTCCGCGCGACTGCGCCGCGGTCGTCGCGGTGTCGGCGCAGGACGAGGCGGCTCTGCGGCGCCGGATCGCGGCCGTCGCCCAGGAGATCGCCGACGAGATCCGGGCCGTGGACCCGGACTGGAAGGTCGTCGTCACCCCTCAGGGCGCGGCCAGCGGCGCCATGTCCCGCGCTACGACGCAAGCGGTGCTCTCGAGCATCTACGCCTGCCCGCACGGCGCCTTCGCCATGATCCGGGACATGCCCACGGTCGTGGAGACCTCCAACAACCTCGCCATCGTGAAGACCGAGGGCGGCGCGGTCCGCATCACCTGCATGACCCGGAGTTCGGTGGATACCCGCAAGGTCGACATCGCCAACATGATCCGCAGCGCCTTCGAACTGGCGGGCGCCGAGGTGAAGCACTCCGGCTCCTACCCCGGCTGGACCCCCAACGTGCATTCCCCGATCCTCAAGGCCATGCAGGGGACCTACCGCGAGATGCGGGGCCGGGACATCCGCGTAGCCGCCACCCACGGCGGGCTCGAATGCGGCATCATCGGCGCGAAATATCCGGGCCTGGACTCCGTCTCCTGCGGCGCCACCCTCAAGTTCCCGCACTCGCCCGACGAATTCGTGGAGATCCCGACCGTACAGCGGTTCTGGGATTTCCTGGTCCGGACCCTGGAGCGCGTGCCCTCCAAGTGAGACGCGGCGTGGGGCGTTACCTTTTCGTCTGGCTGTCGGGGGCGCTCTTCATGGCGCCC